>JAMFSE010000036.1 GCA_026225115.1 Rhodovastum atsumiense
CTGATGACCGGCGTGGATGGCAGCCGGTAGCCGGGCATGACATAGATCACGCCGGTACTCACGCCGGCCGAGGCCAAGGTGTTTACCCAGCTCTGCAGGCTCAGCCCGGTAAGATTGGGCGTGATACTGAACGTCAGGGAGCGCGGACAATCCGGCTCGTCCGCCAGCCCGTCGAACGTCTGCTGGCAGGCTGTTTTGCTGGTGGTCTGCCATCGTGTCATGACGCCGGCAAGGCCGGCGGGATTTTGCGCCGGAACCGATGCGGCGCAAGCCGGCCCGGACGCCAGGGCCAGAAACAATAGCGTCGAAAAAGCAAAGCATGGAGTCAGATGCGCACGCGGCATGGCAAGGATCCGTAGTTTCGCGATCCTTGCTACGCTTTGTGCGTTTAGTCGGAGTTAATGCCCTCCGTGAATTCCTGGCTGCTAGGCCTCGGTTTCATGATCGCCATCGCCGCTATCCGGCCTTTTGCCGGTGCGCTTGAGCTTTCCTTTGGGCGGCGCGGCGCCTTCGCGCTCGCCCGGCAAAGCCTCCGCCTTGGCGTTGCGCGCATTCTGCTTGGCCTCGCGCGCCTGTTTTTTGGCAGCGCGTTCCTGCAGCCTGGCCGCTTTCGCCGCCTGACCCTTGAGCGGCGGCGAAGATCCTTCCGCTGGATTTTCCGTTAACCCTTCAGCCGCGGCCCTGGCCTGCATTTTTTCCGCGCGCGCCTGCAATTTGGCTTCCCGGAGCAACTGCTTGGGCGTTTTCTGCTTGGCTTTTTTGCCGTTGCCGCCGCCGCCTTTTGGCTTGACCGGCATTTCGGGATCGAAATCTTCCAAATCCTGCCACGGCGCCGCCGGCTGGCCGTCCAGCGGCTTGCGCGCCACCGCGATCATCATGGGGACCCGCCCCGTCACGGTTATTTCCAGAATTTCCAGCCCCTCGCAAAGAACTTCCCCGAAGGCCAGGCGGCTGAAACGCCAGTAGTCCGGGCCTGGCTGCACATCCATCGTTACCGTGGTCTTGTGGAGCGGCATATTTTCAATGTCGCGTTTCAGCGTGTTACTCGGCACGTAAGCAGGCGCGCCGATGACCAGGATGCCGCCGGGCGCCAGGATGCGCTTCATTTCATCGAGGGATCGCCAGAAATATTTATCATTCTCGATCACATTGTTCGACAGGATGGTGTTGAAATGCCCGTCATCGAACACGCCTGCCATGTTATTCGAATTGCAGCGGACGAGATGGATGGCCGTCTCGTCGGCCTCCAGGATTTCTTTTTCAGTGAGGTTGGTGGCGAAGCGCTCCGGTCTGCCCGCAAAATAATCGCCGGATAGGATGGCGCTGTCTCTGTCCGTCACGCCGATTTCCAGAAATGCGCCCTGCAATTCGTATTTTTCCGCGAGCTTTTGAAATCTATCGTTCACCTTCGGGTGCATGTCGCAGGTTCTTCCAGACGGGTGGTTCAGCCAAGTTCAGCCAACCGTCAAAAATAGCTTTTGACCGCCAGGGTCAAGCATGATCCTGTTACAATCACAAGACATGCAAACATCGACATGCAAAAACCGGCGGCCCGCGGACCGCCGGTTTTTGCTGAGGCCGATTCACGTTTTAGGTCTGCTCGAGCTGAGCAAACCTAAAACGATCGCGCTCTAGGGTGATTTGAGCGCCGGCATTACCTGCTCGGTTACGACCCTCAAGTATTTCCAGGCGATTTCCGGCGGCAGGCCGCCGATCAGCGGATGCAGCGCCAGCGGCATGCCCTGCCGGATGACGGCGACCGCTTCGGCAACCGCGTAGATTTTATGCGTACGGTTCTCGGCCCGCAGTTCGTCGATCGTTTTCACGAAGCTGACGCTGGCCGGTGCGTCACGGCCGGCATTCCATTCGCCATAGGTCAGCACGTCATGCATCAGATAGGGACCGAGTTCGGCCCAGGCGGCCTCCACATCTTCGGCGACGAACACCACCTGCGGGACGCCGCTGGGCGGCATCATGCAGTTGCCGGGCGCCAACCCGGCCTCGCGCGCGGCGTCGTCATAGGCTGTCTTGAACGCCGGATCGGAGGCCTGTGCGACGAAGTCGATGCCAAGGCGGCCGGCGCGCCGGGCTGCCGGTATGCTGCCGCCGCCGCCGCTGACGCGCATGCCGCCGGGTGTGAGCGGCGGCGGCGTTACGTGGATGTGGCGGCCCTCATATTCGAAAGCCTCGCCGGTTTTGGCTTTCAACAGCAGTTCGAACTTGGTGTCGGCGATCTTGCCGCGTTTTTTGAAATCGACGCCGGCCATCTCATATTCCGATGGGACGTAGCCGATGCCGGCGACCAGGCTGACGCGGCCGGCGCTGATGATGTCCAGCACCGCCATCTCCTCGGCCAGGCGGATCGGGTCATAGAGCGGCAGCAGGATCAGCGCGATGGTGATATGCGCCTGCTTGGTGCGTGCCGCGATGGCCGATGCCAGGATCAGCGGGGCCGGCAGATAGCCGTCGCTTGAACCGTGATGCTCGCACAGGACGGTGGCCAGCATGCCGCGGGTTTCGGCATATTCGGCAATATCGATCGCCGCCTGGTAGAGTTCCCGGGCCGGGGCGCCGGTGGCGGGCGCACGCATGTCGAAACGCAAGGTGAACATTTATTTTCCTCCGATGATTTGGGCCGGGTTCATGCCGGTTTTGCCGCGGGGCTTGTTCCAGGGTTTGGTGCCGGGTTTGATGTTGGCCGCATCTGCTTTTTGAAGAAGAACAGCAGCGGCAGCGTTGACAGTGTCGTATACATCAAAAATTTATAGTCGTCGTTATAGGCGATCATCTGTGCCTGCTGGTTCAACACCGCATCGAGGGCGGCGCGTCCATGCGCGGTGAAGGGGTTCCAGAACATCGCTACATGCGGTGCGGTAAGCTGCCGGTTGAAGGCGGTGACCTGATTGGCGATATTGGCGTGATTCACCTGCACATTATGCGACAGCATGCTGTTGACGATTGAAACCCCGATGCTCTGGCCGAGGTTGCGCGACAGATTATAGACGCTGGCCCCTTCCGGCCGCTGCGCCGGCGACATGGTGGCCAGGGTCACCGTGGTCAGCGGGATGAAAACCATGCCCTGTCCGAACCCCTGCACGAAGCCCTCGACCGCGATCTGCTGCACCGAAACATCGAGCGACCAGCTGCTCATGGCGTAGAACGACCAGCAGGTGATGGCCATGCCCGTGAACAGGATCAGCCGCGTATCCAGTTTGCCGATCAGCCGGCCGCTCAGCAGCATGGAGATGACGGTGCCCAGCCCGCGCGGTCCCATCACCAGGCCGGAGGTGACGATCGGCTCGTTCATCAATTCCTGCAGGAAAGGCGGCTGCAGGGAGAAGGCCGCGAACATGGTGACGCCCATGAAGGCGGTGAAGATTGTGCCGGCCAGAAAATTCCGGTCCCGGAATATGGCCGGCCGGATGAACGGCGAGGTTGAGGTGAAGGTCTGCACCAGGAAGAGGTAGAAGGCGATGCCGGCGATGACCGCCTCGATGATGATTTCGGGGGAGGAGAACCAGTCCTGCTCGGTGCCGCGGTCCAGCAGGACCTGCAGCGCGCCGATGGCCAGGCTAAGGGTTCCGAAGCCGATCCAGTCCAACTTCAGCCCGGCAGATTTTTTGCTTTCGGGCAGGAAGATGAACACGCCCGTCAGCGCCAGCAGGCCGAGCGGGATGTTGATGTAGAATACCGCGCGCCAGGAGAAATCGGCGGTGAGCCAGCCGCCCAGCACCGGCCCGATCACGGGGGCGGCCATGGTGACGATGCCGAAGCTGGACATCGCGCGGCCCTGTTTTTCGGGCGGGTAGATGTTGAACAAAGTGGTCTGTGTCAGCGGGTTGATGGCGGCGCCGAATGCGCCCTGCAGGCAGCGGAACACAACGATCTGCGACAGCGATTGCGCGGCGCCGCAGAGCATGGAGGCGATGACGAAGCCGGTGATGGAGACCAGCAGCACCCGCCGGATGCCGAAGCGGTTGGCCAGGAACCCGACCGGCGGCGTCATGATGGCGGTGACGACGATATAGGAGGTCAGCACCCAGGCGATCTCGTCCTGGCTGGCGGAGACGCTGCCTTGCATATAGGGCAAAGCGATATTGGCGATGGTGGTGTCCAGCGCCTGCATCAGTGTGGCCAGGATCAGCCCGAAGGAAATGGCGAACCGGGTTTTATTATCCACGCAGTTTTTGCCCCTTGCGGCACGGAATACACCGAAAGACCGCGTTCATTACGAAACTTCAGATCGCAGGAGAAAGCCGTACTGCGTTAAAGGCCGGATGAAAAGCCGTTCCAGGACGGCCCTGCGGGGATCAGCGCCGACGGCAGCATGGCTTCAGGTATTTGGTGGCTTTCGGGTGGAATATGGTTACGATTGCAGGAACGGCTGCCCGATACCGGGGCCGGCCGGCTGCTAGGGAAACAGTTTGAGGAGAAAGGCGATGTTTGTCAGGCAAGCGTTCGACGGTTCCGTTATCGAAGAGATTGCGACAGATGATGCGGCCGGGATTGCCGCAAAGCTCGACCGGGCCGCAGCTTGTTTCTCGAACCGTCGCAGCTGGTTGCCGGCCTTCGAGCGCATAGAAATCCTGCGCCGCCTGGCGAGGCTGGTCGAGCGTGATTTCGAGATTTTCGCGATGCTGATTGCGCGCGAGGGCGGCAAGCCGCTGATTGACGCGCGCATTGAGACGGCGAGAGCCGTCAATGGGATCGAGGGCGCCGCCGGCGAGCTGGAACACCGGGCCGGACGGGAAATCCCCATGGGGCTGACCGCGGCCAGCCAGGGCCGATGGGCATTTACCACCCTGGAGCCGATCGGCATCGTGGCGGCAATATCGGCGTTCAACCATCCGCTTAATCTTATCGTTCACCAGGTGGTGCCGGCCATTGCCACCGGCTGCCCGGTCATCATCAAGCCGGCGGCAACGACGCCGCTCACCTGCAGGCATTTTGTGGACCTGGTGCATGCGGCGGGGTTGCCGCCGGATTGGTGCCAACTGGCCGTGGTGGATGACAATGCGCTGGCAGAAAAACTTGTCACCGATACGAGGGTCGGCTTTTTCAGCTTTATCGGCTCGGCCAAGGTGGGATGGTCCCTGCGCTCAAAACTGGCGCCCGGTGCCCGCTGCGCGCTCGAGCATGGGGGCGCGGCGCCGGTCATTGTCGACCGGTCCGTCGACCTGGGTGCCATCGTGGAGCCGCTGGTGAAAGGCGGCTATTATCATGCCGGCCAGGTCTGCGTCTCGGTGCAGCGGATATTCGTGCATGAGGACGTCAAAGACGATTTTCTCGCGCGCTTTACCGCGCGGGTGAAAACATTGCGGGTTGGCGATCCGGCATTGCCGGAGACGGAGATGGGACCGTTGATTTTGCCCAGGGAGGTCTCGCGGGTTGATGACTGGGTGAAGGCGGCTGCGGCGGCGGGGGCCGGCATTGTTACCGGCGGCAGCAGGGTCAGTGAACATGTCTACGCGCCCACGGTGGTCGTGGAGCCGCCTGCGGATGCGAGATTGTCCCGCGAGGAGGTGTTTGGCCCGGTGACCTGCATCTATGGCTATAGCCAGCTTGATGAAGCCATTGCGCGCGCAAACAGTCTTCCGGTTGCATTTCAGGCCGCGGTGTTCGCACAGGATATCGACGTCGCGTTGCGCGCCGCGAAGCTGCTCGACGCATCCGCGGTGATGGTGAATGATCATACTGCGTTCCGCGTGGACTGGATGCCGTTTGCCGGCCGCCACCAATCCGGTTACGGAGTCGGCGGCATTCCTTTTACGATGCATGACATGACCAGCGAGAAAATGGTGGTTTTCAAGATGCATGTTTAGCGTTTGGATCGTTGGCGTGCCGGGTGCGATAAAACTGGGCACTGGACTCTCAGGGTTGGTTTTGATGTCAGCCGGCCGAATGCCGGCCGCGATGGCGTCAATCGATGTTTCGTCCTCAGCATTTTGCCCAAGTCCCGGAATTGCCGGATAGGCGGGGTGATGCAGCACGCCGGTGGCGGCGATGACGTAGTCCGCAACATCCGTCATTCCGGCTTTGGTGGTGATGTGCCATTTGCCATTTTCATAGATGGCGAGGTTGTGATAGCCGGCCTCGCGCAGCTTGATGACGGCAAGGACGCCGGCCATGCCGGCGCCGATGATCACGAAACGCTGGTTCTTGGATGCGGCGGATTCCGGGCTCATGCTTGCTTCTCCTGAAAAGGACGGTGACGCCGCGTTTTGCGGCCCTGAATTTTATGAATGATATCGGAATGAACTAGCAGGTGGTCCAACCGCCATCGACCGGAATGATCGCGCCGTTGACCCGCTTCGAGAAATTATCGAGTACGCCGGCATTGTTGACCAGGATGTCGAGACGGCCATGGCGGGCGAGCGCCGCGTCCACCAGCGCTTCGGCCTGTTCGCGAATGGCGATGTTGGTCTGAACGGCGGTCATTTCGCCGCCGGCTTCGCGCACCTTGGCCGCCACCGCATCAAGCGTCTCGGTATTGAGGTCGCCGGCCACAACTTTTGCGCCTTCGCGTGCGTAAAGCTCCGCGGTCGCCTGGCAAAGTCCCGAGGCCGCGCCGGTGATAATCGCAATTTTTCCGCTCAGCCGCATGGCGCTACTCCAATCCTAAAAATTCGGTCGTTGAGACTTTTGTTCGTGGTCATCGGCTGCGCGCCTGTGCGGCCGCGGAAGCGGCCCCCGCGGCCCCCGCGGCGGATTATTTCATCATCTCCGCTTGCGAGCGCCGCAAGCCGGCGGATTGAGCGGCCGCCGGCGACCCGCCCCCCGCGGAACGCCGACTAGGTTGTATTATTTAAGGGTTCAATATATTAGCTTTGTACAGAAATTGCGATGGATGACCGGTTCCGGATCTGGCTGCCGATGCGGTAGCGAAGAATTAGGCCGTTGATATTAAATGGAAAGGTTGCCGTACCCCTGGACAACAACGATTTCAAGATGAAGCGAAGCCATCTGGTCCGCGTTCCCAAGGCGGCCGAACTGGTGTCAGGAGACCTGCGCAAGCAGATCGTCCGCGGCGAGATCAAGGAAGGCTCCACCTTGCTGCCCGAGAGCGAGATGATGGCGAGGTTCGGCGTCTCCCGGCCGACCTTGCGTGAGGCCATCCGAATTCTTGAATCCGAAGGGCTGATCACCATCTCCCGCGGCGCCCGCGGCGGTGCGATCGTGCGGCGGCCGAGTGTCGATGTCGCGACGCGCTATGTTAGTCTGCTCCTGCAAAGCAGCGGCACCACGCTGTCGGATATCTATCGGGTTCACATATTGGTGGAGCCCGCCGCGGCGCGGATTCTGGCGGAAAAATTCAGCGATACGGCGCCGGCGATTTTGCGGGAAAGCATCGCCGACGGCATCGATAAATTCGACAACGATTTCGCATTCGGCATGGCGACCGCGCGCTTCAGGAACAAATTGATCGAGCTTGCCGATGTGCCGCCATTGTCCTTGCTGATGGGAATGCTCAACAGCATTTTCGAAGCCTATTGGGCAAGTGCCACGGTCGCGGCCGGACAACAGATCGACAATAGTCCGGCCAAGCGCCGCGGTCTTCGCTCGATGGAAAAATTGATCACCTTGATCGAGAGCGGCGATGGTGATGCGACCGAAGCGCATTGGCGCAAACATACCGAATTCGTGAAGCGGACCATGAATGGCTGGCTCGGCGCCGCCACCGTCATCGATATCATGGACCACAGCTTCGTAAAATAGCCGAGGCCGCTTCTGGAGCGAACGAACTGCGCTAGGCTAAACATCTAACTTAGAATAAGTTGTTCCCATGAATGCGGCGCTTCGGAATGCGCTGGATCAGGGGGAGGAATGCGGCGGGCTGCTGGCGCAATCCTCCGCGCAGCTTCTCGCCTTCATCCGCTCAAAACCGGAGCTGGTGGCGCCCGATGTTCAAATGCATATCACGCCGGCTTCAATGAAGCCGGAATCCTACACGGCAAAGCGCATGCTCGCCGATGATTTCCCCGGCCTCAGCTTCGCGCCCTGCCAGTTGCGGCCGGAATCGCGCGGCCATGTTCATATAAGATCCGCCGACAGCGATGTGCAGCCGGCCATCCTGTTCAATTACCTCAGGGCCCGGGAAGATTGTGAAACGCAACTCGCCGCCATGCGCCTGGTGCGCGATGTCGTGGCGGCCGCGCCGCTGGCGGAAATGATCGACCGCTGGCTGATGCCGGTCACGCATCTGGAAACCGAGGACGAAATGCTCGCCTATGCGCGCGAAACCGGCACCACCCTGCACCACCCGGTCGGAACCTGCCGGATGGGCAGTGGCGATGGCGCCGTGGTCGATCCGCAATTGCGGCTGCGCGGCCTGCACGGCCTGCGCGTGGTCGACGCCGCCATCATGTCGCGCCTCATTTCAGGAAACACCAACGCGCCAGTGATCATGATCGCGGAGAAGGCAGCGGAGCATATTTAATACGCGTTCCGCCACATGCTGCGCCGAGCCGATTCCGCGGAACGGTTGAACCTGCAAATCCTCCGGCGGCTGCAGCGGGTCTTCCTTTGAATCCCCCGTCAGCATTCTTGTGTTGATCATGCCGGGACATACCGCATTGAGCCGCGCATGCTTGGCGGCGAAGGCGGGGGCCGCCGATTTCACCAGCCCGATGATGCCATGCTTGGTCGCGCTATAGGTTGCATTGGTATCCCAGCCCATCAGACCGGCCGTGGAAGACATTGCCACCACCGCACCTTGCGGACGGATGGCGCGGCCGACGCTCTTTAGCCCCAGATAGCAGCCGCGCAGATTAACCGCGACATGCGCTTGTTCATATTTCCTCCGCCGGTTTATCTGTATGACATCCTGAGACTTGAAAAATCCCGCATTCGCGTTTACCACCAACCGGCAACATAGTTAAATAGTTTTAGGGATTAATGATGTACCAGGGCTATGAGACCTTGATCGTTGAGCGCCGCGGAAAAATCGTTACCGTTACGCTGAACCGGCCGGAGGTGCGCAATGCGACCACGCCGCTGATGCATCAGGAGCTCGAGCGCGTTTTTCCGGAAATTGGCCGCGACCCGGACGCCAAGGTCGTTATTCTCACCGGCGCCGGCAGCGCTTTTTCGGCCGGCGGCGATCTCGCGCAGATCAAGTCCAATATGGATAATCACGTGCGCTGGAATGAAAGCATGGGGAAGGCGAAGCGCCTCATCGTCAACCTGCTGGAGTTGGACCGGCCGGTGATTGCCCGCATCAACGGCCATGCCATCGGCCTTGGCGCGACGCTGGCTTTGTTCTGCGACATCACTTTGGCGCTGAGCACCGCCAAGATCGGCGACCCGCATGTGAAAGTCGGCATGGTTGCCGGCGACGGCGGGTCGCTCATCTGGCCGATCCTTGCCGGTTATGCGCGCGCGCGCCATCTGCTGCTCACCGGCGCCAACATCACCGGCGCGCGCGCCGCCGAAATTGGGCTGGTTACGGAAGCCTGCGGCAGTATCGAAGAACTCGACGCCCGGGTAAACGAAATTGCCGAGGAGCTCGCCGCGGGCGCCGCGGTCGCGATTCGCGGCACCAAGCGGGCCATCAACATGGTGCTGCGCCAGCAGGTGGAAGCGGTGCTGGATGCGCATCTCGGACTCGAAACGATGTCGCATCTCAGCGAGGATCATCGCGAGGCGGTGACCGCCTTCGTGGAAAAGCGCGACCCCGTTTTCACCGGCCGCTGACAATGCGGCTGATCGAGACGCAGGCGCTCTCGAATTTTCGTGCCGAGGTCCGCGCCTGGCTGGAGCAGAACATTCCGCGCCAGGCCCGCGCCCGCGAAGGCCCGGAAATGCGGGAATTCGACATGGCCTGGCAAAAGACTCAGTATGGGGTCGGCTGGGCGGGCATTTCCTGCCCGCGGAATATGGCGGCCGCGGCCTTGCATTAACGCATCAGCTCATCTGGCATGAGGAATATAGCCGGGCCGGCGCGCCTTCCAGCGGCAATATGTTCGTCGCCCTCAGCCATGCCGGGCCAACGCTGACCGTTCAAGGCACGGCTGAACAGCAGGCCTATCATTTGCCGCGCAGGACGGTCGCCGGCGCGCCGCCTTTGCAAACCCGCCGGACGCGCATATCTACCTCAAGCGCGCCTTGCTGGTTGCGGCGATCAACAGCGGCAAGCGGCAAGCGGCAGGAGCAGGCGCGCATCCCTGCGTCACCCGGGCCTTGAATGAAATTTTGCCTGCGCGCGCGCCGGGACTGGCATTCGGCAACGCGGCCGATTATTCTTAACGTGCCGTACCGGCACATGTTTTACCGAGGGAGAGAAACAAAATGTCTTTTGACGGCACATGGAATATTACGCTGAATTCGCCGGTGGGGGCGCAGAAAATGACCTTTGTCGCGATCACCGCGGGCAGCACCATTTCAGGGCCGATTACCGCGGCGGATGGCACCGTAACTGAAATCAGCAACGGCAAGGTCAATGGCTCGGTCGCAACCTGGGACATCGCGGTGACCAAGCCGATGGCGATAACCCTCGGCATCACGGCGAAACTGGAAGGCGATACAATCTTCGGCACCGCCAAGCTCGGCATGTTCGGAAACGCGAAGTTCGAAGGTACGCGCGGTTAAGGCAAGGCAAGCGGTTCTTTTTTGAAAAAAGGCTCAGCCGCCCGCAAACCAAAAAACTTTTATGACTCTGGGGCATGGGCGCTGACGCAGCCACAGCCCATAGCCCAGAGTAACAAAAGTTTTTTGCGCCGCTTTTTTTCAAAAAAGCGGCTTCTCGCTTTCCTCGGCGCAAGGGTGACGCGCCGCACCCGCCTGGAAGCCGCGGGGCAATGGGCTCTCGCATTTCCGGCTTTAGACCGGCTCAAGTTCGTGGCTGAACTTAAAAATCCTTGTCCGGGTAGATGGCTGTTCCGCGCCGGCCGGCAAGGATTTCACAAAGATCGTCCATGGCACCGATCGCCGCCGGCTTCCCGGATTGATGGACAAATTCGCAGGCGGCGGCAATTTTCGGCCCCATTGAACCGGCCTGAAATGCTTCGGCATGGGTGGCAAGCGCGCTTGCGCTGGTGTTGCCAAGCACATGCTGATCCCTGGTGCCGTAATCAAGATACACGCCGTCGACATCGGTCAGCATTATCAGCATGTCGGCGCCGGCCCGCAGGGCCAGCAATGCACTGGTGGTGTCTTTGTCGATAACGGCCTCAACGCCGGCAAGCTTTCCATCCGGGCCCCGGTAGACCGGAATGCCGCCGCCACCGCCGCAGATCACGGTTGCGCCGCTATCCACCAGGCGAAGTATGGAAATGATTTCCAAGATCTCCATTGGTTTTGGCGAGGCGACAACGCGGCGCCAGAATTTACCGTCGGCCGCAACCTGCCAATGGTTCTGTTCCGCGAGAAGCCTCGCGGTGGCTTCATCGTACACCGGGCCGATCGGTTTGCCCGGCCGGGAGAACGCCGGATCATCGGCATCCACCAAAGCCTGCGTCATCAACGTGGCGACAATCGCGCCATCGGGCAAGGCGTTGCGCAGCGCCAGCTCAATCGCATAGCCAATCCAACCCTCGCTTGTCGCCCCCAGCGCATCCAGCGGCAAGCGCGATTCCGCCGGCCCGGCCGCGGATTGCAATGCCAGCAGCCCGACCTGCGGGCCGTTGCCATGCGTGATGATAAGCTGATGCCCGGCGCCGATGGCTTGCGCCAGAACAGCGGCAGCGCGTGCCGCGGTTTTCTGCTGCAGGGCGGCGGTAAGCTTCTGGCCGCGGGGAAGCAAAGCGTTTCCGCCCAAAGCGACAACAATCCGCATGATCTCTACCCCAGGGTCGCGACGAGAATCGCCTTGATGCTGTGCATGCGGTTTTCCGCCTGATCGAAAACGATGGATGCCGGCGATTCGAACACGGCGTCGGTGACCTCCATCGCATCGATACCGAATTTATCTTTCATATCCTTGCCCATTTTTGTATCCGCATTATGGAACGATGGCAGGCAATGCATGAATTTCGTGAACGGATTGCCGGTGGCGGCCATCAGCGCGGCATTGACCTGATAGGGGCGCAGCAGCTCGATCCGCTCGCCCCAGTGCGACGCATCCTCGCCCATCGACAGCCATACATCCGTATAGATGAAATCCGCGCCATCGACGGCGGCATTGGCATCCGCCGTGAACTTGACGCGGCCGCCGGACTCCTCGCAGATTTTCGCGATCCCACCCAGAAATTTCTCGTCTGGGCGCAGACTGGCGGGGGCGCCGATGCGGAGGTCCATTCCCAGCTTGGCAGCGCCTACGGCGAGCGAACGCGCCATGTTGTTGCGGCTGTCTCCCATAAAGGCAAACCGGATATCGGAGAGATGCTTGTGTGTGCATTCCCGCATGGTCATGAAATCCGCGAGAATCTGTGTCGGATGCGAGGAATCGGTGAGCCCGTTGTAAACCGGCACGCCGGCATAACGTCCCAGCATTTCCACATCCGCCTGCGCAAAGCCGCGAAACTCGATCGCGTCATACATGCGCCCAAGCACCCGCGCCGTGTCCTTCACCGTCTCCGACTGGCCCATATGGCTGCCGCTCGGCCCCATATACGTCACATGCGCTCCCTGATCATAGGCCGCTACTTCAAACCCGGCGCGGGTGCGCGTGGAATCCTTTTCGAATAGCAGGGCGATGTTCTTGCCGGTTAGCTTTTGACGCTCAAAGCCGCCGCGCTTGGCAGCCTTCAGCTCCTTGGCAAGGTCCAGCAAAAAACGAAGCTCCGCCGAGGTAAAATCTTCGAGCGCTAGAACGCTTCGGCCGTGTAGGTTTAAGGACATTTATTAAGACTCCAGGGAAGGGAAGCAGTTCTTTTTCTGAAGAAAAAGAACCAAAAAGACTTTTGGATGCTGGGCCATGGGCGTTGTACCGGCCAACGCCCATGGCCCAGAGTAAAAGAAGTTTTTTGCGTCGCTTTTTTTCAAAAAAGCGACTTCTACGCTGCATCTCTGCTAATAGGACAACTCATGCAATGACCGCCGCCGCGGCCGCGGCCAAGTTCCGCGCCGTCGATGGTGATGACCTCCACGCCGGCTTTGCGCAGCAATGTATTGGTATAGACGTTGCGGCTATAGGCGATGACGACGCCCGGGGCGACGGCCAGGACATTGTTGCCGTCGTCCCATTGTTCGCGTTCCGCCTCGAAGGCGTCACCGCCGGTTGGGATCTGGCGCAGTTTGCCGATGCCAATGGCGTCGCCGACGACGTCGACGAAATTGCCTTGCTCGGCCACGGCGCGGATGCCGTCGCCGGAATCCGTGGGGTAGAGCGAAAATGCGCGCATATGGTTGACGACGTCGGGGTAGATTGTGACGATATCACGGTCGCAGAAAGAGAAGACGGTATCCAGATGCATGTTGCTGCGCTCGCGCGGCATCAGCCCGGCGATGACGCGGGTTGCGGCGCCGTTTGCGAATAGGCGGCTGGCATATTCGGTCACTGCCTGCGGCGTTGAGCGTTCGCCCATGCCGATCAGCACCACGCCGTTGCCAAGCGGCATGACATCGCCGCCTTCGACGCTCATCACCGCCAGATGTTCCTCGGCGGCGTCGAAATAGCGGGTGAAGGCCTCACCCTTGAAGCGCGGATGGAAGCGGTAGACGGCGGAGAGATTGATCGCCTCTGGCCGGCGCGCCGGCCAGAACATTGGATTGATGAAGACGCCCTGGCCAACCCAGCATGAGGAGTCGCGCGTAAAAAGCTGGTTCGGCAACGGCGGCAGAATGAATTGATGATCCTCGCGCGTCATTGAGAACAGACCCTGCGGGGCGAACGGCAGTTCCGCGCGGGCGATGCCGCCGATCAGGAAAGTTGCGAGATCGCGCGCCGGCATCGCGTCCAGCCAGGCGCGCATTTCCTGCGCCGCGCCGCGGCCGAGATTGGCGATGTCGGCGCGCCGGTCCAGCAGCCAGGCGCGGGCCCGCGGATCGCCCATGGTCTGCGCCAGCAGATTGCCGAATTCATGAACGATGATATTGCGTTCCCGCAGCGTATCGACGAAGGCGTCATGTTCGAGCCGAGCCTCCTTCACCCAGATCACATCGTCGAACAGCAGTTCGTGGCAGTTGCCGGGGGTCAGCCGGGTCAGACTGAGATCCGGCCGGTGCACGATGACTTCGCGCAGAATCCCGACTTCGGAATAGACGCCGAGTTGACTGCTCATTCCTGGTTTTCCTTAATTGATGTTTCATTGATCACGTAGGTATGGAAACGGATGCGGCCGGCGGCGTCGCGCTCGCTGTAGACTCCCTGAATTTCGCTCTCGAAGCCGGGGAACAGATTGGCGGCCTGTTCGAACATTTTCAGGTAGTCGAGCATTGGCCGGGCGCGCGCGTCGTAACGTTCGCCCGGGACGATCACCCCGATGCCGGGTGGGTAGACCAGAGCGAGGGAAGCCGCGATACGATTTTCGATCTGATCGATCGGCAGGTATTCGACTTCGTTACGGATGAATTTTTGTTCCGCTGCTTGCGGCGACATGGCGATGGCGGGGAAATGTTCCGGGCGGAATTGTTCGCGCTGCAGGTCGCAGACATGGTGCGCGCGGTAAAAATCATGCATTTCATGGCATAGATCGTAGAGGCCGAGCCCCGCGTAGCGCGCGCCGTGACGGCGCGCGAAAGCGGGAATAACTTCGCTGAGCGGCGCGTTGCGGTCGTGCAGCTGTTTGAAGGCGGACAGTGCGCTCAGCAGTGTTCCTGCCTTGCTTTCTTCCAGGCCTGGCGTCAGCAGAAAGAGGATACTGTTGAGGTCGTTCTTCTCCGCCACGATTTGATTCTCACGCAGATATTCGGCGAGAATCGCGGCCGGAATGCCATGCGCCTGGTATTCGCCGGTCATGCGGTCAATGCCCGGAGTTAGCAGCGTTAGTTTGTTCGGATCCGTCATGGCAAAACCGGGTACGACGTCCCCGAAGCCATGCCAGGCGGCGTGGGGCACCAGTTCCCACAATGCCGGATCACTCGCCAGGCGATCGGTCGGCACGTTCTCCCAGCAGATTTTGCCGTCACGCTCGGGCAGCGTGACAAATACCGGCACAAACGGATCGAAGAACCAATTTTTCTCCGGGCTCGAAACATCGTGCTCATAACCAGCTTTGATCGCACGGATTTTTTTGCGTAGCTCAATGCCCAGCCTGATCGTATCGTCCCAGAGCACTTCGCCGGCGCGTCCTTTCATCATCTGCGCCCCGACATCGAGCGAGGCGAAAAGCGGGTAAAAGGGGGAGGTGGATGCATGCAGCATGAAGGAATCGTTGAAGCGGCGGTGCGAGACATGGCGCCGCTCAGCCGCGGTGTGGGCATCCTTCACATGGATCTGGGATGCCTGCGAGAAGCCCGCGAGTTGCTTATGCGTGGATTGGGTGGCGATGATGCCGGCATCGCCAGGCCTGGGCTGCAGCCCCATGGCGAAGCGGCCCATGAAGATCGGGTGGAATTTCATGAACCCGGCCCAGGCTTCGTCGAACAGGATGTAGTCGCAAAGCGGGCTCAGTTTTTCGAAGATCATCTGGGCGTCGTAGATCGTGCCGTCATAGGAGCATTGTTCGATGATCGCGAGACGGAACGGTTTTTTTCTCCGCCAGGCAGCCGGATCGGTGATCAGCGGATGGCTTTTAATTTTCTGCCGCAGATTGGCTTCATCCAGCGCCGCGTAGTCGATCGGCCCGATCAATCCATGCGCGTTGCGGGCGGTTTCCAGGTATACGGGTATGCCGCCGGCCAGCACCAGCGCGCCGTGATGGTTGGATTTGTGGTTGTTGCGATCGAACAATACGAGGTCGCCTTGCGCGACGATGGCGGAGCTGACGATTTTGTTGGAGGTGGAGGTGCCGTTCAGCACGAAATAAGTACGCTCCGCGCCGAAGATTTTGGCGGCTTCCTTCTGCGCCTGCAGCGCCGGGCCCTCGTGGATCAGCAAGTCGCCAAGTTCGACCACGGAATTATCCAGATCGTTGCGGAAGATCGCCTCGCCGAGATGTTCGACGAAAAGCCGGCCGACCGGGCTTTTCCAGTAAAAAATCCCGCCGTTATGGCCGGGACAGGTCCAGACCTGATTGCCGGCCTCGGCATATTCCTGCATGGCGCCAAAAAATGGGGTTCGCAGCGTGTCTGCATAGGTTTTGACATGGCCGCTGATGTTTCTGGCGACGAAATCGGGAATGTCTTCGGCGAGAAAAATCGTGCCGGTCACATGTTCGATCAGCTGGTCCGGGACATCGCTTAGATCATGATGACGGATCAGTAGGAAAATCGGTGCCTCCAAACCGCGCGAGCGAATCGTAAGAATCAGTTCCTGGATTTCCTGCCGGCAGGCTTGCTCGCCCCATTCCAGAAGCAGGGCGCCCAGAGCGGCATCCGAACGGATCGCGGTGGCCGCGTCTTCGACTGAATTTTCCTCCGCGACCGGATGACCGAGTGCTTTCAACGCGGCGATGATGGCGTGAAGATGCAGGGCATCCGGTGCGCCGGCGGGCAGCGGCTGCGTATAGACGAGGATGCGGAAGCGGGATTCGAAGGACATGCGCAGACTCCATATCAGGGGGGTGACATCATCTGCCGGGACCCGGCCAGGCTGCGGCCGGATCCCCGTCTTTGAAGGGCGGGCCTCAGCTTATGCTGACGGCGCCGTTGGAAAACAGTACCAAGGCAACGACCGCGACGGCAAGCAGCGCACCCACGGCGGCTTTTTCCTTTGATGAAAATACCGCCGCATGCGGGAAATGCTCGCGCTTGGCGTACCAGAACACCGGAATGCCGATTGCGAAGACGACGGTGGACATCAGCACAAATTCCGGCCCTGCCGCGTAGAGCAGCCAGGTTGAATAGACCGCGGCAAGCAGCCCGGTGATGATCGCGTTCTTGCGGCCTTCGGAATGCGTGGCGACGTAGCCGGGCTTGGTGGCATACAGCGTCAGGAACAAAGCGCTTGCCAGATAAGGCGGCAGGATCATGACGCCGGTAATGTCCACCAGCCACAGCCAGGCATTATGGGCGAACAGAACGACGAACAATGTGGCCTGCATGACGAGGCTGGAAATGAACAGCGAAGGGGCCGCCGCGTGGAAGCGGTTTTCCTTGGCCAGGAATTTCGGGAACACCCCGCCTTTGGCGCCTTCGAAGGGCAGTTCGGCCACCAGGATCGTCCAGGCCAGCCAGCAGCTCAATACCGCCAGCAACAGCGAGACATTGATGAATACCGCGCCCCATTTGCCGACGACGGATTGCAGAATATAGGCGGTCGACGGGTTGGAAAGACCGGCAATATTGCCCTGATGCATGATCCCGAACGGCAGGATTGAAAGCAAGGCGTAGAGCAATGTGCAGACGCCGAGGCCGATAAACGTGGCGGGACCGATATCCGACATTTTCTTGGCGCGGTCGGAAAGCACGACCGCGGCCTCGATGCCGATGAAAACCCAGAGTGTTACCAGCATGGTGCTCTTCACCTGGGTGAAGATGCTGCCGAGATGATTCTGCTGACCCCAGATGTCGAAGGTGAATTTGCCGCCGGTCATGAAGAACGCCATCACGATCAGCGCAAGGCTGATGGTGGTGATGTTGAGGATGCTCGCCAGCACGCTGAGTGCCGCGGTACGTTTCACCCCTGAGAGCACGATGCCGAACATCACCCAGATGAGAATGGAGCCGCCGATGATCGAGGCCCAGTTCTGGCCGTTTCCGAAGACCGGGAAGAAATAGCTGAGGATTTGCATGATGAGTACGGCAAAGGCGACATTGCCGAAGGCCGAACTCAGCCAATACCCCCAGGCCATCTGGAAGCCGGCGAAGGGTCCGAAGCCGGCCTGCGCATAAGAGTAGATGCCGCCTTTCAGATCCGGCCGTTTGTCCGACAGGATGCGGAAACTGTTGGAGAGGAAATACATGCCGATGAAGGTCACCACCCAGGCGATGGCGATGGCGACCAGGCCGGCGCCGCCGGCCATATTGGCGGGCAGGTTGAACGAGCCGCCGCCGATCATCGAGCCGACGACAACGCCGGTCAGGAGCAGGATGCCAAGCTTGCGGCTCTCAGGCTGTGCCGATTTTGTGGCCGCTGCCGGCAATGAAACATTTTGATCCACGAGAGCCTCCCGGTTCTGTACAACGTGGCGCTTAGCTACCTTCGCCGCGGCATTCCCGCATTGATCTCGATCAATGCTTTGATACTGCGGAGATGCAGACTGAAGGCCCAGAGATCCCTCTGCGGAGACATCGGTAATGCACGTGAAAATGATGAACCGAAAAAATTCGGTGTTGATCGTGAATAACGAGATTCACGCCGAGACGGCTGATGGCCGCGCAATTCGCGCGCTCGCAGCGGCGTTGCCGGACTATAACGTTCTGGTCGCGGCGACGTCTGCCGATGCAATGGCCATCATCCGCGCCGATGCCTCACTGCATGCGGCCATCATCGACTGGGATCTCGGGCAGACCGGGGATCATCGGGCGGCAGCGGAAACGCTGACGGCGCTGCGCGCCAAAAACGCCGGCATGCCGGTCTTTCTATTGGCCGAGCGTACCCGCATGCCGGAAATCCCCGTCGGTGTTCTGCAACAGTGCGACGATTTCATCTGGCTGCTCGAAGACACCCCGGATTTCATCGCCGGCAGGGTCATCGCGGCGATCCGGCGCTATGAGAGCCAGTTGCTGCCGCCGATGCTGCGCGCCTTGGTGGATTTCTCGAACATTCATGAATATTCCTGGCACACGCCGGGACATACCGGCGGCACGGCATTTTTGAAATCACCGGCTGGGCGCGTGTTTCATGAATTCTTCGGTGAAAACCTGTTACGCTCCGATTTATCGATTTCGGTGGGCGAGCTTGGATCGCTGCTGGATCATTCGGGACCGATCGGCGCCGGCGAGGCGTATGCGGCGCGCGTATTCGGCGCCGATCGCAGCTATTACGTTACCAATGGCACGTCGACATCCAACCGCGTCGTGGTGATGGCGTCGGTCACCCAGGGTCAGATCGCGCTATGCGACCGCAACTGCCATAAATCGATCGAGCACGCGATGACGATTTCCGGTGCGATTCCGGTTTACCTGATGCCTTCGCGCAATCATCTGGGAATCATCGGCCCGGTTCGGCCGGAATTGCTGAAGCCGGGCGCCATTCAATCGGCGATCAAGGCCAATCCGCTGACGCGGAACGCCGTCAAACCGGATGCGGCACTCGCCATTCTCACGAACTCCACTTATGATGGCCTTTGCTACAATATCCGTGATGTCGAGCCGCAACTGGCGCGATCGGTCGACCGCATCCTGTTCGATGAGGCCTGGTTCGCCTATGCCAAATTCCACCCGTTATATGACGGCCGCTTCGGCATGCATGAACGGCCGCCCGGCGCCAGCGGCGCCACGGTATTCGCCACGCAATCGACCCATAAACTGCTTGCCGCGCTGTCGCAGGCCTCGATGATCCACGTCCATGACGGTGCGCGGCCGATCCCGCATGCATTGTTCAACGAGGCGTTCATGATGCACGCCTCGACCTCGCCGCAATACGCCATCATCGCTTCCAACGACGTCAGCGCCGCCATGATGGATGGCCCGGGCGGCACCGCGCTGATTGCGGAATCCATCGATGAGGCGATTGCCTTCCGGCAGATGCTGGCCAGGCTGCAGGCGGAATTCGAAGCCGCCGGCGACTGGTTCTTTGGGGTCTGGCAGCCAACGCATATCGATCGCAAAACGCTGTTTCATCAGGCGCCGCCGGAGCTTCTGGCAACCGATCCGGCGTGCTGGATGCTGGCGCCGGACGCCGCCTGGCATGGCTTTGGCGATCTCGGTCCGGATCACTGCATGCTCGACCCGATCAAGGTCACCGTCACTACGCCTGCCGCCGAAGAGAAACACGGCATTCCGGCGCAGATCCTATCCGCCTATCTCGATGCGCAAGGGATCGTTCCTGAGAAAACCGGTGATTTCTCCATCCTGTTTCTGTTCTCGCTTGGCATCACCAAGGGAAAATGGGGAACGCTCATCAACGCGCTGCTGGATTTCAAACGCGACTACGATGCCAATATTCCGCTGACACGGGCATTGCCGGCTTTGGTGGCGGCGCATCCGGCACGCTATCAAAAGCTTGGCCTTAAAGACCTTACCACGGATATGTTCGCGAAAATGCGGGAACTTGAGCTCGGCGGGCGCCTTGAATCCGCCTTCTCCGCATTGCCGGAGCCGGTCTGCACGCCCGCCGATGCGTACCGGCAACTGGTCGAGGGAAATGTCGAGCGTGTTGCCCTGCGTGAAATGGCGGGACGCATTGCCGCGACCGGGGTCGTGCCCTATCCGCCGGGCATCCCGCTCGCCATGCCGGGCGAATATCTGGGCGCGGCAGATGGGCCGGTGCTTGCGTATCTCAGCGCGCTGGAAAGTTTTGACGCAGTGTTTCCCGGTTTTGCGCATGATATTCACGGAATTGAAAATTCAGACGGCCGCTATCACGCGATGTGCCTGACCCGTCAATCGGGCCGTGTTTGAAGCGCGCCCATTGGCCAATAGGCTGGCCGCGCCGGAACAAATCTGACCGGCGCGGCCGCGCCGTTCTATTCGAGGTTAAGTACCACGCGGCCGTCGATGCCGCCTTTTTGCATTACCGCAAAAATTTCGTTGATGTTTTCCAAGCGATCCCAGGAGAAATGCGCCGCCACTTTGCCCTCGCCGCCGAACGCCAGCGCCTCTTCCAGATCCTGCCTGGTGCCGACAATGGAGCCACGGATGGTGATGCGCTTCAACACGGTATCGAAAATCGGCATGCAGAATTTTCCGGGCGGCAAACCGACCAGCGCCATCGTACCGTGCGCGCGCAACAGGCCGAAAGCCTGATCGAAGGCGGTCGGCGCGACCGCGGTGACCAGCACGCCATGCGCGCCGCCCGCCTGTCTCTGAAAATCCGCAACCATGCCGGGATCATTGCCGTCGAGCGTGACATCCGCACCCAGGCTTTTCGCGAGCGCAAGTTTTTCCGGTAAAATATCCAACGCGGCAACATGCATGCCCATCGCCTTCGCATATTGCACCGCCATATGGCCAAGACCGCCAATGCCGGAAATAACCACCCACTCGCCCGGCCGCACCTCGGTTTCCTTCAGCCCCTTATAAACCGTCACGCCGGCGCAGAGCAGCGGCGCCGCGGCGCCGCTTTCCAGCCGGTCAGGAATGCGGCCGACATAATTGGGGTCGGCCAGCGCATATTCGGCGAAGCTGCCATTGATGGAATAGCCGGAATTTTGCTGCTCCGCGCATAAGGTCTCCCATCCCGTGCGGCAATGCGGACAGGTGCCACAGGCCGAGTGCAGCCAGGGAATGCCGACGCGGTCGCCCTCCTTCACCCGGCGGACGTTTTTGCCCAGCTTTGCGACATGGCCGACGCCTTCATGACCGGGAATAAACGGCGGTTTCGGCCGCACCGGCCAGTCTCCCTTGGCCGCATGCAAATCCGTGTGGCACACGCCGGTGGCGGCGATGCGGACAAGAATTTCGTCATCGCCCGGCTCCGGGAGGGGCACTTCCATGATCTGCAACGGTTTTGCAAAGTCCTGAACAACGGCTGCCTTCATCATCTGCGCCATATCGCATTCCTTTCGCTGATCGAATGCGCGATCATCGGCCGGAAGCGGCGCGCTTGCCTTGAGGCAGGTCAAACGGTTCGCGGGAATATGCACCACCGGACAAAGAAATCCCCGCCGCTGGTGTCGCGGCGGGGGAGTTGTTGGGGCTTTTGATAATCCCGAACAGGGATGATGAAATTTAGCCTGGCCGAATTTTCCTTCCTTGATCCAGGTTAAATTCGGTCGGGTTTTTAGCTTTCAGAAGAGATAGCCAATGCCCGCACCGACGACCGTCGGGCTGAGTGAATCATGCGCGACGATCGCGCCGTTATTGATGCGGGCCTCGGTGCTGATGAACATCTGCTTGACGTCGAAATTCGCAAACCAGTTGCCGCAGAGGGCGTAGTCGAAACCGGCGTCCAGCGCCGGCCCGACGGCGGTGCTGTAGCCGGCCTTGGTCACGGTCGGACCGGCGGCGTGGCTGTCATAGAAGAAGGCAACCGTCAGGCCGATCCCCGCGTAGGGGCGAAAGCGGCCCGACGGGTTCAGATGATATTGCAGCGTCACGGTCGGCGGCAATACCCAGAGGCTGCCGACATCGACGTTGCCGATTGAAGTGCCGCCAGCCGAGACCTCGTGCCGTGTCGTCGCCGCGATCGCCTCCACGGAGAAATGGTCGTTGATGAAGTAGGAAAGATCGGCTTCCGGCGCTGCCTGATCGGTCGTATCGACATGACCGCCGATGACGGATACCGAGCTCGAGAAATTCTGCGGCAGAACGCCGATGGCGCGCAGGTGAACCAGAAGATCGCCGGCTTGAAAAGATGTGGCGGTTGGGCCGGCGGATTGGGCGACGGCGGGCAGAGGGCAGGCCAGTGCAATGGCTCCGAGCAGGCGGATGTGGAGATGTAGTTTCACGCAAGACATCCTTGAAAAAATGGTCTTGAATAGGCCGGGAATTCTTAACCGGGTCTTACGGTCAGCGCGGTCACGCAACCGGAATCGACAGTCCGGAGGTCGGATCGACAAAGACAAGGTGGTCCCGCACTTCTTTCACCCCAGGCGTGGTTTCGGCCACGACGCGGATGGCGCGGCGCTCCTGATCGCTGACGACGACACCGTCGAGATCGACCACGCCGTCCGCGACCTTGATGACGATCCCGGATTTCGGCGCCCATTTCTCGGTTTCCAATGTTGCCAGAATATGGTGTTTGATATCAGATTCCGTGAACGGATCGGTCGTTTCGAGCAAATGCCGGGCGAGGCACGCCAGCAGGTCGGCGCGGCTGATCACGCCGACTAGCTTGCCGCTCCATTCAACCGGCAGGCGCTTGATGTGGCGGTCGCACATCAGCTTGGCGGCCTCGGCAAGCGGCGTATCCGGCGTTACGGAAATTGCCGGCTTGGTCATGACGTCGCGGACAAAGCGGCCATGGGTCTGCACATATTCGCCGGCCAGGCTGCCGGGCAGGAAGAATGCCCGCATCCAGCTGTGTTTTTCCTGCGCCGTTTGGATTTCGACGCGGCTCAGCAAATCGCCTTCGCTGACCACTCCGACCAGGCGGCCGTCTTCCACGACGGGAAGGCCGCTGACATGCTGGCTGATCATGATGCGCGCGGCATCCGCCAGGGTCGTGCCGGGCGCTACCGTTGCCGGCTCGTACTTCATCAATTCGGAAACAAACATGACACACTCCATGAAAGTTGACTCTGAATACGACGCAAGCGGCATGTAAGCTTTGATTTGGGTCAACCGGTGCGAAAAATGACGCATGCAAGCCCGCCCGGCGGACCGGCGTTTGATATAGATCAACGCGGCCACCCAAAGTGCTGGCTTATCACAGAATCATGTTGCGCGACCGTACAGCCAAGGATCTCCTGCTCCTCACATTGGTGAAGGGCGCCGCCATCGCCGCGGTCTATTATTTATGCTTCGCGGCTTATGACGGCCGCCCGGTCGATACTGTTTCGCATCTATTGGGGCCGGCCGCGGGACCGGCCGACGCGGCACCGCCCTCCGCGGGCCCAAACTTGAACCAAGGACAATGACATGGATGTTGTAGCGCTCTCGCGGCTTCAATTCGGACTGACGGCACTTTACCATTTTCTGTTCGTGCCGCTGACCCTCGGACTGGCCATTCTCCTGGTGATCATGGAGGTGGTCTATGTGAGCACCGGCAGAACCATCTGGCGGGACATGGTAAAATTCTGGGGCGTGCTGTTTGGCATCAACTTCGTCATGGGCGTTGCCACCGGCATCACGATGGAGTTCCAGTTCGGCACCAACTGGGCCTATTACTCGCATTATGTCGGCGATATTTTCGGTGCGCCGCTGGCGATCGAAGGGTTGATGGCATTCTTTCTTGAAGCCACCTTTGTCGGCATGTTTTTCTTCGGCTGGGACCGGCTGAGCAAGGTGCAGCATCTGATCGTCACGGTCATGGTGGCCGTCGGCACCAATCTCTCGGCGCTTTGGATTTTGATCGCCAATGGCTGGATGCAGCATCCGGTGGGCGCAAAATTCAGCATGGCGACGATGTCCATGCAGGTCTCGGATTTTTCCGCCGTGCTGATGAATGAGAATGCGCAGGATAAGTTCGTGCATACCGTCGCCGCCGGCTATGTCGTCGGTTCGATGTTCATGCTGTCGATTTCGGCCATGTATCTGCTGATGGGCAAGCATCGCGCCATCGCGCTCCGTTCGATGACGGTTGCGGCCAGTTTCGGCCTGGCGTCCTCGCTCGCGGTGGTGAGCCTTGGGGACGCCTCGGGTTTCACGATCGCGCATGACCAGCCGATGAAAATGGCGGCGATCGAGGGCATGTGGCAGACCGAGCCGGCGCCGGCCAGCTTCAATATTGTCGGCCTGCCGGACCAGGCGACGCATGTGACGCGCGACGCGATTCACATTCCCTATGCGCTTGGGCTGATCGCCACCCATTCCACCAGCACGCCCATCCTCGGCATCGATCAGCTGGTGCAGCAGAACGCGCTGCGCGTGGCGAGCGGCGCGCAGGCTTACGGCGCGCTGGAGAGCCTGCGGGCCAATCCGAACGACGCCGCGGCCTTGTCGATTTTCAACGCGCATGAGCCGGATCTCGGCTACGGGCTGCTGCTGAAAACCATCGATCCGGTGGTGACCGATGCGACACCGGCGCAGATCCAGCAGGCCGCCTGGGCCACCGTGCCGCCGGTCGCCACCGTGTTCTGGTCGTTCCGGATCATGGTCGGCCTCGGCTTCTATTTCATCGCGCTGTTTGCAACGCTTTTCTACCGCGCCTGCACCCGCAGACTGGACACCGCCCGCTGGCTGCTCTGGCTGACCGCGTTCTCGCTGCCGCTGCCCTGGATTGCCGCCGAGCTCGGCTGGACCACCGCCGAGGTCGGACGGCAGCCCTGGACGATCGACGGCGTGCTGCCGACCGCACTTTCCGTCTCCTCGGTGCCGGCGATGAATGTAGCGATCTCGATTGCCGCCTTCGTCATCATCTATTCGGCGCTGTTCGTGGTGGAAATGTTCCTGATGGTGCGGACCATTCGCAAAGGCCCGGGCCAGGTCCATCCAGCGCCCATTTTCATCACGCGAAGCCCGATCGTTCCGGCGTCGCAGCCGGCCGAATAAGGAGAACACGATGAACACGTATGAAATTTTCCGCTTGATCTGGTGGGCCATCCTCGGCGTGCTGCTGATCGGGCTGGCGGTAATGGACGGGTTCGATCTGGGGGCGGCGATGCTCTCTCCCATTATCGGCAAAACCGACAGCGAGCGGCGCGTGGTCATCAACACCGTGGGACCGGTCTGGGAAGGCAACCAGGTCTGGCTGATCCTGGGCGGCGGTGCGATTTTTGCCGCCTGGCCGATGCTCTACGCTGTGGCGTTTTCCGGTTTCTACTTCGCCATGCTGCTGCTGTTGATGGCGCTGATCCTGCGTCCTGTCGGTTTCAAATATCGCAGCAAATTGCAGAGCACAGCCTGGCGGAATTTCTGGGACGCAGCGCTGTTCGTGGGCGGGCTGGTGCCGGCGCTGGTGTACGGTGTTGCGTTCGGCAATGTGCTGCAGGGGGTGCCGTTCACCTTCGATAATTTTCTGCGCATTAGCTATACCGGGACTTTCCTCGGGTTGTTTAACCCGTTTGCGCTGCTTTGCGGAATTATTTCCGTCTCCATGCTGCTCATGCACGGCGGCGCTTATGTGGCCTGCAAGACCGAGGGTGAGATAAGGGCGCGGGCGCAATGCGCCGCCGACATCGCCGCGATTTGCACCATTATCCTGTTTGCCATGGCCGGCGTATGGGCCGCGCATATCAATTTCTATACGGTGACCAGCTTTGCCGGAACCGGCGCGCCATCCGACATGATGGCCAAAACCGTGAGCAGGACGGCAGGCGGCCTGCTTGCCAATTACAAGGCGCTGCCGATAACCTTGGCGGTTCCGGCGATTGCCTTCATCAGCGCGCTGTTCACTTTGCTGCTGCTGCGCCGCGCCAGGCGCCCCGGCCTCACCTTCATCACATCGGGCCTTACCGTCGCAGCCATTATCGGCACCGCCGGGGTGTCGCTGTTTCCGTTCCTGCTGCCGTCTTCGAGCGATCCAGGCGCCAGCCTGATCGTCTGGGACAGCTCGTCGGGGCTGCTGACGCTGCAGATCATGCTGGTGGCAACCATCATCTTCCTGCCGCTTATCCTGCTCTATACGAGCTGGATCTATTACGTGCTGCGCGGCCCCGTCACCGTCGCGCATATCGAAAGCAACGATCACAGCGTTTACTGAAGGAGTTTTCAATCATGTGGTATTTCACCTGGATCCTCGGCCTTGGTTTTGCCGCCGCCTTCGCCGCCATGAATGCAATGTGGCTGGAACTGAACCCCGGCGCCTTCGAAGGCCAGTTGGCCGAGCCCGATGACTAGAAGCATCTCACTCTGCCTTGCGGTCACGCTCAGCCTGGTGGGGATGGTTTTCCCCTTCCTGCTGGGCGCGCACGCAACCGGGCTGAACCAGAGCATATTGATGCTGATGATGCTGGGTATCGCCGGCGCCTTTATCCACGGCGCCGGATTTCGGCCGGCGCAGCCCTGGCTCCGGTGGCTGATTTCCCCGGCCGTTGCCTGGACCGTGATGCTGGTCTCGAGCGGGCTTTTAGTATCTATGCGCTAAGTAAGAAGCCGCTTTTTTAAAAAAAGCGGCGCAAAAAATTTTGTTATGCTGGGCCATGGGCGTTAGCGTGGACATCGCCTATGCCTTGCCGGGTGGAAAAGATGGATTGCCGCGCTTCGCTCGCAATGACGCGATGGTGACAGCGCCCATGACCCAGATTGAAAAAAGTTTTTTGCTTCTTTTTTTCAAAAAAGAAGTGCTTCCTCAGATAAAATCCAAACAATGCTTCGCGATCATGGCCTCTTCGTCTGTAGGGATGACGCGGATTTCTATTTTACTGTCGGACGTGCTGATGATTGGGGCATTTTGTTCGTTGGCCTCCGGCGAGATTTCAGCGCCGAGCCAGGCGAGTTTTTCGCAGATGGCGGCGCGGACGGGCGGGGCGTGTTCGCCGATGCCGGCGGTGAAAACCAGGCCGTCCAGGCCGCCGAGGCTGGTTGCGAGTGCGCCGGCGTGGCGGGCGGCCGTATAGGTAAACAATGCGACAGCCTCCGCCGCGGCCGGGTCCTTGCTGGCAAGCAGATGCCGCATATCCGCTGACAGGCCGGAGACGCCGAGCAGGCCGGATTGCCTGTACAACAAATTGGTAATCTCGTCGGCCGACATCCCGCGCGCCTGCATCAAATACAATGCAACGCCGGCGTCCAGGGTGCCGCAGCGCGTGCCCATGACCAGCCCGTCCAGGGCGGTGAATCCCATGGTGGAATCAACCGATTTTCCATCCAGCATGGCGCAGAGACTGGCGCCGTTGCCAAGATGCGCGGCAATGACGCGGCCCGCCGCCAGCCGCGGCGCAATCTGGCGCAGCCGCGAGGCGATGTATTCGTAGGAGATGCCGTGGAAGCCGTAGCGCCGTACGCCTTCATCGTGAAGATGGCGGGGCAGCGCAAAGCGCGTCGCGACTTCCGGCATGCCATGGTGAAACGCCGTGTCGAAACAGCCGATCTGCGGAACATCCGGCCGCAGCGATCGCACCGCCTGCACCGCGGCAAGATTATGCGGCTCATGCAGCGGCGCCAGCGCATTCAGTTTCGCAAGCTCCGCCAGCCCGCCTCGGTCCAGCCGCACCGGATCCACGAAGCGGGAGCCGCCATGGACGATACGATGCCCGGTGGCGGCAAGCCGGACCTGGCCCATTTGCGCCTCGATCCAATCCAGAATCGACCCAAACAGGTCCTCATGGCTCAGGCTTTCGCCCTGCGGCCAGCTTTGCTCATATGGCGCGCGATCAGTCATGCGAATCTTCAGATGCGGTGCTAAGCCGATGCGCTCGATCTCACCCGCGGCAATTTTGCAAAGTTCGGAATTTGCCTCAAACAGGGCAAATTTGATACTCGAAGATCCGGCATTCACCGTCAGAATGGCGTCATCCATGCGGAACCGGCCGGTGATGTCCCGCAACCATCGCCGCCAGCGCGCAGGAGGCAATGCGCGTGCGGGCGTCATCGGCGCGGCTGGTCAAGATGATGGGCACGGCGGCGCCGAGTACAATGCCGGCGGCATCGGCATTGGCAAGAAATGTCAACTGCTTGGCAAGGATATTGCCGGATTCGATATTCGGTACGACCAGAATATCGGCAAGACCCGCGACCGGCGAGGCAATGCCTTTCTGCGTGGCGGCAGCGGCGCTGACAGCATTATCGAAAGCCAGCGGGCCATCGAGCGTACCGCCGGTAATCTGTCCGCGTTCGGCCATCTTGCACAGGGCGGCGGCATCCAGCGTTGCCGGCATTGCCGGATTAATGGTCTCCACAGCTGCCAGAATCGCAACCAGCGGATTGGCGATCCCAAGGATATGCGCAAGGTCGATCGCGTTCTGGATGATGCATTGTTTATCCGCCAGGCTCGGCGCGATATTGATCGCGGCGTCCGTCACCAGCAGTGGCCGCGGGTAGGACGGCACGTCCATGACATAGACATGGCTGAGCCTGCGGCCGGTCCGCAGCCCGGTCTCGGCCATCACTTCATGCAGCAATTCATCGGTATGCAAAGCGCCTTTCATCAGCATTTTGACATCGCCTTCCCGGGCCAGCGCCACCGCGCGCGCGGCGGCGGCGTGGCTGTGCGGAACATGCTCGATCCAGAACCTTGAAATATCGATGCCAAACGCCGCGGCCACGGAACGGATTTTGGGCTCGGGTCCGACCAGGATCGGCGTGATGAGCCCGGCCGACGCCGCTTCGGCCGCGGCTCGCAGCGAGACCTCGTCGCAGGGATGCACGATGGCGGTAAGCAACGGCGTCGCGGCGGATTGCGTTAATAGGGTACGAAATCTTTCATGCCGCAGCAGCCGCACCTCCGGCAGCACGGTCGCGCGCCGGCTGACTTTTTCCGTCGGCGCCTGCACTGTCGCGGTACCGCGGATAACTTCCACCCCAGCCTGGTTGACGCAATGGCAATCGAGAATCAGCCGGTGCTTTTCAGGCTGGCGTTCGGTCACTGTCACCGTTGCGGTGATGCTGTCCCCGGGGCTGACCGGCGCCCGGAATTTCAAATCCTGCGCAAGATAGATGGTCCCGGGACCCGGCAGCTTGGTGCCAAGCACGGCCGAGATCAGCCCGGCCGTCAGCACCCCCTGCGCGATAATGTGATGAAACAGGTCGCTGGCCGCGTAGTCGGCATCCAGATGCGCAGGGTTGATGTCGCCGGAGATCACCGAGAACAATGCGATATCATCCAGCGTGATCGTCTTGGTGAGGCTCGCAGAATCGCCGACGGCTATTTCGTCGAATATGCGATTTTCAAGCAGCTCGGTTTGCATGTCCATGATCGGCTCCATAATTTCCACAATATTTCTTCTGCAAATCTTTCGTAACCCGTACCGAATTTCAGCGCTGCAAGACGTATTCTCCGGGCGCCGGCTCCATCGCGGCAAATCCGGCTTCGGGCGCACCGATATCTGGTGGCGCTGCCGGCGCTCCTGAATGCGCATCAAGCCAGCCCACCCACGCCTCCCACCAGGAGCCTTGCCGGCTGAGTGCTGCGTCCTGCCAGTCTTCCGGCGGCACAAACAAATCACCGGCTTTGCGTTCGAGCAGGCAGAAATGCCGATTTGCATGCCCCGGTTCACTCACCACGCCGGCGTTATGGCCGCCTGACGTCAACACAAAAGTCACGTCGCCGGCGTTCAGCTGCAGGAATTTATAGACCGAATGCCAGGGCGCGATGTGATCCGTTTCCGTGCCGATGACGAAGACCGGGACATGGATATCGGCCAGCGAGATTTTGCGGCCGCCGGCAAGCATGCGGCCTTCGGCGAGGTCGTTGTCGAGAAAGAGTTTACGCAGATATTCCGAATGCATGCGGTAGGGCATGCGCGTCGCGTCCATGTTCCAGGACATCATGTCGTTGGGGTGATCGGCCTCGCCCAGATAATAGCGGCGGACCAGATGCGACCAGATGAGTTCGTTGGCGCGCAGCATCTGGAAGGCGCCGGCCATTTGGCTGGAGTCGAGATAGCCCTGGCGCCACATGATGTCGTCGAGAAACGCGAGCTGGGATTCGTTGATGAAGAGCTGCAGCTCGCCGGCCTCCGTGAAGTCGGTCTGGGCGGCGAGCAGCGTGATGCTGGCGAGGCGTTCGTCGTGGTCGCGCGCCATGGCGGCGGCGGCGATGGAAAGCAGCGTGCCGCCGAGGCAGTAGCCGGTGGCGTGGATTTTTTTGCTGCCCGCGATCGCACTCACCGCGCCGATTGCCGCCATCACGCCGTCCCGGCGATAATCATCCAGCCCGATATCGCGCATCGATGCATCCGGGTTGCGCCAGGAGATGCAGAACACCGTGTAGCCCTGACCGACCAGATAGCGGATCATCGAGTTTTGCGGCGACAGGTCGAGGATGTAATATTTCATGATCCAGGCTGGGACGATCAGGACCGGTTCGGGATGGGTGGTTTCGGTCGTGGGCGAATATTGCAGCAATTCGATCAGCGCGTTGCGGAAAACGACCTGGCCCGGGGTGATGGCGACGTCGCGGCCCGGTAGCAACGGCAAGGGCTGGTTGCTGCCGCCGGCGTTGCGCAGGTCGACCGCCAGATTTGCGGCGCCCGCGCGCAAATTCTCGCCGCCGCTGGCCTGCGTCGCGGCGATCACCTCGGGGTTGAGAAACGGCATGTTGGTCGGCGCAACCACGTCCAGCATCTGCCGGGTCAGGAACCCCACGATGCGCGCATTGGCTTTCGAAAGGCCGGGAATATTGCTGGTGGCATCTGACCAGAAACGTTCTTTGCGCAGAAATTTCTGGGCCGCCAGCGCGGCCACGCCGTGCTGCCAGCCGGGGCCGTTGAAACGGCGGTCGCCGGCTTCGGGCAGCACCGGTTCAACCGGCAGGCCCAGCGCCTGGCGCCAGATGGCGGTAGCGTCACTCGCGGCCTGGCGGCAGAGTTCGGCCTGGCGTCCCGGCTGGCCGGCCAGATGGATGCACCAGTCCGCCCAGGCGAGCCCGAGTGCGGCCGGCGACAGGCCGCCGGTGAAGCGGGCTTCGGCGGCGTGCAGGTTGCGATCGAAGATTGATGCCGCGGTTGGCGCCGGGATTGAGGTTTTGATGTCGGTAGAGATGGCGGGCGAGCCGATGTTGTTCATGATGGGCGCTCCTGATTCAGGCGAGCAGATGCTGGCCGCCGTCGACGGGGATGACCGTGCCGGTGATCATTTTGGCGGCGTCGCTGACCAGGAAGGCGGCGAGACCGCCGACATCCTCGATCGTTACCGGCTGGTTTTCCGGCGCGGTGGCGGAAGTGCGGGCGAGCAGCTCATCGAAACGCTCGATCCCGCTGGCGGCGCGGGTCATGATCGGGCCGGGTGAAATAGCGTGCACGCGGATGCCCTTTGCGCCAAGCTCTGCCGCAGCGTAGCGCACGCTGCTTTCCAGCGCGGCTTTCACCGGGCCCATCAGATTGTAATGCGCGACGACGCGCTCCGAGCCGTAGAATGTCACGGCCAGCAGCGTGCCGCCGCTTTGCATCAGCGGCTCCGCGAGTTTTGCGGCGCGCAGGAAGGAATGACAGGAAATATCCATGGCGCTGGCAAAACCGGCGGCCGAACAATCGACGACGCGGCCGTGCAAATCGTCGCGCGGCGCGAAGGCGATGGCGTGCAGCAGGAAATCGAGCCTGCCCCAGCTTCGGGTGATTTCCGCGAATACCGCTTCCAGCATGCCGGGTTCGCGCACATCGCCGGGGAGTAAAATTTCGCAGGGCAGCGTGTCCGTCACCGCGGTGACATAGGGTTTCGACTTTTCGTTCAGATAGGTGGCGGCCAGGGTGGCGCCGCAGGCGGCGAAGGCGCGGGCGCAGCCTGCGGCGATGCTATGTTCATTGGCAATGCCGAGCACCAGTCCGCGCTTGCCGGTAAGATCGAACATCCCCGCCAGTGCCGGCGCGAGGGGGGCGGGCATCAGGCAGGAATCGATGATTTTGCCACGACGCTCGGCCGGACATCGCGCTCGGCAGTGGAGGATGGCTGCAGGAATGCGCCGACCAGCATCGCGTTCGCGCGCATCAATGCCTGGCCGTATTGCGCCTGCGCGGTTGCGACGATGCGCGCCGCCTCGCTGATATGCCCGAACAGCGCGCCTGTGGGCAGAAATTTATTCTGCGCCTCGAACAGGTCCTTGGAGATTTGAAGCGTTCCAAATGGATCGGAGAGGTTTTCGCTCATCTCGAGAACTCCTTTGTTGCAGCTGCAAGCGTAAATGCGCCGCTTTGCAGCATAGGGCGTTGATCTGCATCAAGTCGCGTTACCTTTTGGTGGCGGTATACTGCCATCCGCGTGCAACCGGCCTAGGCCGAGCGCGACCGCATTTGAAACGGATGATAGAATGACAGGTTTCAACGGCACTCCCGATCCGACACCGGAAACCGCATCGGCAAAGGATGCGGGCGAAGGGAGTTTTCGGTTCGAGCATGATGGCGAGCGCTTCGTCATTCGCGCCATTTGTCCCGAGGATGCCGCAGCGCATGCCGCTTTCCTCGCACGGCTGTCGGTTGAAGATCTACGCCTGCGCTTCTTTATCCCGACAAAAAGCCTGCCGGTGAAACAGATTGCCAGAATGACCGGCGTGGACCATGAGCGCGAAATGGCTTTCATTGCGCTGCGCAAAAACAACGAGACGGCCGGCGCCGTCCGGCTGATCCGCGACGCTGCGGATGGCACCAACGCCGAAATCGCAATCATTGTCGATGCCGCGGCCAAACATAAGGGCGTCGCCGAACGGTTGATGCATGCCATCATCAATTGGGGAACTTCCCGGGGGGTCACGCATGTCAATGCCAGGATTCTGGCCGAGAACCTGCCCATGCTGGCCTTCGTCCGGCACCTCGGCTTTACCCTTAAACCATGTGCGGATGAGCCGAATATCATGCAGGCAGATTTCGATTGCGGCGAGGATCAACCGGTTCCCGCCGGTTGATCCATGTCAAAGCCGATGCAGCACCCAGCTGCGTAAAATGCATTTGGAGGAACAGAATATGGAGCAGGTCACGCAGCCGAAAAGCCGGATAAAGTCCCACGCTCTGCGCGCCAAACTGATGCCCGCGGATGCGGCCGCGGAATTGATCACCCCCGGCAGCACGGTGGGCATGAGCGGCTTCACCGGGTCGGGTTATCCCAAAGCGGTTCCGCAGGCGCTGGCCCGGCGGATGGAGCAAGCCACTGCCGCGGGCCAGAATTTCCGTCTGCGCGTCTGGACCGGCGCCTCCACCGGCCCCGAGCTCGACGGTGCGCTGGCGCGGGCCAACGGCATCGAATTCCGCCTGCCGTACAACTCCGACCCCATCGCGCGGGAAAAAATCAACCGCGGCGAGATGGAATATTTCGACATGCATCTCAGCCAGGTCGCACCCATGGCCTGGCAGGGTTTTCTCGGGCCGCTCGATACCGCATTGGTCGAGGTCTCGGGCATCACCGCCGATGGCGCGCTGATCCCATCCTCCTCGGTCGGCAATAACAAGACCTGGCTCGACCGCGCGGAGAAAATCATTCTTGAAGTCAACAGCTGGCAGAATCCGGCGCTCGACGGCATGCATGATATTTATTACGGCACCGCGCTGCCGCCGAACCGCGTGCCGATCCCGCTGGTTCGGCCCGACGACCGCATCGGCGAGACCTATTTCCGCTGCGACCCCGCAAAAATCGTCGCCATCGTCGAGACCGCGGCGCCCGACCGCAACCTGCCTTTCGCGGCCCCCGACGACTGCGCATTGCGCATCGCCGGTCACCTGATCGAATTTTTCCGTCATGAAGTCGCCAAGGGGCGTCTGCCGGCGGCGCTGCTGCCGTTGCAATCCGGGGTCGGCAATATCGCCAACGCCGTGCTCAGCGGCTTGCTGGACGCGCCATTTGAAAACATGACTGCCTATACCGAAGTGATTCAGGACGGCATGCTGGATCTTCTGCGTTGCGGCAAGCTGCGCATGGCCTCTGCCACCTCATTCTCGCTAAGTCCGGATGCGGCGGCGGCGATGAATGCGGATATGGCAGCGTTCCGCCATAAAATGATCCTGCGGACGCAGGAGATCAGCAACCACCCGGAACTTATCCGCCGCCTCGGCTGCCTCGCCATGAACGGGCTGATCGAGGCGGATATCTACGGCAACGTCAACTCGACCCATGTGATGGGCTCGCGGATTCAGAACGGCATCGGCGGCTCCGGCGATTTTGCGCGCAACGCCTTCATCTCGATCTTCATGACGCCTTCAACCGCCAGGAACGGTGCGATCTCGGCCATCGTGCCGCAGGCCTCGCATGTCGATCATATCACGCAGGACGTGCAGGTGATCGTCACCGAACAGGGGCTGGCCGATTTGCGCGGACTTTCACCCAAGCAGCGGGCGGAGGTCATCATCGGCAACTGCGCGCATCCGGATTACCGGCCGGGCTTGCGCGATTATTATCGCCGCGCCCGCGCCGGCGCCTACGGCCAGCAATCGCCCTGCCTGCCCGGCGAGGCGCTGTCCTGGCATCAGCGCTTCATGGAAACGGGTTCGATGCGGGCTTGAGCCGCACAACAAGCGTTGCGTAAATTTCAACAGGAGCCATCGCCATGACCAGCACCGCCGCCGACATCATGTCCCGCAATGTCATTTCCGTCGCACCGGATGCCGGGGTGCCGGAAATTGCGGCAATTCTTGGCAAGCACGATATCAGTGCGGTGCCGGTGATCGATTTCAACGGCCGGCTTGTCGGGATGATCAGCGAACGCGATCTGTTGTCGCCGTTCAGCAGCAGCAATAAGGCCAGGTGCGCCTGGTGGCTCGAGATGCTGGCGGAGGGCGAAGCGCTGGCGCCGGAATTCATTCAATATGCCAGTCTCGACCGCCACGCCGCCATGGATCTGATGAACCGTCAACTCGTTACCGCCAAAGAGGATACGCCGGTTGCAGAGATTGCCGAAATGCTGCTGAAGCATGGTATCAAACGGGTCCCGATATTGCGGGACGGACATGTTGTCGGCATCGTCAGCCGCGCCGACATCGTGCGTGCGCTCTGCGCCCATCCGGCTGAACAGGGCTGAGGGCACCGCTTTGAGATAAATATGACGCCCGGAACGCGCGCGAGGCGGCAAGATAGGCGATGCCGGTTGTCAGAAAATTCACGCCGAGAAGGATTCTTTGGATTTCGCCGGGTGTCAGGCGAGAAGCTGCCTCAGCATTGCGCGGTTCTTCAGAATGATTCGGCGCGATGTCGCCAAGGCAATAATGCCGTCGCGCTCGAATTGCGATAAGGTCCGCGAGACGGTCTCGATCGTCAGCCCGAGATAATCCGCAATGTCCTGCCGCGTCATCGCCAGTTCAATATCGGTATTGCCTGGCTTGGCGGCGAACAAGTCGCTCAGGAATGTGGCGAGCTTCTGCGCAGCACTACCGCGGCCAAGCAGCAGCGCATGGGCGCGGGAGCGCTGTACGCATTGCATGGCGTAGGAGAAAAGTTTCAGCGCCATCGCATCGTTTCCGGCCACCATCCGCTCCAGGCCGTTGCGGCGAACCGGGGTCAGCGTGCAGTTTGTAACGCCTTCGGCACAAAACTCGTAGGTCTCGCCGGCTTCAAAGCCGAACACATCGCCGGCGGTATAGAAGGCGTCGATCTGCCGGCGGCCATCGCTCAGATATTTGCAAACCCGGACGACGCCCTGCTCCACCCGATAGAAGAAGGATGCGGCATCGCCCTCGGCGTATATTTCCTCATCCGCCTCGACGCGCATCGCCGTGCCTTGCATGGCGGTATTCAGAAAAAATTGTTCCGGCTTTGGCGCGAGGTCGCGTTCGAGCAATGCGGCGGCTGCCTGGGCAGCGGCAAATCCGTGACTGGCGTGGGTTGATACAGTTGCCGACATGAAACCCCCTGGATCGAAGTGATGCAGCCTGCGTACAGGAGGGATGCGGTTGGCTGTATTCGGTTTTATGCTACGGGATTCTACGTAGCCGAGAGACCACCCGGTGCGTGGCCGTGCTGGACGATCGTCAGCACGCCATCGAGTAAAGCGTTGTCCAGTATAGGTTTTTCCAGCACGAGCAGAATGCCGGCAGCACTGGCGCGCGCCCGCAGCCGGGGGGTGGCGTTGGCCGTTAGCAGGATCGCCGGAGGAACCAGATCGCAGGCGCGCAGAAACCGCATCACCTCCAGACCATCCATATCCGGCATGCCGTCCTTCAGGATCAGGCAGTCCGCGCGCCTGAGGTCGGGGTCGGCCACCAGTTCAGCGCCGCTGCGGTGTGCGCGGACTTCGAAATTCTCCAGCCGGAGGGCGAATTGCAACGCGTTGCGCATGGCGTCATCGTCGTTGGCGACCAGCACGAGAGATTGCCGCTGCGGCATCCGGATGTCTCCAACATTGCGAGCCGGATTGGCTTGCACATCAGACCACGCAATAGCCCGGAACGGGCGGCCGCGATTTGATCCAGCGCAAACAGAAAAGTATTTTGGCTACAATGCCGCTTCGAGGGAATTCAGGCGCCGGCCGCGGAGCGCAAATGAAAAACCATCCGCACCAGTTCGGCCAGGCTGGCGGCATGCATTTTCGTCATGATATTGGCGCGATGCACTTCGACCGTGCGCGCGCTGATGTTCAAATCATAGGCGATGGTCTTGTTCGGCAAGCCGTCCACCAGGCCATTTAGAATTTCGGACTCGCGCGCGGTCAGCGTTTTGAGCCTGGCGGCAACCGCCGCGGTCTCCCGGTGCTGCGCCGCCTCGCGCGAATGCCGGTCGATCGCGCTGCCGATCGCGGCAATGATGGTGTCATCGCTGAATGGTTTCTCGATGAAATCCACGGCGCCCGCCTTCATCGCTTCAACCGCAAGGGCGATGTCGCCATGCCCGGTCATGACAATCACCGGCAGGACGACGTGCCGCGCCTTTAACTGCTGTTGCAATGCGAGCCCGGAGATTCCCGGCATGCGGATATCGGTGACAATGCAGCCCGGCTGGATGCGGTCCAGCGTTTCCAGAAAGGCCGAGGCCGATTCATAGACGCGGACGGCGAATCCGGAGCTGGTCAGCAGAAAGGCCAGGGATTTGCGCACCGCCTCATCGTCATCGATCACATGCACGACGCCGTCAGTCGTCATCGGCATGCTCGCCGGCCATGGTCCGCAGCGTCATGTGGAAGGCGGTGCCGCCGCCCGGATTGGGTTCGACCCAGAGCCGCCCACCATGCGCCTCCACAATGGTGCGGGAGATCGACAATCCGATGCCCATTCCCTTGGCCTTGGAGGTAACGAACGGTTGAAATAACTGCGCGGTGATCTGCTCCGAGACGCCGGGCCCGGTATCGGCCACCCGGATTTCGGCCATGGCGCCCGCGGCACGTGTGGATATCGTCAGCTCCCGGCGCGGGCTGTCCTGCATGGCCTCCATGGCGTTGCGAATGAGGTTGAGGAGCACCTGCTGGATCTGAATCTTATCGGCGAAAACGGTCCCGGCTTCCGGGCCGAAGTCGAACTGGACGCGCACCTCATATTGGCCGGCGCCGACCAGGGCCAGAGCGCTGGCTTCCTCGATCAGTTTCGGAAGGTTTTCGGTTCGCCGTTCGGTCTCGCCACGGGCAACGAACTCGCGCAGGCGCCGGATGATCTGGCCGGCCCGCATCGCCTGTTCGGCGGCGCGCTCGATCCCTTCGTTGAGCATCTCGGGATCGGCGGCGGCGCCGCGCGCCAGCAGCCGCCGGCAGCCATTCAGATAGCTGACCGCCGCGGTCAGCGGCTGATTGAGCTCATGCGCCAGGGTCGAGGCCATCTCCCCCATCGCGGTGAAACGCGACATATGCGCCAGCTCCGATTGCAATTCGTGCAGCCGCTGCTGCGTTTGCTGGCGTTCGGTGAGATCCCGGACAAAGCCGGTGAACTGCCGCTGCTGCTGTCCGGAGGTTTCGCCGATCGAAAGCTCCATCGGGAAGGTCGTGCCGTCCTGGCGCTGGCCGATGACCACCCGGCTGCTGCCGATGATGTGCTTGTCCCCGGTCGTCAGGTACCGGTGCAGATAGAAGTCATGCTGCTCGCGATAGGGCGATGGCATCAGCAGACTGACATTGCGGCCGATGATTTCATCCGCGCGATAGCCGAACAGCCGTTCGGCGGTGACGCTGAAGGAGCGGATACGGCCTTGCGCGTCGATAACGACCATGGCGTCCGGCACGGTATCCAGGATCGATTGCAAATGCTCCTCGCGCTCCTGCAGCGCGGCCTGCGCGCGTTTCGCTGCCGTGATATCACGGGCAACTTTCGAGGCGCCGAGCAGGCGTCCATCGCGATCCCGCACGGCCGAGACCGTGACCGAAACATCGATGATCTCACCGTCCTTGCGGCGCCGGCGGGCCTCAAACAGCTGCACCCGCTCGCCGCGCCGCACGCGCTCCAGAATCAGCAGGGATTCATCGGCATGGCCTTCCGGCATCAGCCGCGCGATCGTCGTGCCCACCATTTCGGCGGCGCCATAGCCGAAGATCGCCTCGGCCCCGGCGTTCCAATCGGTGATGACGCCATCGAGCGTCTTGCCGACGATGGCCGCCTCCGAAGTTGAAAGGATGGCGGCAAAGCGGCTGTTCTGCGCTTCGGTCTGCTTATAGCCCGAAATATCCGTGAAAACGCCGGCAATCGCGCGGGGTGCTTCGTCCGCGAAACCTTGTCCGCGCGCATTGATCCAGCGGGCGGCAGCCGCCGGCGAGGCCGTCCGGAAATCGAGATCGACGCCATGGTCCGCGTCATGCGAGCGCAGCGCCGTATCGAGATTTTCGCGGTCATCGGCATGCACCAGCGTCAGAAAATCGTCGTATCCCATCGCCTTGCCCGCGGGACAGCCCAACAGGGCCGCAGCCGAGGCGGAAAGATCGACCTCGCCGGCCGGGTCCAAACGCCATATGCCGGTCCCTGCCGCCGCAAGAATGCGCCCGGCATGGGCTTCGAGGCGCTCAGGCGCAACGGAGCCTGTCGTTTTGCCGCCTGGTTCCATGCCGCGAATAAAGCATCAACGCGGCCGGTTGGGTACTGGTGGGTGACTGAGATGCCGGGCGGCGCGGATACGGCTGGCGGACTCCATGATCCGTGCTTCGGATAGCCTGCCCTCCAGGATCGCCTGGCGCACCCAGGCGGTGATGTGCCGCGGCAGGGAAGGATCATAGCCGAACAGATTCTTGATCAGGAGCAGGTCGTTACCCGCGGCGATGGCCTGGATCACCGCCTCCCGGCGCGTCATGGTCCCGCTGACCGCGCCCATGTCCAGATCATCCGTCAGAATGACGCCGGTGAAGTTGAGCTTGCGGCGCAGCAGGTCCGTGACGATGCGCCGCGAAAGGGTTGCCGCCGCGCCGCCGGGTTCGAGTGCGCGCAGGCGAAGATGTCCGCCCATCACCATCATCGGCTGGCCTTTTCGGATCAGGCTTTCGAACGGCGCCAGCTCCGCCGGCGTCCAGAGGGCGGAGATATCGGCGGCGCCGTCATGGCTGTCGTCCTGCGCGTGTCCATGGCCTGGAAAATGCTTCGCGGCGCATAGAATGCCGGCCTCCGCGAAGCCCTCCAGAAAGGCCGAGGCGTAGGCGGCGATCTGGCCGAGGCCGCCGAACGAGCGCCCGTGCCGGCCGATGGCCGGATTATCCGGAACATCGATATCGACAACCGGCGCCAGGTTGATGTCGAAGCCGAGCGCCGCCAGCTCGCCGCCGGCCCGCGCATAGAGCGCCTTCGCTTGGTCCGGCGTCATGCTTGCCGCAACCTCCCGCGCGGGTGGCAAAGGCGTAAAGCCGTGGGCGGCATGAAGCCGCTGGACCACACCGCCTTCGTGGTCGATTGCCAATAGGGGCGCCAATAGCGGATCGCAACCGGCGCGGAACAATGCGATGAGGCTGCCAACCTCATCCCGGCTGCCGATGTTCTGCAGGACGAAAAAGACACCGCCGGCGCGCCCGGCGCGCAATTGCGCCGCGAGCAGGCGGGCGGAGATCGCGTTGGTGCTGTGGCCGTAGAAACCCAGCATCAGCATCTGGCCGATGGCAAAGTCCAGCGGGTCGCGGGCAGGGGTGTTGCGGAGCCAGGCGAGGGGAATGGCGAGCGCGCCGGCGAGCAGCGCCGATCCCGCCTTGATCTGCCTGATGAGCCGGCGCGCAACCCTGTGGCGCGTCAAATTGCGCCTGGCGTGGGCGCCATCACCCCGGCCAGGCGGCGGACCACATGCTGGGCAAGGGCGCGCACCGCCGGTTCGACGCATTCATGGCCGTGACTGCTCTCCACCAGATCGATCGTATAGCCGGCCGGAAAAGCTGTTCGGAAAGGCGCTTCGCCGCCGTCCTGCCGGCGCGGGTTGCGGAAGCTGCCGTCACCGCAAATGAGCGCCACCTTGCCGGGGTAGAACCGCGGCTGCGTCGGTTCGATCAAGACCAGCAAGGCGATGTTGCGGCCGCGTTTCGAGAGCGCCTCGGCGACCATCTGCGCGATCACGCCGCCTTGGCAAACCCCCGCGATCACCAGCACGCCGCGCGGATTTATCTGCTCGATTTCCGCGACATAATGCGCGGTGAGTTGCCGCAGGCCGCCGGGCCCCTGGTCGATCACCAGATGGCCCGACCGCATCGCATGCGTGCGGTATGACGCCGGCAGCCAGCGTGCGAGATCGCTGAACTCGCGTTCGATCTGGCAGCAGAGGAACAGATCGCGATCCGCCATGGCGGCGCCAAGGCTGCTGATCAGGCTGTCCGGGTGCCGGCGCTCGCCCGGCCAGTTCGCGCAAATTGCGAATAATTGCCGGAAGATGCGGGTGTCCTTGAAGCCTGAGCCCTGCGGCAATGGGCCATTGTCCCGATCCCAGAATAATTCGGCAAGGGCCACGGCCATTTTCGGAATGGTTGTCAGCCGGCCGAGATAGCCGGGCGGAATGGTCACCTGAAATTCGGTCTCGATGGCGATCACCAACTGCAATCCGGCAAGGGAATCGCCGCCGAGCTGGGCGAAGCGGTCGATCATGCCGACATCGCGGTCGAGTTGCAGCAGGTCGCGCCACAGCTCGGCCAGGCGGGTTTCCAGCGCGGTATTGGGCGGCAGGAATTCATCGGCCCAGGTGATGATCCGGGTGGCGTGCTCCGCCAGCAGCCGGCGGCGGTCTTTTTTGCCGCTGGGGGTCATCGGCATGCCGGCGATCGGCACGATATGCGCCGGGATTGCGCTCGGAGGCAGCCAGGCGGCCAGTTGTTCCCGGAAGGCGGCGGCATCGAAGCGAAAACCTGGTGCTGGGAGAACAAAGCAGACGAGGGCTTTGCGTTCGCCGGACAAAACGCCGGCCGCGGCATCGGCGATGCCTTCCTGGCGCCGGGCGGTTTGCTCGATCTCTGCAAGTTCAAGCCGGTTTCCGAGCAGTTTTATCTGGTCGTCGGCGCGTCCGACGAAAGACAAGGCTCCTGACGGCGCGCGGCGGACCATGTCGCCGGTGCGGTAAAACCGGCCCTGGGGAGTGCGCGGGAAACGCTGCGCGGTCTCCTCGGGCTGCCCGATATAGCCTTCGGCAAGCCCGATCCCCGAGAGCCATAGCTCGCCGATTTCGCCGTCCGGCAGCGGGCACCGCGCCGCGTCGAGCACATGCGCCGCCAGATGCCCGAGTGCCGTGCCGATGGTGACCTCCTGTTCCGGCCGGCACAGGTCAGCGGTGGCATAGATGGTTGCTTCGGTCGGGCCGTAGACGTTGAAGAACCGCCGGCCAGGCGGTGCCCATGCGCGCATCAGCGCGGACGGACAGGCCTCGCCGGCGGCGATGATGACCTGCAGTGCTGGCAGGCTGCGGGGTTTCATGCTGGCCAGAACCGTCGGCGTGACGCAGAGATGGGTGACCTCCGCGCGCGCCAGAAATTCGCCGAGCCGGTCTCCCACCATCGGGCGCGTGGCGCCGATGACCAGCGCGGCGCCGGCCGCCAGCGTGGCGCAGAGCTCGAACAGCGAGACGTCGAAACCAATCGAGGTGTTGAGCGCCATGCGCGACCCGGGCCCGATGCCGAAGCGGTGGACCGCATCGCCGAGCAGCGCGAAGAGCGAGGCGTGCGAAACCGTGATGCCCTTCGGCTGGCCGGTTGATCCGGATGTGAAACAGATATAGGCGGGAGCGGTTTTGCCGGGACCGGGCGGGACAGGATGTTTTCCCGAATTCAGCGCGTCGAACCGCAGGTTGGGGCAGCCGGTTTGCGCATCGCGCGTGATGCAGGCGGCGGCGCCCGCGCGCTCCAGCATGAAGGCGATGCGGGCCGCGGGGAGCGCCGTATCGAGCGGCAAATAGGTGGCGCCGGCCTTCAGGATGCCCAGCATGGCAACGACCAGGTCGAGCGATTGCGGCAGGCGCACACCGATGACGCGGCCTTTGAGGCCGTTGGCCGCGAGGTTACCCGCAACCGTATCGCTTGCCGCATCCAGCCAGGCGTAGGAAACGGCACCCCCCGGATGATGCAGCGCCGGGCTGGCGGGATCGGCACGCACGGCGCGCCGGAACAGGTCGACAATTGATGCCGGCGGACGCAGGCGGCCGCTCACCCGGGTGATCCAGCTGCGCCGGCTGGCCCCGGCAGGGCGCGCCGCTCGCCCTGAAAGCCTTGCATGCAGGCGCTGCGCGACATCCTCCATGCCGCGCCCGCCCATGACCAGCACGAAGTCGCCCGCTTTGAGGTCGGCCGGGGCATACTCGATGAGATCGCCGGTATTTCCGCGCAGTTGGACGGCCGTGCCAAGGCGCTGCAGCCCTTCGGCGATCAGCCAGCTGCCGGCCGCGGCGCCGAGTTCTCCGCCGCTGTCGAGGTCGAGCAGCAGCACGGCATCGGCGTTTGAGAGGCTCTCCGCAAATGCCGCGTGCAGGCGCTGCAGGCGCGAGCCGAGCAGCGGCTGAAACACCGCGATGAGGCGCGCGCCGGGCGCCGCTGCCCTTGCGGTCCGCAGACTGGCGAGGATTTCGGCGGGATGATGCGCGTAGTCGTCGACGATCCGTACGCCCGCGGCAACGCCGATCTCCTCCCAGCGGCGGGCAACGCCGGTGAACTGCGCCAGTCCGCGGGCGATGGTCTGGAACGGCAGGTCGATCGCCAGCCCGGCCGCGACCGCGGCCAAAGCGTTCCGGCGCATATGGTCGCCCGGAAGGGGGAGCCGCACGGCGCCGGCCTCGCTGCCGCGGATACGGACCGAGAAGGCGGCGGGCTCGGGCGCCGCTGAGATATCGCAATCAGCGTGCAGTCCGAAGCTGGTCACCGGGCCGAGCGCGGCGCGGATCCGGGCGATGCCCGGGTCTTCGCCCGAGACGATGCGGGTGCCGGCGCGGTTCGCGAAATCCGCGAAGGCGGCATCGAGTTTGGTTTGCGAGGCGTAATGGTTCACGTGCTCGTCGTCGATATTGGTGATGATCGCGATATCGGGATTGAAGCAGTCGAGATTTTGGAACGCCTCGCAGGCTTCGATGACGGCAAAGGCGCCCGCACCGGCCCGCGCCTGGGTATTTCCGAGGCAACGGATATCGGCCCCCAGGATGAAGCTGGGATCGAGCCCGGCGGCATCGAGCACGCAGGCGATCATCGCGGCGGTGGTGGACTTGCCGTGCGAGCCGGCGACCATCAGGCTGCGTTGCGGCTGCGCCAGGGCGTCCAGGCATTCGGCGCGGCGCAGGAGGGGAATCCGGCGGGATCGTGCGGCCTCGATCTCGACATTGTCGGTGGCGATCGCATCGCTGACGACCACCAGTTCACTGCCGTCCACGCTTGCCGCCTGATGGCCGTAGGTGATCGATGCGCCTGCGGCCTGCAGGCGCTGGCAGGCGGGTGAGTCCCTTGTGTCGCTGCCGGAGACGCTGCGCCCGGTGCCGATGAGGTAATGCGCCAGCGCCGCCATGCCGGCGCCGCCGATACCGATCAGGTGCAGGCGCGACGGGATCATCAAAAACCGCCGATGTCGCCTTGCAGCGCGTAGGTGCCGATGGCCTGCAGTTCCCGCAGCACGAACGCCCGCCCGGTTTGCGTTTGCCACCAGGTCGCCGCCGGCGGGTCATCCGGCGCTTCGGAGGGCCGGGCCAACAGGCGCAGATGTGCTGGCCAATGGGCGCGCGCGGTCATGATCGCGCGGCGCGCGTGGAAGGGTTTCGAGACGATTGCAACGCTGTTGATATGCTCCCAGCCAAAGCGCCCGGCGATGATGGGGTGCGATAAAACAAAGTTGTCGCGGGTGTTCGTTGCAGCAGTTTCAAGCAGGATGGCCTCCGCGGGCACGCCGCGCGCGAGCGCGTAATCCCGGAAAATTTCGCTCTCCGGGATGTCCTGCGGCGCCGGTCCATGGCCGGAAATCATGATTGCTGGGGTGAGCCTTTGGCGATAGAGCGCGATCGCCGGGTCCATGTTGCTGGGGGTTGGGCACCCCAGAACGAAGCAAAGGTCTACGGGCGCCGGCGGATCCTCGAGGAACAGGAAGGCGGTGATCGCGCTGCGTGATGCGAGGAAATCCGGTGCCGGCGCGTTCCCATGGGTCATGTCCCTGCCTTTCCGGCGTCGTTAATATTGCGGGCCTGATCGTTGGGGTTGCAGCGTTTTGCGGCAACCGGGCGCGTCAATCAGGCTCCGACGAGAAGCGAAATACTGACGATCGCTTTGGTCCTTGGCAAGGGATCGCGCGCGCCCGGCCGGGAAGCCTTGGATGGCCGATGCTTCTGGCGCCGCCCGTGCCGGCGTGCAAGAGTTACGCGCAAACCTGGAGGGAACCAATGAACGCCAGCCTTTATGCCGTTGCGCCCCAGGTGTCCGCGGGCGATTGTGACTTCTACCACAGCATGGATATTCCCGGCCACGGACATGTCGACGGGCAATGGGATCTGCGCGCCGGCATCGATGCCTATGTCGGTGGCGTCGACTTCGCGGGCAAGCGGGTTTTGGAGATCGGGCCGGCCAGCGGCTTCCTCACGATGGAGATGGAAAAACGCGGTGCCGATGTCGTCGCGCTGGAGGTCCAGGACGACCCCGGATGGGATTTCGTGCCGCAGCCCGCCGCTGTCCTGAAGCCGATGTTTCCCGCGCGCCGGCTGCACATGGCGCGGATCAAGGCGTCCTTCTGGTTCACGCACCAGGCACACCGCTCGCGCGCCAAACTGCTGTACGCCGATGCCTACAACATCCCGGAGATCGGGCGCTTTGATATCGCGGTGATGGGAAGCGTGCTGCTGCATACCAGGGCGCCGCTGCAAATTATCGAACAATGCGCCCTGCGGGCTGACAGCATCGTGGTCACCGATCTGCTGGTCCCGGAAATCGAAGGCACGCCGGTTTGCCGGCTGGTGCCGACCGCGGATAACAAAGTCACCGACACCTGGTGGGAGTTTTCATCGACCCTGATCAGCCAGTTCCTGGGTGTGCTCGGCTATCGCCGGATCGAGACGACGACCCATGCCCAGCAGCATATGCACCGGACATTCGAGCTGTTTACCGTTGTTGGGCGGCGCGACTAACGGCGGCGGACGCGACGTTAGAATAGCCCGGCATCGGGACAGCGGTTGAGCCTCGGCATAGGTTCCGGCTATTGCCTGCAATCGGCATAAACCCCACACTGCGCCTATGGGTGGACTTGCAAAAACTTTAGAGCGGGCCGAAATCTCCTTCCGCGCGCTCACGCCCAACGGCGGCCTTGAACGGCTGGTGGTGGCCAGGGCGATTTTGCGCCATGGATTGCCGCGCCGCGCCACCGCCGGTAGCCTCGCCAGACTGCAATTGCGAATTTTTGAATCGCTCCGCGATCGGCGTCAGATCCAATATGGCGACTGGCTGCGGCTGTACGCGCCGCAAGACGCGCCTATTGCGGCGAATGAAGGCCAGATTGCGTCGGCCTGCGCCGTGCTGGTTCCGGCCGGCGCATCCGTGGCGGCGTTGCGCCGCTGCTTGCGGGCACTCGGGCAGCAGGCGTGTCTGCCACGCAAGGTAATCATTCTGTGCCCAACATGGCTTGGCCGGTTAAAGGCTGCCCTGGCATGCCGTCTCGAACACCGGGCCGTGACGGTGGTCCGCAATACCGCCGGTGCCGGGCTGCGGCTGCAAGGCGATGTGCTGTTGATGAAAGGCGCGCCGATCCTGCGGCCGCGCGCACTGGCTCGCCTGACGGCGGAATTGCGGGCGCATCCCGCAGCCCAGGCGGCTTATGGCGATGAGGACCAGCTGCGCGATTCACGCTTCCGGCGGCCATTCTTCAAGCCGGATTTCTCGCCCGTTCTTGGCCGGCAGTATGACTACGCAGGGAACGTCATTTTGCTCCGCCGCGGTTTCTTTGAACGGACGGTGCTGCCGGAACTGACCACCGCCGGCCTGCCATCCTGGATCGGCGATTCGGCGCTGCGGCGCGACGCGATCATTCACTTGCCCGAAATCCTGCATGCCGAACCCTCGGCGCGCCGGCTTTCATATGTTGCGGGACCGGCATTTGATGCCGCGCTGGCGGCGGGGTGCCGCCGCACGCCGTGCCTGCCCAGGGTCGCCATCATCATCCCGACCAAGGACCGTGCCGAGCTGCTGCGAGACTGCGTCGCGAGCATCTTCGAGATGACCGCGTATGATCGCGCAAAGCTCGAACTGGTCATTGTGGATAATGGCTCGAAGGCGGCGGACGCCTGCAGCCTGCTTGCCGAATTGCAGGACCGGCCGGCGATCACCGTGCTGCGCCGGCCGGGGCGTTTCAATTATTCCTATTTGTGCAACCAGGGTGCGGCGGCGGCGGCGGCGGATGTTCTGGTGTTCCTGAACAATGACACGCTGATCCGCGACCCGGACTGGATCGCGAAGCTGGCGGGCGCCGTCGCACTGCCTGGTACCGGCGTGGTCGGGTGCAAGCTGCTCTATGCCGACGGCCTGGTGCAGCATGCCGGCGTCATCCTTGGGATCCAGGGGCTGGCCGGTCATGTCGGCGTCGGCGCTGCCGAGGATGACGGGGTTTACTTCGATCTCGCAAACCATACGCGTGAGGTCTCGGCCGTTACCGGGGCGCTGGTGGCGATAGACAGCGTGCTGTTCGAACGCGCCGGCGGGTATGATGAAAGGCTAGCCGTGGCGTTCAGCGACACCGCTTTGTGTCTCGCCTGCAATCACCTCGGCCATCAGACGCTATGCCTGCAATCCGCGCTCGCCTTTCACCTGGAAGGCGCTTCCCGCGGACGCGACGATGCGGATCCGGCCAAGCGCCTGCGGCTGTTGCAGGAGTGCCAGCAAATCCTCTCGATATGGTCCGGCTTCAAGTCTGATCCGTTCTACAATTCCAACCTCAGCCTGCTGAAACCTTACGAACTGGCGCATCCGCCGCGGAATTTCCTGCCGGCGGAAGGCGGCGACAGGGCGCCGCATGTTCTGATGCTGAGCTGGACATTTCAATTCGGGTCAGGAATTGCCGTTGTCGTTGATATTCTGGCGCGCGCCTTGCAGGCGAAAGGGGCCAGGGTCTCGATTGCGGCACCCGCAAATGCGGGGGACCTGGCATGGCCCGCCGGGGAGCGCCATGACGTGAGCACGGTGGACGCGGCGGTGGCGCTGGCGGCGAAGATCGGCGCCGATGTGGTCATGGTGCATACGCCGCCATTTTATGCGGTGTTTCGTTACCTGCCGGCGCATATCGCCGGCATTGCCTATGATCATGGTGAACCGCCCCCGGAACTGTTCCCGGATGCGGTGGAACGCCGCCTGGTGAACGGCGATAAATACGCCGCCATGCGGCATGCGGATCGCGTGCTGGCGATTTCGGACGCGGTCCGCGACGGCAGCCCGTTTTTCGATTGCGGCCTGCTGCCGCTAGGCAACACGCATCTGGCGCGCTGGAACGAGGGGTCGCCGGGGCTGCGCCTCAAGGCGCGCGCTTTGCGTGGCTGGCACGGTCAGCTGGTCATCCTGAATGTCTGCAGGTTCTTTGAGGCCGAGCGATATTACAAGGGGATCGATTTCTATATGAACCTGCGGCGGGCCGTGGAATTATTGCATCCCGAGGTGGCGGCGCTGACGCGATTCGTGCTGACGGGACGCGGCGCGTCACAGGATGCGGCCTATGCCTCCGCCGGCGGGATCGACGTCATCCTCAGCCCATCCGACGACGCCCTCGCAGGGCTCTACCACGCCGCCGACAGATATATGAATTTCAGCCGCTGGGAGGGGTACAATCTCGGCATTGGCCAGGCGCTTGCAATGGGCCTGCCGGTTTTGGCTTCGGACATTCCGGCGCACCGCGCCTTCGGGATTCCCGTTGCACGATCGCTGCAGGACGCCGTCGAAGCGGTGGTGCAGGCCTTTTATCATCCGCAACGCTCGGAGGGGATGGAGCATCGGCAACCCGCGCTGCAGGAATGGGGGCCAAGCGCCGAGCGGCTTTGGGTGGAGATCGAACAGCTGCGCCTGCGCGACCCGGGATCCGGCCCTGGGTTTTTGGCGGGCGCCACCGCAGCGGCCGGTCCGATCCCGCTGCGTGCGCAAGCCCCGCTGGACGCAGCCGGGGCGCCGTGAGGCTTGGCCACCGGCGCTTCGACTGGCTGCTCCCCTGGGTCATCTGCCTGATCGGAATTCTGATTTATCATCGCTATACGATTCTGAGCGGCTTTGACCTGGTGCAGGCGGATTTTGGCGACAGCCGGTTCATCGCATTCCTGCTCGAGCATTGGAACGATGTGGTTCAGGGCCGCGCCCGCTGGCAGTCGCCGCTGATCTTCTATCCGGTGCAGGGAACGCTGGCATATTCGGACATGCTGCTGGGAATGGGGTTGCCGCATGCGGTGCTGCGCCGCGCTGGCCTTGGCGTTTTCACGGCGATGAATGTGCAATTGATTTTGCTGACCGGGCTCGCCTTTGCGTCCTGCCATGCTTTCCTGCGGCGCGGGTTTCAGCTGAGCCTGCCTGCTTGTTGCGCGGGCGCCTATTTCTTCGCATTCGGCTGGCCGCGGTTTGCGGAACTGGTCCATGTGCAATTGCAGTTCACCGCGCCGCTGCCGCTGATGGCGCTGTTTGCATTGCAGTTTCTTCGCGACGGGCTGACGCTTTCGCGTCTGCATTGCTTTTTGATCCTGTCCGGGCTGGCGGGGCTGGAGGCGTTGCTCTTCATAACTACGTCGTATTACGCGCTGTTTTTCGGCCTGGGTCTCGGGGTCGCCATTTTGCTGTGCCTGATGGCACCGGGTCCGCGGTTGCAAATGGCGGCGGTGCTGCGCCGTCATGTCCTGCCGCTGGCCGGCGCGACCTTGCTGCTGGTTGTTCTGCTGATTCCGGTGGCGCAGCTTTATTTGCCCGTGATGCATGCGAGCGGCGGCCGGCAATGGCGCGAGGTCAACCCGTTCCTGCCGCATCCCACCGACCTGTTCTGGATGGGCACCGAGAACTACGCCTGGGGTTGGCTGTTCAGCCGGTTTCCGGCGCGCGCGCTGGCGAACTGGCCCGGACTGCGCCTGGGAACCGGGCTTGCCGTGTCGGTGTTTTGGATCGCGGCCATTGGCTGGGCAACATGCCTGGCATGGGACTCACGCGGCGGGCGCGGCGCCGGCCGCCGCGGCGCCGTTCCGGCAACCACCGGGGCGGCGGCGATTTTCATTTTATCGGGCGCCATTCTGCAATTTTTGATGCTGAAATTGCCGCTGCATCTGACGTTGTGGCGCATTATTTTCGAGGTGTTGCCCGGTTTCGGCGGCATACGGGCGGTGTCAAGGCTGCAGCTGGTGGTCATGTTGCCGATGGCGCTGGCAATCGCGCTCGGCACTGAATGGCTCTGGGATGAGGGCAGGCATCGCCTTTGGCTGCGGCCGGCACTCGCGGCCGTGCTGCTGTTTGGCGCCGCCGAGCAGACCGGTGCGGTCTATCTTTATTCCGGGCGGCAGGCAGAGGCGCTGGCATGGCGCGTCGCCAATGCTGTCCCTAGCGGCTGCCGTGCCTTCTATGTCGTGGCTCCGGCCGAGGTGATCCCTGCCGCGCCGCCCATCGTCAGCGAGAAAAACTTTGATGCGCGGGCTTACTTGCAGGCAAATCCGGATGTGGCGCGGGCCTGGCACGGAACCGCGTGGCAGCATTATGTGCTGTTCGGCCGCGCCGAGCATCGTTACCTCGATCCGGCAGCCGCTCAGCGGTATGACGCATTGCATTTTTTCTATGCCTATACGGTGCCGCTGGCGGCGGAGCTGATCGGCAAGCCTGCCGTAAATGGGTTGAGCGGTTGGGAGCCGCCCGGCTATGATCTGGGCGATTCTCTGGCGCCTGACGCATCCACCCGGCTGCATCGCTGGCTCGCGCGATACGGATTATCTGTCGGCAGCGTGTGCAACCTGGCCATCCCGCTCACGCGCTCGGACCTGCCGGAACGCGGCAGGTGAATTATGGCTAAATCGGCATGCCACCGGCTAGACCGATGATCACTTTCACGCCCGGCGCATTATCCTTGATGACGATATCGCCTGAATGCAGTGCGGCAATGGCGCGCGCCAGCGGAAGACCAAGCCCGTATCCTGGCCGTTGCCGCGAAGCATCGAGCCGGACGAAACGCTGCAGGACGCGCGTGCTCTCTTCGCTTAGAATTCCGCTCCCATTGTCGGTTATTGTAACGAAAATCTTTTGACCGAGCGCTTGCGCGCTAATCGACGCGGCGGATGCGTCTGCGGCATGGAGAAAGATATTATCCAGTACATTGGTAAAGAGCTGCGCCAGCAGCTCCTGATCGCCACGCATCGCGAGATCGGGTGCGATGTGGGTTTCGATGGAAATGCCCGCGGAAGTGAATGACGGTTCATAGCTTTCGGCCAGCATCGTCAACATCGGGGAGAGCGCAATTTCGGTGAAATGCGAGCGCCGCGACCCCGCTTCCACCTCGGCGATGCGCAGCATGGCGGCAAAAATATCGAGCGCCTGGTCCGTCTGCGCCAGTGCTTCGGCGAAAACCTCCTGTAATGCCGGCGCCTGGTATTTTGCGCGCGATCGTTCGAGATGCTCGCGAAGCCGCGCCAAAGGCGATCGCAGGTCATGCGAAATATCGGCCGTGACCTGCCGCAAATTATCCATCAATTCCTGCAGCCGCTGCAGCATCGCGTTCATGCCCGCCGCCAGGCGATCGAACTCATCTGCCGCCGGTGTCACCTCGATGCGGCGCGCCAGATCGCCATGCATGATGTCGCGCAGCGTGGTGGCAAAGCCATCGACGCGGCGCTGGGCCGCGCGGGCCGCAAGGAAGCCGTTGAGCAGGCCGAGCGCCATGATGATGCTGAACACGGCCAGAAACGATCGTGCGATCACCTTGTTCAGACTGAGCAAGGCGGTTGCATCGGCGGCGATAATCAAGGTCTCGCCATCCGCAAAATGATGCGCAATGCCGCGAACGGCCTGCACCCGGGGCGGCAGCGCAAGGCGAGCGCGCACCCGGAAGGTTTGCAGGCCATTCCAGCGCGCGGCCAATGCCGGGCCGGGCCGGAAATTACCCGCCTCCCACTGTCCGTCTTTGCCGATATCGGCAAAGAACAGGCCGCCGCCTTCCGCCAAAGTCGCATTCACATTCTGCGGTACGGGTAACTGATTGCGCTGAATATCCCCCAGAATATCGCGGAGCGCCGCGGTGACCGCGTCGTTAAGCTGTCCGCGCCACGCGGTCTCGGCGGCATGATGAATGATTGCAAAAACCAGGATCGCGCCGGCAAGCGACAGCGCCAGGCTACGCAGCGCCAGCCGGAAACCCGAATTTTTCAGCAGCAGCCGGGACGGCGCGTCAGGCCACATCGATCTTATATCCGGCGCCGCGATAGGTATGGATCAAAGCCGGAGAGAAGCCGCTGTCGATCTTGCCGCGCAGCCGGCTGATATGCGCCTCGACGATGCTGGTTTGCGGAACGAAATGAAATCCCCAGACATCCTCCAGCAGCATCGTGCGCGTCACGACCTGGCCGGGACTGCGCATCAGATACTCCAGCACATCGTATTCGCGTGGTTTCAGCAGGATTTTTTGCCCGGCCCGGCGCACGATACGCGTGCTCCGGTCGAGTTCGAGATCGGCGATCTGCTGCACGATCGGCTTTTGCGGCGTGGGGTTGCGCCTTGCCAAAGCCGCGAGCCGTGCCGAGAGCTCGGCCATGGCGAAGGGTTTGACCAAATAGTCATCGCCGCCGGCGCGCAGGCCGGTCAGCCGGTCATCCAGCCCGCCCAAAGCGGTGAGGAACAACGCCGGCGTGTGGATGCCGGCGCCGCGCAAGGTCTGCAGGACGGAGATGCCGTCCAGCCCCGGCAGCATCCGGTCGATAATCAGCACATCGAAGCTGCCCGCGGCCGCGGTGATCAGGCCGGTGCGCCCATCGGCAGTCACTTCCACCTGATGCCCTTCCGGCGCCAGCCCTTCGCATAAATTGGCGGCAGCCTTGGCGTCATCCTCGATCAGTAGAATCCTCATGGGTCCGGGTTAGCAGAAGCGCGATGACGCCGCACACCGAAAGATTAAAATCCGACAAGCTTGCCGCAACGCCTTGGGCAGCCAGGCGCAGGCAGTTTCCTCCGCAGATGCGATTTTTAGCCTTCACGTTCATTGCCGCGCTGCTGACCGGCTGCGCCGCCTACCACGCTGCGCCACTCCCTGTGGCACCCGGTCTGGCGAGCGATCCGGGCTTGTTGGCGCAGCAATTGCCGGACGGGGCGCGGATCGATACCGCAGCACCGCTGTCCCTGCGGACGATCGCAGCGCTGGCGGTGCTGAACAACCCCGATCTTATGGCGGCGCGCGCCCAGCACGATGTTTCCGCCGCCGAATTAATGGCGGCCGGCGCGCTGCCCGACCCCTCGATTTCCGGCGGCTTCGCGGCCTTGCTGGGCGGCCCAGGCACTATGTCCGCCATCTCGGGCGCGTTGACGCAGGATATTGGCGCGTTGATTACCTACAGGGCCGACAAACAGGCGGCCTCGGCCGGGCTGAAGCAAGTGGATGCCGGCATCCTCTGGCAGGAATGGCAGACCGCCGCCCAGGCCGAGCAGCTCGCCGTGGCCCTCTGCGCCGACCAGGACATATTGCGGAGCCTGCGGCAGGATACGGCGTTGCTGTCTGGCATCGACCAGGCCACGCAATCCGAGATCAGCCATAATAATCTGACGCTGAACGACGGCGCCGCAAGCATGGCGGCACTTGCCGTGACGCAAACGGCGCTGGCATCGGCAGCGCAGGCCGCCCAGCATGACGAGGCCGCTTTGGACGCGCTGCTCGGCCTGCAACCCGGCATCGCGATTGCCGTAGTGACACCGGTGCTGCCGGCGCAGCCGCCTGGTAATGTGACGCTGGCTTTGGCCTCATTGCCGGAGCGCCGGCCCGACCTGATTGCGCTGCGCTACGGCTACGAACAGGCGGATGCCAAATTGCGCGCCGCCATTCTCACCCAGTTTCTGCCCTTGAGCCTGGGCGCCGCCGGCGGCCGCGATACCACCGGCGTCATCTCCGCCGGGCCGCAGGTCACCCTGACCTTGCCGTTATTCAACCGCAACCGCGGCGCCATCAAAACGGCGGAGGCGACGCGCGCCGTGCTGGCAGCGCAGTACCAGGCGGCGCTCGATACCGCGGCGGGCGGCGCGCAGGCGCTGGCTTTGAGCATCGCGCTGCTGCAATCGCAGACCGCGGCGGCGCAGGCCGGCGCTGAGCGGGCGGCAACCATGGCGGCGGCGGCGCGTACCGCGTTCGCGCAGGGGCAGATCGACGCGACCGCCTTATCGAACCTGCAAACCGCCGCGGGCGACCGGGAGCGCAATTTCGTCAGCCTGCGCAGCCAGCTGCAGAGCGCGGAAATCTCACTTGTCATCTTGCTCGGCCTCGGGCTGCCGCCGCTGCGAGGAGTATCATGAAAACGCGCTATCTGATTTTTGGCATGGCTGCGCTGGCGATTTGCGCCGCGCTGTATTTCTGGAGCCGGCCGTCCGCGCCCGCCGCCGCGGCGCCGGCGCCGAGCGCCACGGTTCGTGCCGTGACGCTGACGCGCCAGACGGTGCCGATGCAGATCGAGGCTGCTGGCAATATCGTCGCCGGCGTGGCGCAAACCGATATCACCCTGGCGGCGCCCGGCATCGTCGCCGGGTTCAGCGTGCAGCCGGGTCAGGCCGTGACCAAAGGCCAGACGCTGGCGGAAATTCTGCCCGACCCGCAATCGATCGCCACGCTGCATAAGGCGCAGTCGGCCGTCGAGGCCGCAGCCGCCGCGCGCAATCATGTTGCCGCCTTGCTGTCGGAGCATCTGGCGACGCAAGCGGATCTTGCCGGCGCCACCCAGACATTGCAAAGCGCCGAGGCAGATGTCGCGGCATTGCGCGCCGCCGGAACGGGACAGAAACTGCGCATTCAGGCGCCGTTCGACGGCACGGTTGTTGCCATTCCCACAGCAGCCGGCAGCATGCTGCAAGCCGGCACGGCGTTGCTGCAGCTGGCCGCCGCTGGAGCGTTGCGCATTCGCGCCGGCTTCACGGAGGCTGATGCGCTGCACATCCAGCCGGGCAATCCCGCAACGGTGACGTTGCTCAATGCCGGGACCACGCTCACCGCAACGGTCGCGCAGCGCAGCGCCATGCTGGACGCTACCGGCCTGATCGATGTCACGCTGCTCCCGCAAGGGCCGGTGCTGCTGGGCGAACCGGTGGATGTAAAAATCAATTCAGGCAGCGTCACCGGCGACGTCGTGCCGCGCGATGCGGTGCTGAGCGATGACCAGGGCGACTACGTCTTCCTTCTGGATGGCAAGAACATCGCGCATCGCAAAAACGTCCAGGTGCTGGAATCGGTGGACGAAAGCATCGTGCTGGCGCCGGGTCTCGACCCCGCCATGCGCCTCGCGACAACGGGCGCCTACCAGCTCTCCGACGGCATGACGGCAACCTTGCAAACTGCCGCCCCTTGAACATGACTTCCTGGCTTGACCGGCATCGACGCTCGGTTCTGACCCTTGCCGCGGCGCTGGCGCTGGCCGGCATCACGGCGGCGATCAGCCTGCCGATCGGGCTGTATCCGGATGCCTCGTTTCCGCGCGTTCGCGTGACCATCGATGCCGGCAGCCAGCCGGCTTCGCAAATGGTGTTGCAGACCACCCAGCCCATCGAGCAGGCGATCCGGGCGGTGCCCGGCGTGGTGGATATCGTATCCACGACCGCGCGCGGCTCGGCGCAGATCACGGTGGATTTTGCCTGGGGCACGGAGATGACCTCGGCCACGCTCGCCGTGAATGCGGCGATGGCGCAAAGCGTCGCCGGGCTTCCGGCTGGCACGAACTACACGGTGCTGCGGATGACGCCGAACGTGTTTCCCTTCATGGCCTACGCGCTCACGTCCGCCACGGTCAGCCAGGCGAAGCTGCAGGCGCTTGCCACCTACCGACTGGTGCCGCTGCTTTCCGGCGTAACCGGCATGGCGCAGGCGCAGGTGCAGGGCGGCGATACCACCGAAATGGAAGTCAGCGCCGATCCGCGGCGCCTGGCCGCCTTTCATCTCACGCTGCAGGACCTGGTGGCAGCCCTCAGTGCCGCCAACACGCTGCAATCGGTGGGACGGGTGGAGGATCACGATCTGCTCTATCTCGTCATGGCCAATAACGCCTTGCACGGGCTGGATGATGTGAAACAGGCCGTCATCCGGGCGGCACCGGGTGCCGTGGTCCGGCTGGCCGATGTCGCCGATGTGCGGATCGGGGTGATCCCGCAATTCCTCGGCGTTGACGCCAACGGCAAGCGGGCGGTGACCTTGCTGCTGTACCAGCAGCCCGGCACGGATATGGTGCATATCGCGCGTGCCGCCGATGCGGCATTGGCGGGATTTGCGCCGCAGCTGCCGCCGGATGTTGCTTTAACGAAATGGTATGATCAGAGCGCGCTGGTGCTGGCCGCCGCCGGCTCGGTCCGCGATGCCATCCTCATCGGCATTGTGCTCGCCGCGATTGTATTGCTGGTGTTCCTGCGCAACTGGCGGATCACCTTGCTCGCCATCGCCATCGTTCCGGCTTCGCTGGCTGCCGCCATATTGGTGCTCTCCCTGTTCGGGCTCAGCTTCAACATCATGACGCTTGGCGGGCTCGCTGCCTCGGTCGGGCTGGTGATCGACGATGTGATCGTGATGATCGAACATATCGCCCGCCGCAGTTCGGAAGGCGCGCGCCAGCACGGCCGCCTGTGGATCCTGGATGCCGGCGCGGAATTTTTGCGTCCGCTCACCGGTTCGTCCGCCGCCACCCTGATCGTGTTCGCGCCGCTGGGATTTCTTTCAGGCGTGACGGGCGCATTTTTCAAGGCGCTGTCGCTGACGATGACCGCGACCTTGCTGGCCTCCTTCGCGCTGACCGCCTTGGCCGTGCCGCTGCTGGCGGGCTTGCTGATCGATTTTGAGACCTGGCACGACCCCGGTGCTGACCGCAAGGGCTGGCTGGACCGGCTGCATGGCGGGTTGTTGGGTGGCTTGTTCCGCCGCCCCGCGCTGCTGGTCCTGCCCGGGGCGCTGCTGCTCGGCATCGGCTGGTTTTCATATTCCCATGTGCAGACCGGCTTCATGCCGGATCTGGATGAGGGCGGGTTTGTTCTGGACTATCTCACGGCACCGGGAACCTCGCTCACCGAAAGCGAGCGCGAAATGCGCGAAATCGAGGCCATCCTGCGCGCCGATCCGGGGGTGGCGGATTATTCCCTGCGCGTCGGCGCCGGCTTCGGCGGCGATCTGCATGAAGCCAATTCCGGCGATTTCGTGATTCGCCTGAAACCGCTGAACCAGCGCGACGGCATCAACATCGTGATGAACCGCATCAGCGACGCCGTTACCGCGCAGGTTCCGGGCGTGCAGATCGATCCGCACCAGCTGATGGGCGACGAGATCGGCGACCTCACCGGCGTGCCGCAGCCAATCGAGATCAAGCTCGCCGCTGCCGATCCGGCGCAGCTTGACCCCGCGGCCGCGCGGGTCGCCGATGCGATCAGCAGAATCGCCGGCGTGAACTCGGTGGATGACGGGATCATCCCCGCCGGCGACGCGATGAATATCAGCGTCGATCCGGCCCGCGCCGCCGCTTTGGGGCTGAACCCCGCGCAGGTGGCGGCGATGGTGCAGAGCGAACTGGCCGGCACGGTTGCCACGCAATATCAAGGTCCGGAGCAGCTCATCGGCATACGCGTGCGTTTGAGCGGCGCCGCGCAACTCAACAGCGACGATCTGCAATCCTTGCCGATCGCAACGCCCGGCGGGGCGCTGGTGCCGCTGAAAAGCATTGCCAGCTTCAGCATCGTTTCCGGGCAGCCGGAAATCACGCGGGAGAATTTGCAGCAGGTCGTTGACGTCACGGCGCGGCTTGATGGACGCGGCCTTGGCGCCGGCATCGCCGATGTGAAAGCCGCCCTCGCCAAGCCCGGCATATTGGGCGCCGGCGTGACCTATACGCTGGGTGGATTGTATCAGCAGCAGCAGATCGCTTTCGCCGGCCTCGCACGGGTATTCGCCGCCGCCCTGCTGGCGGAATTCATTTTACTGCTGCTGCTGTACGAGCGTTTCACCTGGGTGCTGGCGATCATATGCACCTCGCTGCTTTCCACCACCGCGGTGTTCACCGGCCTGTACGTCGCCGGCGTGGCGCTCAACATCACCGCCATGATGGGCATGGTGATGATTGTCGGCATCGCCACCGAAATGGCGATCTTCTACGTCTCCGAGGTACAGTTATTGCTCGCAACCGTGCCGCCGCAGCAGGCCTTGATGCTGGCCAGCGCCAATCGGCTGCGGCCGATCGCGATGACGACGCTCGCCGCCATTCTGACGCTGCTGCCGCTGGCGCTCGATCTCGGCCAGGGTGCCGGCATGCAGCAGCCGCTGGCGGTCGCCATCATCGCCGGGCTTCTGGTGCAGTTTCCGCTTGTTCTTCTGGCATTGCCGGTTCTGCTTTCATTTCTGATCCATCCTCGGAAGCCATCTGTTTCCATCTGAACATTGCGGAAAAGCTTGCGAGAAAATTCTGCTTTGCCGCGTCGCTTGCGAGCATGTTTCTGGCGGCGGGGCGCCGCTGCCTGCGGCCCCCGCCTAGCGGCTCGCGGCAACCGTTCCGCTCGGCGGTGTGAAATGGGACGATCTGTATTTCGATCCGATCACGCATCATGTTGATGTCTCCCACGGCTCGGAACTGAGCGTGGTGACCCCGCCGGCTTCAAGCTGGTCGGTCATGTGACAGGCTTGCCGGGGAGCCACGGCATCGCTGTCAATCCGGCGACCGGACCTGGCTATGCCGATAGCGGCAAGACCGGGACGGCAGGCATTTTCGACGTCAGATCGCTGCACGTCATCAGGCAACGCAATCAGGCGGTCCGTTAACGTTGAAAAATATCCTGCCACAAGCTTGTCGGTTTTAGTAAAACTGTTTGCGCATATTTTTTAAGTCTCACCCGAGACGGCGTGTGGAAAATGGACCATTGAGCCGCCATCCACCACCAGGCATTGCCCGGTCATGAATGAAGCAAGCCCGGATAACAAGAACACCAGCGGCCCGGCAATCTCCTCGGGCCGGCCGAATCTTCCCAGCGGCACCCGTTGCCTGGCTGCCGACTTGTCAAGGATTGCGAGCGCCTCCTCGGCAGGCAATCCGAAACGATCAACCAGCCGCGGCGTTGCGATAACATCGGGCGCCACGGTATTAACGCGGATATTGTCCGGACCCCACTCATCGGCCAGCGTTCGCGCCAGTGACAGCACGCCCGCCTTCGCGGCGCCGTAAGCCGCATGCCGGCGCGCCCCATAGATGCCGCTCACCGAAGCCAGCATGGCGATCGCGCCACCGCCGGCCGCCACCAGATGCGGTCTCGCGGCGTGGCAGACATGCATATGATGGATCAGATTTATCCGAAGCTGCGCATCCCATAAATCCTGGCCGGTATCCTTAAATTCGGCAAAATCGCCAAACCCGACAATGTTGGCCACACGCGTCAACCCGCCAAGCATCTCGCGCGCTTCAGAAACAACCGTCTTGGCGCCTGCTTCCGTGGTGACATCGCCCGCAACAGCATAACCGCCGATTTCACGCGCCACCTTCTCGGCCCGTCCAAGCTCAATATCGGCAACCGCCACCCGAGCCCCGGCCTTGGCCAGCAATTTTGCCGTGGCCTCGCCAATTCCAAATCCGCCACCCACGACAAGCGCAAGCTGGCCCTCGAGTCCAAAAGCTAGTTTCATGATCCGACCTCCTCCCAAAAACTTTCATGCTTATTGAGCCAATGCAACCTCGCCTGGCCTTATGCATATATATGTATTTGCTGGGAAAAGCCGCTTCTCGGTTGCGCATGCCAAAAGCCGCTTCTATTTACAGGTTTGCCGAAGGTATTTTGTTGCACCGCGGAAATAACAACATCGCCGCAATTGCAGCGCTCAAAAGCTCGGACGGAAAGGTGATTTTAATGGGTGCAAGACATGAGCTGCTGGCCGCCAGCGACGAGACCATCGAGGACGCCGTAAAATACGCCGATCCGCTCACGCTCCGCGGCCTGCTTTATTTTCTCACGAATGACGAAGAGCTGCCGGCAATGCAGCCCGCGGATGATCTCACGCGCTACGCTTTGGGCAGCGGCATGGCCAACGATGCCGATCTTCCCAGGCTTTTTTCAAAAGCCGCAAATTTCCTGAAAGCCTATCGCGATGCCGGTGCCGCTGACCTGGAGATCGATTCCGAAGACCGGCTGGTCGACTGCCTTGCATTGTCCGCAGGTGTTGAAATCCCGCCGCATGAGCGTGAAATCTGGCTCGAAGAGGCGGCATTCGATCCCTGGGTCCGCGGCATCACCTGGCGCCGCAAGCCGACGCCGGAGCAGCTTGAAAACTTCACCGTCGGCATTATCGGCACCGGCCTGTCCGGCCTGAACGCCGCGGCGCAATTGAAACGCGCCGGCATCCCGTTTGTCGCACTGGAGAAAAACCCGGAGGTGGGCGGCACCTGGTTCGAGAACCAGTATCCCGGCGCTCGCGTCGACACGCCGAGCCGCGGCTACACCCACACTTTCGGCGTCGACTACGCCTATCCCTACGCCTTCTGCCCGCGTGACGAGAATCTGAAATACATGCAATGGGTAGCGGACGGCTTCGGCCTGCGGCAGCATATTGAATTCAACACCGAAGTTACCTCGATCATCTGGGACGAAGCCGCCGAGCTCTGGGAGATCACCGGGCGCGGACCCGCGGGCGAGAAATCCTGGCGCGTCAACGCGGTGATCAGCTGCGTCGGATTTCTATCCCGCCCGCAGAACCCCAGCATCGAAGGGATGGACTCCTTTAACGGCGTCGCCTGCCATACGGCAGTTTGGCCCGCCGGCCTCAGCCTGTCGGGCAAGCGCGTCGCCGTCATCGGTTCCGGCGCCTCCGGCTATCAGACGGTGCCGGAAATCGCCAAAGCCGCGGACCACACCATCCTTTTTCAGCGCAACCCGAGCTGGTGTTTCGAAGCCCCCTCTTACGTCAAGGCGCTGCCGCCGCAGGCTACCTGGCTCGACCGCAACTTCCCCTTTTACGTAAACTTCGCGCGTTTCCGGCTCAGCGCGCAGCTCGCCCCGGAATCGGTAAAAATCGGCGCCCGCATCGACCCAGGGTTCGCAGACCCGCACGCCGTCAGCGTCGCCAATAGAGCCGTACGGGAAAAATGTATCGGCTTCGTTCAAAAAAAGCTGGCAAGCAAACCGGAACTCATCGCGAAGATGATCCCGAATGCCCCGCCAATGTCCTCCCGCCCGATCCGTATCGACCCGGAAGACAGCATCTTCGATGCGCTCATGAAAGACAACGTGGCGTTGGTAAGCGACCGGATCGAAAAAATCACCCCGGCGGGAATCCTCGCAGGCGGCGTCGAATATCCTGTGGACGTCATCGTCTTCGCAACCGGCTTTAAGGCCAACGAATATCTCTGGCCAATGGAAGTGCGCGGGCGCGGCGGCATCCGTGTCGAGGAACTCTGGGCCAAGGACGGCCCCCGCGCCTATCTCGGCGCCATGATGCCGGGCTTTCCCAATTTCTTCATGTCCTACGGCCCGAACAGCAATAATTTCGGCGGCTTCCAGGTCATCGACCTGCTGGAAATCGTCACCCGATTTGCCTTGCAATGCATCGCCGAACTCATCATCCGCGACAAGCACTCTGTCGACGTAACCGCCGAAGCCTATGCCCGATTCAACGACGAGCTGGACCGCGAAGAAAAAATGATGATCTACATGGATCGCCGCGCCAAGAACTACTACCAGAACGGCGCCGGCCGCTCCAGCGTCAACGGCCCGATTGATATCCGTAGAATGTGGCGATGGATGCGCGATCCGGCCGCAAGCCCGCCTGAGACCACGGATGCGGGAATGAAACCGTATTTCGGCGAAGATCTCGTTCTCGCCTGACGCGATCTGAGTTGTTTTCGGCAATCGCGGATCGATCATTCACCGCATGGCTGGCGAATTCGCTAGTCAGCCACTGCGCGTTTTGGTCCGCGGCTAATGCTGAAGACCACCGGGAACGTCAACACACTAAGCGCAACAACCGCCAGAATAACATTGTGATAACTTCCGCTTCTGGCGAAAATTAAGGAAGCGATCGGCACGCATATTACTGTAAAAGGCAATGCAACCAGATTCGCCATTCCATATGCCCGGCTGAAATCCCTCTTCGCAAACACTTCGGACAACGACATTCCCAGCGTCGGCGCAGCACCCACGGCATGAAATCCGATTAGTCCAAAGATAACCAGCAAAACGGCGAATGGGGGATGCAATAGCAATACAGCCCATAACACGGCGGAATCGAGGACCAGCAGTGTTAACGTAAGCGGTCCGCCAAGCCTGTCGCTGAGCCAGCCGAAAAACAGCGGGCCGGCCAGGGAGACGATCGAAAATGCGGTTTGCAGGGTGGCGGCCGCCGTGGCCGTATTTCCCCAGGATATCGCCATGGGCACCATATGGGCAGTCAGGACAAGCGACCCGACAATGGCGACATTGGCGCCAATGGCCAGTATCCAGAACCGCGGATTCACTAACAACCCAGACAGCGGCGTTACACCCGGGGTGAGGTTGCGACCGGAAACCGATTCAGAGGCGGTGGATGAAATTTTTGTAGCGGCAACCGGCGGGTCGCTAATGAACAAATTGGCGATCACGGTTACCAGCAACAGCACCGCCACCATCAGATAGGTCATGCGAAGTCCATAGACGTGCACGGCCCAGGTGGCGCCCAGCGGCATCAGCGGATAAACTGCCGGAATGCCTGCAAACCCCAGTGCTCTTCCGCGCTTGACCACGAACCAACGGGTCACAAGCGTCGAAGGCATGACGGTGGCAACCGCGAGGCCGGGGCCCAATAATAAAGCGAACGCGGCCAGGTACAACGGATAGCTGGCGGACAGCGCCAGGACGAGAAAGCCGGCAACGCTCAAAACCGATCCTGTCAAGGTCACCAGGCGCATGGGGTATTTCGCCGCCAGAATACCGACAACAGGTGAAAGCCCGGCAAACACCACCATCATCAGCGGAACGGCGAGCGTGCTCATCTCGCGATTGATCCCCAACCGCGCTTCGTTGGCACTCAGCAACGCGCTGAATGAGCCCCAGATGCAACCCACTGGGATAGCCTGGTTCAGAAAAGCGATGATGCCCATCCGAATCGCAAGGGGATGGTTTTCCCCGGTCTCCGTCTCTTGCGGTGTTGATAGCAACATCGATGTCCTCCCTTGATTTTTCTCGTTGTCGATCGCCGGTAACGTCTCTGCTTGGTTGGTCTGGACGATATACGCCTATATGCCGCCAGGCTGCGCCGCAGGCTCGGATAAGCGAGGTCAATCAGCCGCCGGAATTTTAAAAACCGATATCCACGATTGGCGATTCAAAACCACAATTCACAATTTGCGATGCCCGGGCCAGCGTCGCCGGGTCGAGCCTTGCAAGATAGCCGTCGATAAGCCGCTGGTAATTGCTGATCATGCCTTCGCTTTGGTGCGACAGCCGCATGAATTTGAATTCACCGGCGTGCAGGCCCAGCTGCTGGCGGGGTAGGTTTGAATAATCCTGCTGTGGAACTTCAGGGAACTCCGTCGAATCATATGGTAGAATTGTTGGCCGCTTCGGGGTCGCAAATTCCTGGTCTTCGGGCCGCAGCGCCAGCGACCAAATCTCGAACAGGCAGGTTTCGGGCGTCAGCGGCCGGATGCGATAGGATGACATGGCGCCGAGCATGGGTAACAGAAAATAATGCGGGAACATGAACTCCACTGCGTGGAACTCCACCTCCTGCGCCACCTTGGCGATGTCAAACATCGGTACCCCGCGCTCCAGGGCGTCTTTGGTGACTTCCTCATGCGCCCGGGCATAGAACGCCATCGTGGCCCCCATCGGGTCCTCGGGAACCTCCATGTCGCGAAGCTTCTCAAGTACGGCGACTTCAGACTCATGGACCATGCCGCCCATGCCCGAACTCAGCCGCGCAAGAAAATCAATATGCATATTGACCGTCTCGCGTCCCGTGAGGCCGTGATTTGCGGTCAGCTCATCGGAATCCGTGCCGTAGGCATTGCCAAGTGCCGAGAGTTTATGAAGCTGCGGATGCGTCTTCATGGTGTGATAACCCTCCTGGAACGCTTCCATCGCGAGCTTCCAGTTGGTTGGAAGGACGGTTGCGTACCACCAATCCATTTTCAGCCTGTCAGCATGGCGGGCGTTCATCCGATCGGCCACCGGCCCCAGCGATTCCAGCAGCGAAGGCGCAGCGTTGTCGAAATTAATAAAGGCGCAGCCGGCCCAAAATTCGATCCGGCAGGGTTTCAGATCGATTTCAGCCTTGTTCAGCAACGCTTCGTTGAAGACCTGTTTTCCGAAAACGAACGTGTTTTGCCCCTCCGCGTTCCAGCGCCATCCGTGGAACGGGCAAATGAAACCCTGGCTTTTGCAATTACCCGGGCCGGTCGCGAGGCGCACGCCGCGGTGGCGGCAGGCATTGTGAAACGCCTTGACGCCATTTTTCGTGTTCACGATGATCACCGATTTATCGAGGATCGTATATTCGGTATAATCACCGATATTGGGGATCTCTTCGAGGCGGCAGGCCATTTGCCATACATGCGGCCACAGGCGCTCACGCTCGAGTTCGAAAAATGCAGCGTCGTAATAGCGCTCCGCCGGGATCAGCTCCCGGTCGGTCACGCGCAAAGGTACCGATTCCAGTTTTTCAGTGTCACGCGTCATCTAGAAAATCTCCTAAGTCGACCGGGCGAGGGCATATTTGCTTTTGGTAATCAGGCACTTGTTTTGGCGATCACTTGTTCGCCAAACCACTGCACATTCTCGATATAGGCCTGACGGCTGGGATGGGGCGGCTCGACAGTGGCCCAGGTGACGCCTGCATCGGCCAGGGCGCCGACCGCATCGACATATTGCTGCACGCTGCCCTTGCCGCCAAAATCGGGGTTTTCTCGCGGACCGAGTTCAACATCGAACGGACCTGACCGGCCATGCTTCCCGCGCAGCTCATGCAACTGCTGCAGCCGTTCGGAAAGATGCGCAACTGAATTGATTGCGTTTTCCTGGTTCACCTTACTCTGCAGAGGATCAGAGAAAAATGGACACCAACCGTCACCGGCCCGGGCGGCACGGTTTATGGCGGCATCGCTGGCACCGCCGATCCAGATCGGCGGCGGTGGATTGAGCGCCGGCCGCGGCTCGTTTCCGGTCGCGTTGAAATCGCGGCCCTGTTTGGTCACCGCGCCGCCTGCCCAAGCCAGGCGGATGGTATCCAGGGCCTCGTCCATGATTGCGCCGCGTTTGTGAAAATCTACGCCAAGCGCCTCGAATTCGGCTTTTTGGTAGCCGGGTGCCGTGCCCATGATCAGGCGGCCGCCGGAGAGTACCTGAACGGTTGCCGCCGCTTTCGCCGTGATGAACGGGTTCCGATATGGCAGCACGACGATGTTGGTTTGCAGCAACAGTTTTGTTGTCACCGCCGCGATAAAAGATAAAGCCGCAAAAGGATCCAGCGCATCGTGGCCAAGACCGCCGGAATGCAGCCACGCCGCGGAAGGTGCTGGATGATCCGTCAGATAGCATGCGGCAATGCCGGAAGCCTCGAGCGCTTGCGTCATTTCCCGAACCGCATGCGCCGTCTGAAATTCACCCGGCGTCACGTCTCCAATCGGGATTGCCATCGAAAATTTCATGCTCGGTTTCCTTTTTGGCCGGATTACGGGGCTTATGATCGCCTTGCCTGCCATCTAAAATTTTAATCCGCTCACGACAGGCTTCGGCTTCGACAGGCCAATTCTCAGGTCGTGGGTCAATTTCACAATGCGTTGAAAAAGCCGTTTTTTCGACCGTGGACATTGCGTGATCGTCGGGGCGGTATTCGCAAAACTTTAAAGGATATTATTCGCTACCGCCGCTTTGCCATTGCAGCGATATCCGCCAATGCCGCGGCGTTTTTCATTTTTTTGATCACCGTTTTGCAAGTCTGGCCGGAATCTTCGGCGGTTTTCGTTCGTCTTTGCCTGCCGGCTGGCGCTTCGGCGCGGGCGACTTCGTTTGCAAAATGGTATTGAGCGTTTCCAGCACGAAGCTTTGTACGGCCTGTGCCGAATTGCCGGACCGCCAGGGCGCCAAATGCGCCAGAGCAATCCGGCCATGGGCCAAGGATAGAATGACCAGCGTGGCGGAAATGGGGTCGGTGGCCGGTAGATGGCCACCGTCGGCGGCGATGCGCTTTACGCCGGCAAGTATGCTGCGATATGCCGGCTGCAGCAGCCCGGGCGATCCCTCCGATTCTTCCGACATCGCATGTTCGGGCGCGAACAGCAGTTGATAGCGTGACGGGCGTTCCATCGCGTAGCCGATATAGGCTGTTATTTTTGCCCCAAGCTCGTCCCTCGCCGTGGGCTTGGTAAGCGCCGCGATGGCATTGGACATGACTTCGCCCAGTTGCCGCCAGCATTCGCGGCCGATCTCCGAAATCATCGATTCCGCATCCGGAAAATGGGTGTAGACGGAGGTCGGCGTAACGCCGGCCTCGCGCGCGACCATACGCAGGCTAAGCTCGCTCAATTGGTTCTGATCCAGAATGCGCATGGCGGCTTCAATGACTTCGGCCCTCAGCCGGTCGCCATTCCCGCGCGGATTACGTTGCCTTTGCACTCAAACCCCTCTCGGACAGCCGTTTGCGTTGTGGGCGCCATATCACGGCACCGCAGCGGTAGCTTTATCCGCAATTGGCCCGGCCGCAACTAATTTGCACTGTGCGCACCGCAACGGAACCGTTTTACCTGCGGGGTTCAGACAGCTCCCAGGGCGGCATTTGCGGCGATATATCCCCAAACGAAGGAAGGACCGACACTGGAGCCGGCGCCAGGATAGGCGCGGCCCATGACCGAGGCGGTGGACACGCCGGTGGCGTACAGGCCAGGTATGACGCTGCCGTCCGGCTTCAGCACCCGGGCCTGCGCATCCGTTACCACGCCGCCATAGGTACCCACGTCTCCGGGCAGTACCGGCACGGCATAGAATGGCGCCTGTGAAATTTCGCCCAGCGTGGCGTTGGGGTGATGGTAAGGGTCGCCAAGCCAGCGGTCATAGGCCCGGACGCCGCGGTTGAAATCTTCATCGCGGCCTTGGGCGACAAAACCGTTGAAACGGGTCACCGTCGCCTTGAGCGCGGATGGCGGGATGTTCAGCATTGCCGCCAGGCCTTCGACTGTATCGGCCTTGCGCAAATACCCATCGCGCAACCAGGCTTCCGGTTTTTTCTCACCCGGCATGGTCCCGGCAAGCATATATTTCTTGATGTACTGGCTGTCGAAAATCGCCCAGCTGGGAACAGCCGGCACTTCCCTGTTACGCTCCAGCATAGCCTTGCAATAGGCCATGTAGGAGCCGGCTTCGTTCATGTAGCGGGCGCCCGATTGGTCCACCAGAATGGCGTGCGGCGCCGCGGTGAGGCCCTGCACCACCGGCTTGATCACCTGGTTCTCGGCCCCGGGTGGAATGGAGATCTGGTTGCCGACCATTTCCTCCATCTGCCCTATGGCCGCACCCTGTTTCATCATTTCCTCGATCATCTCGCCGGTATCGCCCTCGGCGCTCAGCGTCCAATTCGCCGATGTGCCTGGCTGGTATTGGTCCCGCATTCTCTGGTTATGGGCAAAGCCGCCGGCGTTCACCAGCACACCGATGCGCGAGGAAATGCGATGAGTCTTGCCATCCTTCTCCACCACCACGCCGGTGACGGCGCCATTCTCGACGATCAGCTGGGTGACAGGCGATTCCGAGCGGAGATGGACGCCCGCCCGCAGCGCCGCCTGCAGCATGCGCCCCTGCAAGGCGGCACCGGCCGTGACGTAATGCTTGCCGCGAAGCTTTGCCGTCACCGTGCGCAACGCCACTTTCGCCATTACCATCTTGCCCTTCCAGGAGCGGTTGAAGGTCGGCAATTTCAGGGCTTCCTCGAGCGTTGCATAGAGCGAGAGAAAATTGGGCCGCAGGCGCGTCTTCCAGGCGCCAAGTTCATTGACATCGAAGAGCTCGGCAACAACGGTCCGCCCCGGAACCGACCCACCGGCGCGGTCGTCATAGTAATCCGGCCAGTAGGGCACCCGCGTGAGCTTGATCCCCTGCGCGGTCAGGAAATCGATCATACGGGGGCCTTCGGCGAGATAGGCTAGGCGCCGCGCCGCCGAGGTTCCTGGTGCGTCGTTGGAATCCCCCACGACCGCGTCGAGATAGGCGGTCGCCATTTCGAGGCTGTCCTCAACGCCGTCCCGCTTCATGAAGGGATTGTTCGGGATCCACATCACGCCGCCTGAGCGCGCCGTTGTGCCGCCGATCAAGGCAGTTTTTTCCAGAATCAGAACCGATTTGCCGGCGGCGCGCATGACCAGCGCCGCACACATCGAACCGCCGCCGCTGCCTATGACGATGAAGTCGTACTGCTCGTTAAGATCGTTCATTTCCCCACCGCTTTTATTTTGTATATTCTCCGGTCCGCGAGTATCGGCAATCACTCGGACTCATGTTCCACCTTGGCGGCGTTGCTTATCCCCCCGGGCGACACAACCACATGCGTTCGTTTAAGCTGGCGGCTTGTAAAAAGCCATTTTCCATCACGCTTGTCATAGGTCTCATGATAGAAACCAAAGCCGCGCAGCCAATGATCCTCTTCGCCCTGCTTCCAGAAAATATTATCCTCCATCGCCCAGATGCCGGTTGCCTTGGTGGGCGACAGGAAGGAGATCTCGGGCGTGTGCGAATGATGCACGGAAATTTTCTCCGGCCCTAGAAGCTGGCGTACATTGGTAATCATCTCCTCGGCGGATTTCCAATGCGGAAAGCCGTCGTTTTTCGATTCGTGGTCGGGCGCATGCAATGACAGATAGGTGTCCCAATCCTTGGTATCGACCGCGCGGTCCCGGCGGGCCTTCAATAATTTGATCTCTTCCAAAGCGAGGAGCCGTTCCAGATCAGACATTTCGTTCATAATGTGTTTCCTCGCGTTAACGACGCCAATATTCGCACTGTCTTCGGATCAAAATCCCGAAGCCGGAAGTCGAGAGACGGCCAAAACCGCCATGCTTACATGTAAGTTTACGTGCGTAATTCACTGGCACGGGGATACTGCCGATGTAAAGCGCTAGATGATTCAATGTCGAATTTTTCCAGCGCGAGCGCTATCCCAATAAATACCATCGTCCATTGTTCGCGGCTGGGTCCTGGGAGCCGCCGATGATGAAACACTGCTTCAAGTTTCCTTCGAGGTCATATCCTTCCCCGAACAGGACTGTCGACGTCGTCTCGTCGACATAAAGGCACCGTCGGCAAAGCAAATTGCTCTCACCGCGAAGCAGTCTTCCCTCCACGATCAGGACGCTATGTTGTTTCATCACAATCTCTAAGCCGCCGGAAAGTTCAGGACGGCCAGCTTTGTCCAGGTTTTCATTCCCCGGCGGCGAGCAATTAAATGGAACGAGCAACTCCCGCCTGCCGATTTCTTCCCATTCATACTGCTGCGGCAGGTTGAAGAGGGTCTGCTTCGTGTCAGGGTCCGATGAACGATCTGTCCAAGCTCCCAAAGCAATCTCCCGGGCCCTCTCAGCACAGCCGGCCGCGCTGGGTTCAGCCCCTAAAAGCTGGCATTCGAGGCCATCGATTGAGCATCGAAATTCGAGGGGGCCTGGGGACCATTATACTCCGTCGCTTGATACGGCGGGTAGGCCAGCTGACCCTGACAGACGTAGTCCCCGCTCACCAGGCTATACACCACGATGCATACCGGATTTACCATCGGGATAGACGGAACGGAGCGTGTCGGCACGAAGTAGCACCGGGTCAGCTTACCATCTGCGTCATAAGCCTCGCCAAGGAGTGCCTGGCCCGTGTCCTCGTCCATATAAAGGCGTCGGCGCGACAAAACATTGTGCATACCGGGGTGTAACGTAGCCTCCACAATCCAGACGCGGTGCTTTTCCCAGCGCGTGACATCAGGGTTCGGGAACTTGGGAAGAACATATTGTTGAGCGGTAAGCAAATGCATGGCATTGTTATTATAGGCAACCAGCATTTCCTGCTTTTTGACAAAGTTCCAGTCGTATTGCGAGGGGTTGCCGTAGAAGCATTGACTTTCGTCGATATTGCTGATGCCGTTATAGCCGGGAACCGGTGTGTCATAGGCCTCGTTCGGCGCTTTGCGAACTCTGGCCTCGCCATTCAGAAGGGTCCAGGTGATATCCGGATGGAGACCGACATTCGTGCTGTGCCAGGTGAGCGTTTCCTGGCCTTCCACGTTCGCTGGCGCCAGGTCTAGCGAATGCAGCTTGCTGTAATAGCCTTCATAGGTTTCCGGTGAGCCGTCGGGGTCATAATAGGGATAAACGAATTTGCTCTGGCCGCCGGCGGACATGATGACCTGGCCGGAGCTGACCACCATTGCCGGCGACATCAGCGTATGGGAGCTGTATCCTTCGAAATGCGTGAGGTGATTCCAGATCAACTGCGCCCCGCCGACCAGCGTATCCGAAGTATCGATAATCGGGAAAGGTATACCGCCGTAGCCGCCGGTAAAGCCGAGCCGGCCGCCCGCGGGATTTAGTATGGCGCGGGTCACATTTTTGGCGATGTTATCGTAAACATATTGCGGTGCAGCGGCTGTTCGATGCGTCGGGAAAACATTTAGATGAAACCCAAAATTCGTGATCATCGACTGAATACCGGGCGATATCAGATCTTGGTACTGCGACAAATTACTTGCGTCGACCGTGTATAATTTTGGCTCATTCGCAAAAGGCAACTGTACGTCGATTGGCTGGTCCGGTGGCAATGGCGGTGCCGTGAGACCGCCCGTCCATGCCGGAATTGAGCCGTCGGCATTGCCCGCACGCTCCGCGCCGTAGGGCGTCAATGTCGTTGTGAGCAATGTTGGATCAGGTGTGGCCGACTGCGCGAATGCCGGGCGCAGAGCCGCAGAAAGACCAAGGCTCGAACTTGCAAGAAGCGAGAATTTACGACGGTTCATTTTTACGTCCCTTAGATTTTTTATAGTGGTATCGTGGCGGCGTGTTTATTCGATGCCGGCCGATACGGCCGGCGCACAATAGAAAGCATGAATTAAGTCCAGCCCGCCGCGACGGAATTTCGCAATAAATATTCTTCCGGAATCTTCCTCTCATCAGGCATCTTGTTGATGCCTTCGCCTTTTATTTGAAGTCGAGATGCGCCAGTCAAAAACGCGCCGATCGACAAGACCGTACACATGTTAAGATATAATGCAAGCGTTTAATTCATCAGGTATAATCGGCAAAAAGTCTTTGCGCTGCCACAACAACGGAAGCGGCCGCGCCAGTTCACAGGGGGGCGCAGGTAAAAAAATCGTTAACCGCGTTGCCGGCCGGCATCAATCGTCGTCGCCATCGATGCGCGGCGGAAACAGCGCGCCTGGCGATCGCAAGCTGTGATGATAGGTCAGCCGGCGGCTGGTGAAAACCCAACGTCCATCCTGCAGCGCGTAGGTTTCGAAGTAATGTCCGAACGCCAGAAACCAATGCGGCGTACCGTCCTGCATCCAAAGGGACTCGCCCTTCATCGCCCATATGCCGGAGGCCGTTGTCGGCGTATCGAACCGAATTTCGGGGGAATGCGAATGATGCAACGTCGTCAGATATTTCATCGATTTGGCAACGTTACGGATCATCTCGGCGGCCGTCGTCCACTCGCCATAATCGCCGTTTATGGACCGATGGTTGGGCGCGTGCAGCGACTCGTACAGCGCCCAATCCTTGGTATCGGCGGCGCGGTCGCGCGCCGCCTTCAGCCGCTCGATCGCATCCAGCGCCACCAGCCGGTCCAACCCCGACAATGCTTCCTGCATTCCCATCAG
>JAMFSE010000037.1 GCA_026225115.1 Rhodovastum atsumiense
GCATTCCGAGGCTATTCTGGTGCAGCCCACCAGCAGCATCACCAGCGTGGCCGAACTGAAGGGCAAGAAAGTCGCGGTCGCCAAAGGCTCTAACGCGCATTATTTGCTGGTCGCCTCGGTGTTGAAGGCCGGGCTGCAATTCTCCGACATCACCCCGGTTTATCTGCAGCCGGCCGACGCCCGCGCCGCGTTTCAGAGCAACGACGTCGATGCCTGGGCAATCTGGGATCCGTTCTTTGCCTCAGCCCAGGCCCATGGCGCGAAAGTAATAGGCGATGCCGATGGCGTTGTACCGAACCATAACTTCTACCTATCACGTAAAGATTTCGCCGCCGATCACTCGGACGCGCTGAACGCCGCCATCGCTTCCATCAAGGACATCGAGACCTGGCTGCCGGCGAACCTGCCCGCCGCCGCCGCCGAGGTCTCGCCCGTCATCGGCCTGCCGGTGCCCGTGGTGCTGACCACGCTGAGCCGCCAAAAATACAATCTGCAGAAACTCACCCCAACCGTTCTTGCAGACCAGCAGAAAATCGCCGATCTGTTCTTCAAACTGCATCTCATCCCCTCGCAAATTAACGTGAACGACGCGGCCTGGAGTTAAGCAAGCGCTTCTTTTTCTGAAGAAATAGAAGCAAAAAGACTTTTTATGCTGGGGCATGGGCTTCGGCGTGGCCAATGCCCATATCGCTGCATAGCAGAAGTTTTTTGGTTCTTTTTTTAAAAAAAGAACCGCTTTTTTAGGAGCCTAAAAATGTCGATCCAGCCCGCGCAATCCGCCAATGTTCTCTGGTTTTTGCCGACCCATGGCGACGGGCGGTATCTCGCGACGGCGCATGGCGGGCGGTCGGTCGATCTCGCCTATCTCACGCAGGTTGCGAAGGCGGCGGATCAGCTTGGTTATTACGGCGTGTTGTTGCCGACCGGGCGTTCCTGTGAGGACAGCTGGGTGGTTGCCTCCGCGGTGGCGCCGCAGACGAAGAATTTGCGTTATTTGGTTGCGGTTCGCCCCGGGCTGCAATCGCCATCGGTTGCCGCCCGCATGGCAGCGACCTTGGACCGGATTACCGATGGCCGGCTATTGATAAATGTCGTCACCGGCGGCGATCCAATGGAAAACAAGGGCGATGGTATTTTTACCGCGCATGATCAGCGTTACGATCTGACAAGGGAATTCCTCGATGTCTGGAAATCGCTGCTGGCCGGGGAGACGGTGAATTACCAGGGCAAGCATATTCAGATCGAGGACGGAAGGCTGTTTTATCCGCCGGTGCAAAAACCGCATCCGCCGCTGTATTTCGGCGGCTCCTCGGATGCCGGCATCGGCGTTGCCGCGGATCTGGTCGACACCTACCTCACCTGGGGCGAGCCGCCGGCCGATGTCGCCGGCAAATTATCGGTGGTGGGTGCGGCTGCCGCGGCGCGGGGCCGCAGGCTCGATTACGGCATCCGGCTGCATGTGATCGTGCGCGAAACCAACGAGGAGGCCTGGGACGCAGCGCGCGATCTGATCCGCTATGTCGACGACGACATCATCGCCACCGCGCAAAAAACCTTTTCCCGCATGGATAGCGTTGGCCAGCGCAGAATGGCGGACTTGCACGGCGGCAACCGCGACAAGCTCGAAGTCTCGCCCAACCTCTGGGCCGGCGTCGGCCTGGTGCGCGGCGGCGCCGGTACCGCACTCGTCGGCGATGGTGAAACGGTTGCCCAGCGCATGCGCGAATACATGGCGCTCGGCATCGGCACGTTTATCATGAGCGGCTACCCGCATCTGGAGGAAGCTTACCGCTTCGCCGAGCTTGTGCTGCCGCGTCTCAAGCTCAACCACCCGATCAAAAGCTTCGGCACTGAGGGTAATGAAGGCCCGTTCGGCGAGCGCATCGCCAACCACCACGCGCCCGCCAAGGCGCACGCCGCGAGTTAAAGGTTAAGCAGTTCTTTTTGTGAACAAAAAGAACCAAAAAACTTTGCTGATCGGACCATGGGAGCGGGCAAGGGTGACGCCTCTGCTGGCGCTGGTTTCGTATTTGGCGGGAGCGGAGTCCGGCTACATGACCGGCTCAAGCCTGACGATCGATGGCGGAAATACGTTATAGCGGCTGGTTTGGCCGCGCCGGCCGCCGCCTTGTCACCTCGCAATCGGCGAGCTAGTGAAGCTGAAATAATTCTTCGAGCGGATTGAGCGGATCGCATGTCGACAGGCATGGCGAGCAAAATCAACCGCCGGCGCCGCTCAGCTTTGTGAAGGGTCAGTCCAATGAAAAACGAGAACGTCAACCGCGGCATCCTGCCGATCCCGGATCAAAAGCACATTGGCCTGACAACCTATGATGCGAAGGACCCGAAGACCAGTTTCCCCGCCATCGAGCAGCTGCGGCCGCCCAAATCCGCGCCGAACATATTGATCGTGCTGCTCGATGATGTCGGTTTTGCCGCATCCAGTGTGTTTGGCGGCGCCATCAATACGCCGACGGCCGAAAGACTGGCGCAGCAGGGCCTTTCCTTTAACCGGTTCCATACGACCGCACTTTGCTCGCCAACCCGCCAGGCGCTGCTGACCGGCCGCAACCATCATTCGGTGAATATGGGCGGCATCTGCGAAATCGCCACCTCGGCGCCCGGCTACACCTCGGTGCTGCCGAAAGACAAAGCCCCACTGGCGATGACGCTGAAGCTGAACGGCTACGCGACAGCGCAATTCGGCAAATGTCACGAAGTGCCGGTGTGGGAGACCAGCCCCATGGGCCCGTTCGACCAATGGCCTACCGGCGGTGGCGGTTTTGAATATTTCTACGGTTTTGTCGGCGGGGAGACCAACCAGTTCTATCCCGCAATCTATGAAGGCACCAACCCCGTCGAGCCGAAGAAAACGCCAGAGCAAGGCTATCACTTCACCGAGGATATGACCGATAAGGCCATCAAATGGGTGCGCCAGCAAAAAGCGCTGATGCCGGACAAACCCTTCTTCATGTATTACGCGCCCGGCGCCACCCATGCCCCGCACCAGGTCCCGAAATCCTGGGCCGATAAATACAAGGGCAAGTTCGATCATGGCTGGGATCAATTGCGCGAGGAAATTTTTGCCCGCCAGAAGGAATGCGGCGTTATTCCGGCGGATGCCGTGCTTACCGCCCGTCCCGACGAAATTCCGGCCTGGGTGGACATGCCCGCCGCAATGCAGCCAATCCTGTCGCGTCAGATGGAAATCTATGCCGCGTTCCTGGAGCATACCGACCACCATGTCGGCCTGCTGGTCGATGCGCTGGAGGATCTGGAGATCCTCGAAGACACGCTGATCTATTACATCATTGGCGATAACGGCGCCTCAGCCGAAGGCACCGTCAACGGCACGTTCAATGAACTGGCGATGTTGAACGGCATCACTGGCATCGAAACGCCGGAGTTTCTTGCAAGCAAGATCGGCGATTTCGGCGGCCCAAAGGCCTATAATCATTACGCCGTCGGCTGGGCGCATGCGATGGACACGCCCTATCAATGGACCAAGCAGGTCGCCTCGCATTTCGGCGGCACCCGCAACGGCACCATCGTGCACTGGCCCGCAAAAATCGCTGCCAAGCACGAGATCCGCTCGCAATTCTGCCACGTGATCGACATCGCGCCAACTATCCTGGAAGCCGCCGGCCTGCCGCATCCTACCATCGTCAACAGCGTGCAGCAGGCGCCGCTGGAAGGCGTGAGCATGCTCTACGCGTTCAACGACGCCACGGCGGCCGAACGCCACGAAACCCAGTATTTCGAGATGTTCTGCAACCGCGGCATCTACCATAAAGGCTGGACCGCGGTTACACGCCACAGCATTCCATGGGATGCGCATGCGGCCGTGCCGGCGTTCGACGATGATGTATGGGAGTTATACGACACCAATACCGACTGGACCCAAGCCCGCGACATTGCCAAGGATCATCCTGAAAAGCTTGCTGAATTGCAGCGGCTTTGGCTGATCGAAGCGATTAAATACAGTGTTCTGCCGCTGGATGACCGCAGGGTCGAGCGCTTCAACCCGGACCTTGCCGGCCGCCCGGCGCTCATCAAAGGCAACACCCAGCTATTGTTCGGCGGCATGGGCCGTCTGACCGAAAACTCCGTCGTCAACATCAAAAACAAATCCTACACCATCACCGCCCAGATCACTGTTCCGGATTCCGGCGCCGAAGGCGTCATCGTCGCCCAAGGCGGCGCATTCAGCGGCTGGAGCCTTTACGCCAAAGACGGCAAGCTCAAATATTGTTATAATTTTTTCGGCGTCAGACTATTCCACGTTGAAACCGCCGCACCCCTTCAGCCAGGCAAGCGCCAGGTCCGGTTGGAGTTCAAATATGACGGCGGCGGCCTCGCCAAAGGCGGCACCGCATCGCTCTATACAGACGGCGAAAAATCCGGCGAAGGCCGCATTGATGTCACGGTGCCCATGATGTTCTCGGGCGATGAGACTTGCGATGTCGGCAAGGGCACCGGCTCGGCTGTCTCGCCGGATTATGACCCGCGGGAGAACGAATTCAGCGGAGAGGTCGACTGGGTGCAGATCGATCTGGAGAAGGATGGCCACGACCACATGATCAAACCGGAAGAAAGATTTAAACTGGCCATGGCGCGCCAGTAAACTGGTTGCTGTTGCAGAACAATTTGTAGCCAGGCGAGGTTCGCCTGGCGAAGTGTTTCGCGTTTTCCTGAAGCTGGGGCTTACATCCTTCGGCGGCCCGATCGCGCATCTTGGCTATTTTCGTAACGAGCTGGTGCTGCGGCGAAAGTGGATTTCCGAGGCCGGCTATGGCGATCTGGTGGCGCTTTGCCAATTTTTGCCGGGTCCGGCTTCCAGCCAGGTTGGGTTTTCGCTCGGCGTTCTCCGGGGCGGCGGCGTGCTTGGCGGCCTGGCCGCATGGATCGCCTTCACCATGCCGTCGGCGCTCATCCTGTTTGTCTTCGCGCTGTTTGCGTCATCGCTTTCCGGCGCTGTGGCGCAGGGCGCTCTGCACGGATTGAAACTCGTCGCGGTTGCGGTGGTGGCGCAGGCAATATGGGGCATGGCGCGAAGCCTGACGCCGGATCTGGCGCGGGCCGGCATTGCCTTGGCTGTCATCGGCATCGTTGCTTTCTTCGGAAGCTCCGCCGGGCAGATCGCGGCGATTGTTTTGGGGGCGTCGGCAGGTTTGTTGCTCTGCCGCGGCCCTGCACCGGCGATCAGCGGCGAACTTCAATTTCCGGTTTCCCGGCGCCGCGGCACCATCGCGCTCGGCTTGTTCGCTTTGCTGTTTCTGCTGTCGCTGCTGCCGGTGCATGGCGAACAGGCTGCCGCTGCCTTCGATGCGTTCTACCGTTCCGGCGCGTTGGTTTTCGGCGGCGGGCATGTCGTTCTGCCGCTGCTGCAGGCCGCCGTTGTAAAACCCGGCTGGGTTACGAACAACGCCTTTGTCGCCGGCTACGGCGTGGCGCAGGCGGTGCCGGGGCCGCTGTTCAGCTTTGCCGCTTATCTTGGCGCGATTGCCAAGCCGGGCGGAATCATTGGTGCCGCAATCGGGCTTATCGCGATTTTTCTGCCCGGAATTTTACTGGTTTATGGAATGCTGCCCTTCTGGGATAATTTGCGTTCACGCGGTACCGCGCAGGCGGCGATGCGGGGCGCCAACGCCGCCGTCGTCGGTATCCTCGCAGCGGCTTTCTACCATCCGGTGTGGACCACCGCGATTTTAAGCCTGACTGATTTTGCCTTGGCCCTGGCTGGTTTTTTGCTGCTTATTGTTTGGAAATTGCCGCCCTGGATTGTCGTTACAATGCTCGCTCTGGCCGGTGCGTTATCAGGCTAATCGAATTTGTTTTGAACTTGCACCAGCTTGTTGCAGCATCAATCTTATTTTGCTTATCTATCCGCATTGCATGCGAAACGGGAGGTTACAATGAAAATAGTCGTTTTGATGCTTGTCGGCATTCCCGCATTCGCATTGCCTTCGCTTGCAAGCGCTCAGTCTACAAATAGCGATCAAAACATCCTCCTCCTCTCAGCCAGTTTTCAAGACGGAACTCGGATCGCTGGGACAATCACGATAGACCAGCATTCCGGGCGCATCACCCACGCGGATGTAAAAACATTGGGGAGATAATCCGGTCGAATTCGGCCGGATACAACAGCAGGAGTCGATCGGCTACGCCTATATTTTTGTGCTCACGCCCTTGAACGCGCCTTTTTCCGCCATGATCTTAGGCGAGCGAGGTTCACCAAATACATTGATAGGCTATACGGGCGGACCCATGGGCCCAAGATCGGATATCCATTCGGCGGACGGAGCGGCCGTCGGTATCGTATCCGGAATATTCACGCTTGTTTCCGGTCCGAAGACCAGTCTTAAGGCCGCGAATTTCCATCCGTCCACAACCAAGTGGACGTTCAGGACTTTTCATATGTTCTCGGATGACAGATGATCTTCGTCTGTGACGGCGCCTCCAGGATCATGACCGCGTAATCTCCTACTCGAACGATCTTGACTGGCTTGCGGTACCCTGCAGTAACGGTTTTACTGTCTATTCCGTATCGATATCCATCCGAACTCACAACCACAAACTGCGGTTGAATACCCGCGTTGGAACAACTGAGGTCGATATTCATGATGTTGGGCGCTAGCCTGCCCCGCAGCATCAGGATACCGTCCGCCCTTACCGCGCTGTTGCTAAGTGTCGTGATCATGCCTGCTGTCCAATAGTCTGCCACGCCGTATTGGAATTGATGGTCTTCTAACCAGGTGATCAAATCATGCTGAGGTAACTGAACATAACCGGCTGGTTTGCGCGTGGCCTGTAAAACTGCTTGACCTCCCTGCAAGATCAAAAGAAGTGCCATGAAGCCGATAAAGATGCCGATAATTTGGGTATTTCGTGCGACCCGACTTTTACCAATCAAGTACTGCAACTCGATGATGCCAGCCAAACCCATAAATACGAAAGACGGGGCGACAAATCTCATTGCTCGTATCGGAATAATCGGTGTCCAACCTGCAAAAGTTAAAAAATCTGAACTCAAAATGTCAGCGGATATCAGGCAGATCGCGCCCAGCAGCAGCAACTGTGCAACGCCGTTATCTGAAAAACGCGAC
>JAMFSE010000038.1 GCA_026225115.1 Rhodovastum atsumiense
ACGCCTTTGCCATCCCAGCTGGCACCTATTGGATGCGGTAAACCTTCCCGTAAACGCCGAGTTGCCATCTCTTCCTGCTTTCATTTGATCCCAGCTAGATGTGGGGGCAAAGCCGGGAGCGGCAATCAATCACTGGATTTAATTTCCCGTTAGGTTTTAATCCCGGCGCCGGCGCACGGCCCTGGGTTAGGCTTCAGTTGGACGCGGTTGCCGGTGTCAGCAGAAAATCCATGGTGAGTTGGTTTTTATTCTCAACCCGCTCATAGCGGAGCGCCTGGGTAAAATTCTGCAGCAGGTGAATACCGAGGCCGCCGATTTTCGCATCTTCCAACGCCGCGGGCGCGTCCCTTCCGGGCGCCGCGGTGGGATCAAAAGCGGGGCCGGGGTCCACCACGCGAAAATGCAGCAGATCGGCACTGCGCCAGAGCAAAACTTCGATCGTCCCAAAGGCGGGTTCCGCCGTCGCCATGCCGTGGCGGATGACATTCGATACTGCTTCTTCGCAGCAAAGTTCCAGCGCGTACATGATCGGCGGGGTTAATTCGAAGGCCTCCCCGGCTTCCGCGATCCAGGCCTGGGCGCGTTCAAGCTCTGTCAGCTCCGGCCGTAGTTTCAGGGTTTTTACCGTCTGGCCCACCGCGCGGTTTCAGCCCAGCGCGGTTGTGGCTTCGTCCATGCCATGGACGATCGGGATCAGCGTGTCGATGCCGCTGACCACCAGAACCTTTTCAACCTCCGGCGACGGATCCAGCAGCACCACCGCGCCGCCTTTGGACTTGATGGATCTGGCCGTCAACACGATCGTGCGAATGCCCATCGAGGCCAGGAACGAAACTCTTGAGAGATCGACAATCACCTTGCGATGGCTGGAAAGGGTGCTGAACGGCAGATCGATCTTCTCCGCGCCCGGTATGTCGAGCCGGCCGTTCAAAATCACATGGGTGGCGCCGTTCGGCAGGGTTTCGAGCAGTAGTTCCATGGTCACATCCTCAAAATCGAGAGAGCTGGGTTTTAATCGCGTGATCGAGCCAACTGCGCCAGATCGCGAAGGAAGCAAATCCCCGAACCGGCCAAGTATATGACACTACGGTGAAATTTATTGCGATCCCGGCACCGGAACGGTGGCTGCGGCCGCCGGCCGGAATGTCGCGCGCCGGCGGTTTTGCCGCCTTGTCTCAGCCGGAACGGTCTGGCACTGTTCCACAATTCAAGGGCGAAATTGCAGCGAGGTGCGGAGTCCGGCATGCCCATCATGATTGAAGAACTCGCGGACGGCGTCACCAAAATCGTGCTGAGCGGCCGGATCGATGTCGCCGGCTCCGCCGAGATCGACATGCCGATGAGCGAGGTCGGCACGTCGCGCCGGGCCGTGATCGTCGATCTTTCGGGCGTCACCTTCATGGCCTCGCTTGGGCTGCGCAGCATCGTGCTGGCCGGCAAGGCGGTGATGCGAAGCGGCGGCGCGCTGGTGCTGTTCTCGCCGCAGCCGGCGGTGGAAGAGGTGATCACGGTCAGCGGCATCGATGAACTGTTTCCGGTCTGCCGCGACGAGGCATCGGCGATTTCCGCGCTAAGGTCCAGCCCCGGCTGAGTCACGTCAAAATGTTGCAAACCGTGACATTCCGATAACAAAACTTGACGGCGCCGGTGCGAGTGGGAATGGTGCACTGTCCAATTAAGAGCCGGGGGGCGAGATCTTTCGATGGAAGTGAAGCTGAGCCGGACTCCGTCCTTGCCGCCGCGCGAATGGAGCAAATTGCGGCTGGAGCGTTTCCGGATTTTGGTGGTCGACGATATCGAAACCAACAGGGATTTGCTCCGCCGCCGGCTGACCCGGCTGGGCGTTACCGATATTCTGGAGGCCGAGGACGGCGCGAAGGCGCTGGATATTATTCGCGGCACGCCGCTCGATCTGGTGCTGCTCGACATCATGATGCCGGTGATGACCGGGTTTGATGTTCTGGAGGCGATGGGTGCCGAGGGGCTGATCGAGCGGCTGCCGGTCATCGTCATTTCGGCGATGAACGAGATGGAGCCGACGGTCCGCGCGATCGAACTTGGCGCCGAGGATTTCCTGCTGAAACCGTTTGATCCGACGCTGCTCCGCGCCCGGGTGCTGGCGACGCTTGAGAAAAAGCAATTGCGCGACGAGATGCGGGCCGAGCTGGCGCGCAAGCAGGCGGAGCTGGGAGAGGCCCGGCAACTGCAGCTGGCGCTGGCGCCGCCATCTTTTGCGCAGGCTGGGCTGAGCATTGATGTGGCGATGCAGCCGGCGCGGGAGATCGGTGGCGATCTGGCGGATCATCAGCTGCTGCCGGACGGCCGGCACCTGCTGGCTTTGGGCGATGTTTCCGGCAAGGGCGCGGGGGCGGCGCTCGTGATGGCGCGCTGCCACGCGCTGGTGCGCAGCCTGGTCGGGCGACACGACACCGCGGCGCTGCTGGCCGATCCCGGCCATGCCGCCGCGGCGATCAATGCCGAGCTTTCATCGAATAATCCGAGCTGCATGTTCGTGACCATGCTGCTTGGCATTTACGACCCGGCGGATGGGCGGTTCGACTATGTCCGCTGCGGCCATGTGCCGCCGTTTCTGCGCCGGGCGTCGGGCGTGCTGGAACGGCTGGATACGGCGCGCGGCCTGCCGCTCGGCATCGATCCGGGCGCCCGCTATGGCGCCGCCACCGTCTGGCTAAAGCCTGGCGACTGCCTGCTCATCGTCAGCGACGGCATTACCGAGGCGGCGATGCCCGACGAGACTCTGTTCGACGATTCCCGGGTCGCCGATTGGCTCGCCACGCCGCAGCGGGCATTGGCCGGGCTGGTCGCGCTGGTGCGCGAATTCGAGGCCGGTTTTCCCGCCAGTGACGATTTGTCGGCACTGCTGTTATGCTGCTGATCCGAAACAAGTTTTATTGAGAATGCCATGAACGAGCCGGTAGTGCCGATTCAGATGACCGACGATCACCAGACCATGCGGCTGTTGAATATGAGCCCGGTTGCGGTGATCATCGTAACAACCAGGGAAGGCGAATTCCTGTTCGCCAACCAGCGCGCTTACGAGCTGATCGGCGCAACGCCGGGAACGCCTTTGCCCAATACCGGCGAGCTCTATATCGATCTCGACCGGCGCGCGGAACTGCTCGCGAAGTTCAAGGCGGAGGGCTCGCTGCGCAATGAGGAAGCCGAGTTCAAGCGGCTGAATTCGGATACCACCTTCTGGGCGCTGCTGACCTGGGAGCGGATGGCCTATAACGATAAATCGGCGCTGGTGGTGTGGATTTACGACATCACCGACCGCAAGGAGGCCGAGGCGGCGATGGCGGAAGCGCGCGACCTTGCCGAGCGCGCCAACCAAACCAAGGCGGAGTTTCTGGCGAATATGAGCCATGAATTGCGCACGCCGTTGAACGCGATCATCGGCTACGCGCAGATATTGCAGGAGGAGATGCAGGATATCGGCCAGAGCGATGTGCTGCCGGATTTGAAACGCATCGAGAGCGCCGGCAAGCATCTGCTCGGGCTGATCAACGACATGCTGGATCTCAGCAAGATTGAAGCCGGGCGGATGGAGGTTTACCTGGAGCCGGTTATTCTGCCGCGGCTGCTGGATGAGCTGCAGTCGATGGGCACGCAGCTGGCGGCGGCCAAAGGCAATAGGCTGGAATTCATCGTGCCGGAAAATCTGCCGGTCCTGCGGACCGATTACACCAAGCTCAAGCAAAGCCTGCTCAACCTGATCAGCAATGGCTGTAAATTTGCCGAAAACGGCGTGGTGCGGCTGACGGTTTCACTGACGCCGACGGATGTGCTGTTCGAGCTGCGCGATACGGGGATCGGCATGACCGAGGCGCAGCTGGCGAAACTGTTTCAGGCCTTCACCCAGGCCGATGCCAGCACGACGCGGCAGTTCGGAGGCACCGGGCTTGGGCTGGCCATCACCCGCCGGCTCTGCCGCCTGCTGGGCGGTGATGTGAATGTGACCAGTGTGCCCGGCGAGGGCAGCGTGTTTACCATCAACCTGCCGCTGCGCCATGCGGAAGATGCGCCCGAGGAAGCCGCACCGGCGGAGCGCATGCAACTGCCCGCCGCCGGCAATGCGGAAGGTCCGCTGGTGCTGCTGGTGGATGACGATCCGCAGATTCACGACCTGATCGGCACCATGCTGGCGCGCGAGGGCTACCGCGTGGATCATGCTGGCGGCGGCAAGGAGGCGCTGGAGAAAGCGCGGGCGGAGCACCCGACGGTGATCCTGCTGGATGTGATGATGCCGCAGGTGGATGGCTGGGCGGTATTGGGTATTCTGAAGGCCGACCCGGCCTTGAAGGATATTCCGGTGGTGATCGTCAGCCTGCTGGACGAGCGGCCGCTCGGGCTGACACTTGGGGCGGCCGAGTTTTTGAACAAGCCGGTGGACCGCACGCGGCTGATCGACACCGTGCGCGCCTATGCCGGCTCGGCCAGCGGTTGCGTGCTGGTGGTGGATGATAATGAGGATGACCGCGAAGTCGCCTCGCGCGTGCTGGAGGCGCAGGGATTCGAAGTCGCCTCGGTCGGCGACGGGCCCTCGGCGCTGGCCTGGCTGGCGGCGAATCCGGTGCCGTCGCTGATGCTGCTGGACCTGATGATGGATGGCATGAACGGGTTTTCGCTGCTGGATAAAGTCCGCCATAATCCGGCGCTGCGGGACCTCAAGGTGGTCGTGCTCTCGGCGCTGGACCTGTCCTCGGATGATCAGGAGTTTCTGATCGAGCGCGGCGCCACCATCATTCCCAAAGGGCCGAACGCCCGAACCGCGCTGCTGAAGGCGCTGAAAACGATGCGGCCATGAGCATCCGGATTTTGCTGGTCGAGGATAACCCCGAAAACCGCGACATGCTGAGCCGCCGGCTGATCCGGCGCGGCTACCAGATGAGCTTCGCGATGGATGGCGCGGAGGCGGTGCGGCTGACGCAGGCGGAGCTGCCGGATCTGGTGCTGATGGACCTCAGCCTGCCGGTGATGGATGGCTGGGAGGCGACCAGGCAGTTGAAGGCCGATCCGGCGACGCGGGAAATTCCGGTGATTGCGCTGACCGCCCATGCCATGGTCGGCGACCGCGAACGCGCGATTGCCGCCGGCGCCGATGATTACGATACCAAGCCGGTGGATCTCGAGCGGCTGCTGTCGAAAATCGAGAGGCTGACGCCGGGCAAAGGCGCGTGACAAATTTCAGCCGGGGCTGAACCGGATCGGACGTTATGAATCTGACTTCCACGCTCGGCGCGTTGCTGGCCGGCCTCGGGTTGTTTTTTATCGGCGTGCGCGGGCTGTCGGCGAATCTGGTGCCGCTCGCCGGCCGGCGGGCGCGCGCGGCCTTTGCCGCGGCGATGCGCGGCCCGGTCAGCATCGCCTTCAGCGGCATGGCGGCCGGGCTGCTGACGCAGAGTTCGATCGCGGTATCCTGGATAGTGCTGGGCTTCGTGCGCGCCGGCGTGCTGGCGGAAGGCCCGGCTTTCATGGCGCCCACCTGGTCGAATGTCGGCGCCGCGCTGCTGCCGCTGCTGGTGGCCGTCAACACCGACCTCGCCGCCGAATTCGTCATCGGCATGGTGGGGTTTGCGATCTATTTCCGGCTCGACCGGACCGACCGGCTGCGGCACGGGCTGGAGGCGGCGCTGGGTGCGGCGATGCTGCTGTTCGGCATGCATATCGTCGCCGGGCTGGTGGGTCAGCTGCGGGAGACGATGACGCAGGACCATCTGCTGCTGCTGGCCCAGCACGCGCCATGGCTGCTGGCGCTGATCGGCGCCGGGCTGGCGCTGGCCACGCAATCCTCCTCGGTGGCGGCGGCGCTCAGCGTGGCGATGGTTTCTGCCGGGCTGCTGGCCGTCCCGGGAGCTTTGCCGATGATCGCCGGCGCCAACATCGCCAGCGTGCTGACCAATCTGGCGCGGTTGCGGGTTGAAGGGATTCCCGGCCGTATCGTCTTCACGCTGCAGGCTGTGCAGAAACTCGCAGGCTCTTTGCTGTTGGCGGCGGCGGTGGCGGCGGTGGCGCTGATGCCGGGAGAATTCACGGCTGGCCGTTGGTTCGGCATGGCGGGCGGCGCGCAGATCGCGGTGCTGTTCATGCTGGCGCAGCTGGCCGGCGGGTTGGTTACTGCCGGCGTGTCGCGGCCGGTCGCGGGGGTGGTGCGGCGGCTGACTCCGGCCGACGAGGCGGGCAGTTTGTCGAAGCCGGAATTTTTGTTGAATGAAGCGCTGTCGGACCCGACGGCGGCGCTGGATCTGGCGATGCGCGAATTGGCGCGGCTGGCGGCGCGGCTGCCGCTGTTGCTGGAGCATGTGCGGGCCGAACCGGCGCCGGCTGTGCCTTCCGCCAAAAACCTGCGCAACGCCGGCAACGCTTTGTCCGCCGCCATTACCGAATATCTCACCGGCCTGCTCGACCATCAGCCGCACCGGGACGCGTTGGGAACGGCATTGCTGCTGCAATCGGCTGCCGGCAATGCGGGCGCGCTTCACGAAGCGCTGGCGGCGATCGCGGAAGCGGCTCCGGAAGCCACCGGCCTGCCGACCGCCGGCCGGCTGATCGAGGCATTGCACGCGCTGATGTCGGTGGTGGCCGATTACGCGCAGTCGCAAGGCGCCGAGGATCCGGATTTCGTGCTGGACTTGCTGGGGAGCCGCGACCGGCTGATGGAAGAGCTGCGCAACCGGCTGACGCAAACCGGTAGCGCGACGCCGGGGATGCTGGATGCGCTGTTCCGCATGACGATTCTGTTTGAACGTGTGTTATGGCTGGCGGGCCGGCTGGTGGTGGAAATCCGCCAGGCGCATCGCGCGCTAGCCGATGGCTGAGGCCAATGCCGCGTCGCGGCTGGGGAAAATTTGCATCACTCGGTCGAACCCGCTGATTTCGAAAACTTCCAGCACCGGCTGGCGCAGACCGCAGAGCGCGAACTTTGCGCCGGCCTCGCGCGCCTGTTTCGCGGCTTTCAATAACACCCGCAGGCCGGCGGAGGAGACGTAGGCGACCTCGGCCAGATCCGCGATGACGGCGTTTTTGCCGATCAGCGGCAGCAGGGTTTCCTCCGCGGCCGGCGCGGTTGCGGTGTCCAGCCGGCCAGAAAATATCGCCACCATATGCTCGCCGGTTTTGGCTGTTGTAATCTGCATTTTTATGTTTCCGGTTTGCGCCTGGATACATCATTTACGGGTGGGATTGTCCATAGCAATGCGGGAACAGTGCGGGCGCCACTGCGTTCGATTGCTGCAGACGAATTGGATTCTATGAGCGCACGAGGGCTTCGGATTGCTGGCGATGCCCTATGTGGTCAAATCCCATACCAGCGGCAGATTGCGGATGGAGAGCAGGCCCGGGTAGACCGTTGTGTCGGCGCCGGGTTTTACACGGAATTCAGGGATGCGCCTGAACCATTCTTCCAGCAGCAGCCGCAGTTCCCGCCTGGCGAGATGCGCGCCGAGACACACATGGATGCCGGCGACGAACGTAAAATGACGGTTACCCGTGCGCGCCGGATCGAACAGGCGCGGGTTCTCGAAACGGGCGGCGTCGAAATTGCCTGCCGGAATGAGGCATGAAATACCGTCGCCCTTTTTGATATGCACGCCGTGCCATTCGAAATCCTTGGCGGCGGTGCGCACCGAACTTAAAATCGGCTGGGTGCGTAAAAACTCCTCGACCGCGCCGTTGATCAACTCGGGATGGCCGCGTAGCTGGTGCTGAATCTCCGGCTGCAGGGCCATGCGGCGGAACATCTGGCTGATCGTCGCCGCTACTGTGTCCAATCCACCGAGCCAGAGGAACCAGACCATGCCGATTTTTTCCTCCTCGGTCGGCGCCCTGCCGTCGATGCGGCCGTTGACGATCGCGGAGACCAGATGTTCGTCCGGGTTGGCTTCTTTCTCCGCCATGAAGCCGCGCAGGAATTGCAGCACCCCGCGCAGTGCCGCCTGCATCTTTTCCAGGCTGTTCGAATGCAGAATATCCCATTCCCAATCGAGGAATTGCTCGAACATCGGCGCCGGGAAGCCCATGAGCCCCATGAAAATGCGCACCGGATAGACGCGCGCGAAATCCCAGGCGATGTCGGCTTCGCCCTTGTCGGCGATGGCCTCGATCATCTCGACGACCACTTCACGGATGCGCGGCTCAAGGTCGCGCGAGATGCGCGCCGGCGAGAAATAGGGCATGAGGTACATACGGTATTTTGAATGCTCGGGCGGATCAACGCCGAGCGGGATTGACCGGAAGGTCTCGCCGATCAGCAGCTGGAATGCGGCAGCACCCAGGTTCGAGAAGCATTCGTTGTCGGTATAGACGCGATCGATATCCTGGTAATGCGTGACGACCCAATTGCCGTTGCCAGTGCCGGCGACGGCGCCGAGGCCCGCCTGCGGCGGCATATTGTACAAAAGCCGCGGGATTTCTGGGCCAGCCAGCCATTCAAAGGGCGCATAGGGGTCGACCAGATCGTTCGGCACGCCGCCCATGGCAAATGCCATATCAACGACCCGGTCTTTCGGCACATGCGGCGGCGCCGGGTGATCGACACGGATGGAATCGAGTGTGCGCCGGTCCTGCATGCGGTCTCCCTTTGGCCGCGCCGGCTTTGAGACTGGCCAGAGCGAACGCTTGTTCAATGGATTTTCAACCGCTCTAACGCCCGTGGCGGAGGACCGTGAGCCTGGGACCGAATGGATCGCAGGGACGTTGAGCCGATGCAGAACGCGGTGAAGTGGGAGGGTGGCCCCTGAGATTCCTTGACCGGCGTTCCCGTAATACTGCACACGCTCAAGTGGCGCGACGTCACTCAGGAGCCAGTATGCTGTACTCTATCTTCACTCTTCTACTCGGGGCGATACTTGGGGGCTTAGGTGTTCGCCTGGCACGCAGAAATGCGGGTTTCCACGCGGCGTCGAGGGGAAGGCCGATGGCGGGCACATATGCGACCGGAGGCGTTGTCCGCGACAAGGACGACGGACAGCGCATCATTGGTCGGCTGCTTATGCTGGTCGGAGTCCTTACGATTATATGTAGTGTATTTCGCTTGGTGGGGCTCTTGATCTAGTTCGATGAGCCCGGGCACGCGTCATCTTGAGGCGGGCGCCGTCTGAGGCCATACGTATCTGAACCCGCCAAAGAGTATAGAAATCCAGTATCCAGCAATCCTGCCGGGCCTTGTTGGAACGCCGCCAAAAATGGCTGGGGGACCTGGATTCGAACCAAGGCTACCCGGGTCAGAGCCAGGTGTTCTACCGCTAAACTATCCCCCAACGGAGCGCTCAGCGCCGTCGTGCAGCCGGTCGGGTAGCATCGGATGGCCCCTTAAAGCAACCTCAGCCGCATATATTTATGGGTGATCCGGGCAGGTTTGCATTTGCAGCTTGCTCGCAAGCGCCAATCGGCGCGACTATATACGGATTATGCCTGCTCCTTTGACCAAACATCACCCACGCACGCCGCAGGTTCTGCCGGCTCCCGGGCGGCATGATCGGAAGGCCAGGCGGGCCTTTGGCGGCATCGATCTCGGCACCAACAACTGCCGGATGTTGACCGGCACGCCAACCGCATCCGGCTTCCAGGTGATCGACAGTTTCAGCCGGGTGGTGCGGCTGGGCGAGGGGCTGTATGAGACCGGCCGGCTATCGGATGCCGCCATGCAGCGGGCGATCAACGCCCTGAAAATCTGCGCCGACCGCGCCAGGCGCTGGGAGATCGGCGGCTCATCCGGCCCCGTAACGCTGCGGGCGATTGCCACCGAAGCCTGCCGCCAGGCTGAAAACGGCGCCGAATTCGTCGCGCGGGCCAATGCCGAGACCGGGTTGAAACTCGATATCATCACGCCGCGGGAGGAAGCCGAGCTGGTGCTCGAGAGCTGTACCTCGCTGATCTGCAAGACCGGCCGGCGGGCGCTGCTGTTCGATATCGGCGGCGGGTCCACGGAAATTGCCTGGGTGCGGGTCAATTGCGACGGCAGCGCGCCGGATCTGATCGGCTATGTCTCCATTCCCGTGGGGGTGGTCACGCTGACCGAGCGCTGCGCCAATGCCTGTTACACCGAGGCCGGGTTCGGCCGGGTGGTGGAAGACGTGGCGGCGCTGTTGCGGCCCTTTGAGGCGATCCATCGCATCGCCCAGGAGATTCGCCAGGGTGGGGTGCTGATGATCGGCACCAGCGGCACGGTCACCACCTTGGCCGGGATTTCCCTGAAGCTCGACCGCTACCGGCGCGATTTGATCGACGGCATTTCGATGAGCCGCGATGCGGTGGACGATGCGCTGATCCATGCGCGCGAACTTGGCCGCAGCGGGTTGTCCAGCCATCCCTGCATCGGCGCCGACCGGGTGGAATATGTGCTGCCGGGCTGCGCCATTTTCGCGGCGATTCAGGAGCTCTGGCCGACGCCGGCGATCACCGTCGCCGATCGCGGCCTGCGCGAGGGCATGTTGCTCCGCATGATGCGCGCCGCTAGAGCCTGAGCGCAGCCGGAAAGATTGCCACGCCGCCATGACCACCGACGATAAAACAGGGGTGACGCCCCGCGGGGTGCCGCCCCGCCGCGAGGCCGTGCGGCTCAAAAATGCCCGCAAGCACACGCCGGCGTCGCAGCGCTGGCTGGCGCGCCAGCTGAACGACCCGTATGTGCAGGCCGCCAAGGCGCAGGGCTGGCGCTCGCGCGCCGCGTTCAAGCTGTTGGAGCTGGACGATAAATACAAGCTGGTTGGGAAAAATGCCCGGGTGGTGGATTTGGGCGCCGCACCCGGCGGCTGGAGCCAGGTGGCGCTGACGCGCGGGGCGGCGAAGGTGATCGGCATCGATCTGCTGCCGATCCTGCCGGTTGCCGGCGCCGAATTTATTGAGGGGGATTTTACCGAGGAGGGGATGGAGGCCCGGCTGATCGAACTGCTGGGCGGTCCTGCGGATATCGTGCTCTCCGACATGGCGCCGAACACCACCGGCCATGTGGCGACCGACCATATTCGCATCATGGCGCTGGCGGAGATGGCGCTGGCCTTCGCCATTCTTATCCTGGTTCCGGGCGGGGCTTTCGTCGCCAAGCTGTTCCAAGGCGGCGCCGAGCAGCAAATGCTGAATTTGCTGAAGAAACATTTCCGGACCGTGCGGCACGCAAAGCCGCCCGCAAGCCGGAAAGACAGCAAAGAAATGTATGTCGTGGCCACAGGATTCCGCAAACCTTAAGTCCATTTGCTGACCGAAATACGTCAGCAACTCTGGCCTTCCAGGCTAAAGGATGATATTCGGCCCGGCGAAACGTCATCATTAAGGGTTCCCGATGGGTTCAGGTCAGCACAGGGAACGCCGCGTCCGTCAAAGGGGTTCAGGCGGCCTTGGCTGAACCGGTAACCGAGGCGTTGCCGGCGGAGCGTGACGCCGCGCCAGTGCAAACATTCGCGGAAAATCTGGGGCAACCGCGGCATCGCGGCATCATCACCGGCTGCACGATCCTGGCTTCGGTGATGTTCGCGCTGGACGGCACCATCGCCAATGTCGCTCTGCCCTATATGCAGGGGTCGATGGCGGCGAGCCAGGATCAGATCAACTGGGTGCTCACCAGCTATATCGTCGCCACCGCGATCATGACCGGACCGATCGGGTTTTTTGCCGCGCGGTTCGGCCGGGCGCGGCTGTTTTTCTATTCGATCATCGGCTTTACTTTGGCCTCGATCCTTTGCGGCGCGGCGCAATCGCTCGACCAGATGGTGTTTTTCCGGATCCTGCAGGGGCTTTGCGGGGCGCCGATGGTGCCGCTCAGCCAGGCGGTACTGTTCGATATCTATCCGCCGGCGCGCCGCGGGGTCGCCATGAGCATGTGGGCGGTCGGCGTCAACATGGGACCCATTCTGGGGCCGACTTTGGGCGGCTGGCTGACCCAAGATTACAGCTGGCGCTGGGTGTTTTATATCAATGTCCCGTTCGGCATCGTCACCGCCTTCGGCCTGCTGTTCTTCCTGAAGGATACGGTGGCTGCCAGCGCGCAGAAACTCGACTGGATCGGCTTCATCGCGCTTAGTTTCGCGGTCGGCGGATTGCAGCTGGTGCTCGACCGCGGGGAGACGCTGGACTGGCTCAGCTCGCCTGAAATCATCATCGAAGCCGTGGCCGCTGTCACCGGTTTCTATATTTTCCTGGTGCAATCGGCGCTGGCGCCAAAACCCTTTCTCTCGCCGCGCCTGTTTTTCGACGGCAATTTCGTTGCCGGAACCATTTTATATTTCACCGTCGGCATGAATCTTTACGCGACTTTGGCGCTGCTCGCCCCGTATTTGCAGGAGATGATGAATTACCCGGTGATCACGACCGGCATTGTGCTGGGGCCGCGTGGCGCGGGCACGCTGGTTGCGGCAGTCATCGCCGGCCGGCTGGTGCGGGTGACCGGGCCGCGGCCGCTGATTTTCATCGGGCTTGCCATTACCGCCTATGGGGTGAGCGAGATGATGCGTTGGACCCCGGATGTTTCGCCCTGGACCATTGCCAGCACCAGCTTCATCCAGGGGCTTGGCGTCAGCGCTGTTACCATACCGCTCACCATCGCCAGCTTTGCGACATTGGCGCCGTCACTGCGGACGGAGGCTACGGGCGTTTACAACCTGCTGCGCAATATCGGCAGCGCCGCCGGCATTTCCATTACCGGGGCGCTGTTGGTCCGCAATACCCAGGTCAACCACGCCATCATCAGCGGCGTGGTCGATCCGTTCAATCGCGCGTTGCACAGCCCCGTGATTGCGCGATTCTGGAACCCCGATCTGCCGGCGGGCGCGGCACTTCTGAATGCGCAGATTACCCGGCAGGCAAGCATCATCGCCTATAATGACGATTTCCGGCTGATGCTGTGGTTCACCCTTGCGGTCGTGCCGCTGGTGCTGATGATCCGTACGCCCAGGAATGATTGAACGGCGTGCCGTCTGGCATCTGCCGGGGATTGTTCTATCATCCGGCTTCGCGCGGCGGTTAAACGGAGGGAAGCGATGCCATTGGATAGTAGCGGCGGGGAGCGGCGCAAACAGTCGTTGAACGTCCTCGGCGGGGTGCTGGAGCCTTGTTCCTATGATCCGCTTACCGGATTCTACCGGGATGGCTGCTGCACGACCGGGCCTGAGGATCGCGGCAGCCACACCGTCTGCGTCGAGATGACAGCGGCGTTTCTGGCCTTCGGCAAGCAACGCGGGAACGATCTGATGACGCCGATGCCGGAATACGGCTTTGCCGGGCTGAAGCCCGGCGATCGCTGGTGCCTGTGCGCGCCGCGCTGGGCGGAGGCGTTTCTCGCCGGCGCCGCGCCGCATGTGTTGCTGCGCGCAACCGAGATCGGCGCCCTGCAATATTGCGCGCTGAAGGATTTGAAAAAATTCGCTTTGGATCTTGTTTGAAGGCCGCGATTGAATAGGCGGACCCTGCGCCTTGAAAAATATTGATTAGCTTCGCGCCTCTGCTGCCCTGGCCGCTGCTGGCGGCCGCCGGTATTGCGAGCCTGATTGCCATCATCATCGCACTGGCGGCGCGGGCGCGCGGCGCCCTATGGCGCATTCCCGGCTTCGCGCTGCTGTTTCTCATCCTCTGCGGTCCGAGCTACGTGGTGCAGACCCGCCATGGCCTTCCGGATATCGCGGTCGCCGTGGTGGACCGATCGCAATCGATGGCCATCGGCAACCGCAACGCGATGGCGGCGTTGAGTTTGAAAAAACTGCAGGCGGATGCGGCTAAAATTCCAAATCTAGAATTCCGGGTGGTGGACGCGCCGCCGGCCGCGGATGGCGGCACGCCGCTGTTTTCCGCTTTGCATGATGCGCTGGCCGATATTCCCGTGGCGCAGCTTGCCGGTGTCATCGCCATTACCGATGGCGAGATATCGGACGCACCGAAGCAGCGCGATCCGGCGCCGCTCACCGGGCTGCTGACCGCCCAGGGTGAGGAGAGAGATCGCGAATTACAGTTGAACGCTGCGCCCGCCTACGGCCTGGTCGGCCAGAGCGTGCAGCTCGGCTTCACGGTGGTCGACCATGGCGGCGATGATGGCGGGCTGGTTCCCGTTACCGTCAGCGTCAACGGCAGTGAAATCTGGTCGCAGGCGGTGCCGGCCGGTGTGCGCACCAGTGTTGCCGTGCCGGTGCACGCGGGTGCGGCGATCATCTCGGTTGCGGCGGCGCCGCTGGCCGGCGAGATTTCGCAGGTGAACAATCAGGCGGCATTCACCTTGAACGGGGTTCGAAAACGCCTCGAGGTATTGTTGATTTCGGGCGACCCCAATCAGGGCGAACGGTCCTGGCGGGTGCTGCTGAAATCCGATCCGGCGGTTCAGCTGGTGCATTTCACCATTCTGCGCACCCCCGGTGAGATCATGGATGCCTTGCCGAGCGAGCTGGCGCTGGTGCCGTTTCCGGTGCAGCAATTATTCGACGACGATATCGGCAAATTCGACCTCATCATCCTCGACCAATTCAACGCCTCCGGCCTGTTGCCGCCGCAATATCTTACCAACATTGCCAATCACATCGAACAGGGCGGTGCTCTGCTGGTCGAGGTCGGCCCGGAATTCGCGACCGACGGCAGCCTGGCCTACACGCCGCTGGCGCCGGTATTGCCGGCGGTGCCGGGGGCGCCGGGTACGGTTACCCAGGCTTTTACGCCGGGCATTACCGGTCTTGGCGCCCGGCATCCGGTGACCGCGGGTTTTGCCGGCGTCAAGCTCGCCCCGTGGTTTCGACAGGAGATTGCGACGCCGACCGCGGGCGATGTGCTGATGCAGGGGGTGAATAACGCGCCGTTATTGATTTTGGCGAAGTCCGGCAAAGGCCGCGTCGGCATGCTGCTTTCCGACCAGTTCTGGTTATGGACCCGCGGCGGCGCCGAGGCCGGCCCGGCACTGCCTCTGCTGCGGCGCTGCGTGCACTGGCTGCTGAATGAGCCGGCCCTGGAAGCCGAGGCGCTGACTGCGACCATCGAGTCCGGCCAGTTAATGGTGCAGCGGCAGACGTTGAGCGCGAATTATCCCGGCGATGCAACAATAACCACGCCGTCCGGCCAGCAGCTTAGCCTGAAGCTGCAGCAAAAGACTGCAGGAATCTATGCTGCCAGCCTGCCCGCCGGCCAGCCCGGCGTGTGGCGCGTCGTAGAGGGAAATCTTACCACGGACGCCGCGGAGGCCGCGGAAAATGCACAGGAGTATCAGGATCTCGCCGCCACCAGCCAATGGCTGCAGCCGGCCGCCAGCAATATCGTCTGGCTTGGAAAAAATCCGGCGCCGGCATTGGCGCCGATGTTGCGGCGGCGCTACGCCAGCGCGGTTACCGGCACGCGCGAAGTGCCGCTGCTTCCGCCATTGCCGGCCATGCTGATCGCCCTGGCCTTGTTAGCGGCCGCGTGGTGGCGTGAACGCGGATAGAGCTGATTATTCGATGGCCTTTTATGTGGGGAAAAGGCATTTAGTGTTGCGACTGACAGGCCTCAAGCGGGCGAAGATTTGGAAGGTGACAGGGTGCGCGTAGAAATAAACGTCAATCCGCTTGGCTGGGGGCATTCCGGCATCGGCACCTATCTCGCAAATGTCATCCCCATTCTACAATCCGATCGCGCCATGCAGCTTTCCTACACGGCGGACCGCAAAATAGATCGGCTTGCGCTGGCGGGCGCTGCGGTGGTGAATCCCAGGATTCAAAATCTCAAAACCCAGACCGCCTGGGAAGCAGTCTCATATCCGCTGCATACGCTGAAGACCAAGGCGGATGTCATCCATCTGCCATATCATTGTGCCTCGAGCTGGTCCGGCGGCCGCCGTGTTCTGACAATTCATGATTGCTCGCTTTGGGAAAACCAGCAGCAGCTCTCGCGAAGCAAACTGCTCTACCGGCAGCTGCTCAAATTTGCGAGCAAGCAGGCGCATATCGTTCTAACCGATTCCATCTACTCCAAGACGCAGATCGAACGGCTCTTCGGCATCGCATCGGATCGCATTATCGTGCATCCGCTTGCGGCCTCGCCGGATCTGGCGGTACCTCGTTCTGCGGATACCGTGCAGCAATTCCGCAGCCGGTTCGATCTCGCAAAACCCTATATCCTCTACGCCGGAGGGACGGCGCCGCATAAGGGGATTCTGCAGCTGGTTCGCGCTTACACCTTGCTGGATGAAGATGTCCGAATGGCGTTCGACCTCGTGCTTGTCGGCCAGTTCAACCAAGCCACCGCGCATCATCTGCCGATTTTCGACGCGGTCAGCGGCCTCAGCGGCCGCGGGCGCGTGGTCATGACGGGATCTCTTACTCAGGAGGACCTTGGCACTGCCTATCACGCCGCCAATCTCTTTGTTTTTCCCTCCTTCTATGAAGGCTTTGGTCTCTCGCCGCTTGAGGCGATGGCTTGCGGCGCTCCCGTCATCGCCTCCAATCGCACCAGCATTCCCGAGGTGGTTGGCGATGCGGCAATCGTCGTCGATCCGGAAGATTGTACGGCGCTGGCTGCGGCGATTGCCTCGGTGGTCGGCAGCCTGGAGCTTCAGCAATCGATGCGGATGAAATCGCTTGAACGCGCCAAAGAATTCAGCTGGACGCGAACGGCGCAAGTCATCGGCTCCGCCTATGCCGCGGCGCTGAAATAGTTCTCAGGCAGCACCTTGCGATAACTTGAAACCGGCATAGCCGGCAGCGGCCACCTGCGTACAGCGCTGCACATAGGCCGGGTAATAGGTATGCACCATGAACCTGCGGGGTTTGCCCGGTATATTGGCGCCGGTGTACCAGGAATTGCCTTTTGAGATCACCGACATGCTGGACAGCGCGATCAACTCCTCACCCCATGCCTGCTGCGGCGCTTCCTCTGCCTCGATCCGCTCGATATTATGTTCGCGCAGATATTTCAGGCAGTCGATCACCCATTCGACATGCTGCTCGATCGTGTGCACCATATTCGACAACACACTCGGGCTGCCGGGTCCGGAGACGACGAACATGTTTGGAAATCCCGCGACGCCGAGCCCGAGATAGGTCTCTGCACCATGCGCCCAGACTTCCCGCAATTGCCTGCCGGCGGCGCCGCGAATGTCGATCCGCAGCAGCGGGCCGGTCAATGCATCGAATCCGGTTGCCAGCACCAGCGTGTCGAGCTTGTATTCGGTTTTTGACGTGCGGATACCGCTCTCGGTGATGGTATCGATGGGCTCCTCGGTGAGATCGACGAGCTGCACATTGGGGCGGTTGTAGGTGTCGTAATAGCCGGTATCCACGCAAATACGCTTCACGCCGAACCGGTGTTTCGGCATGAGTTTAGCGGCGGTTTCCGGATCATGCACGATCCCGCAAATTTTTTTGCGAAAGAATTCCATCGCCGCGTCGTTCGATTCCATGTTGATGGTGAGATCGTAGAACGCTCCGGTGAACGGAATGCCGCCGCCCTGCCATCTTTCTTCAAAAATTCGCTGCCGTTCAGCCGCGCTCACGTCAAGCGCGCTTTGCATGTTCACTTCCATCGCATAGGCGCCGGGCCTGGTCTCGCAATACGCACGCAAGCCTTTGTAGTCGCGCTTGATCGTCTGCACTTCATCGGCGGCAAGCGGGCGGTTGCGGGCGGGAACGCTGTAAGCGGCGTTGCGCTGGAATACCGTAAGCCGCGCCGCTTCCTCGGCGATGACCGGGATGGCCTGGATGGCGGAGGAACCGGTGCCGATAACGCCGACGCGCTTGCCTGATAGTTCGACGCCCTCTGCGGGCCAGTGCGCGGTATGGACGAGTTGGCCCGCAAAGCTGGAGAGGCCCGGGATGTCCGGCGTGTTGGCAGCCGAGAGACATCCGACCGCCGTGATCAGATAGCGCGCCCGCGTGATGCTGCCGTCCGAGGCGGTGAGCTGCCAAACGGCTGTTTCGTCATCATATTCGGCGCGCTGCACGGGGGTTTCGAATTTGAAGAATTTCCGCAGGTCGAAACGGTCGGCCACGTGGTTGGCGTAGCGCAGGATTTCGGGCTGCGCGGCGTAGCGCTCGGTCCATTCCCAATCCTGCTGCAGCGCTTCGGAGAATTGGTAGGAATACTCCATGCTGGGCACGTCGCAGCGCGCGCCCGGATAGCGATTCCAGTACCAGGTACCGCCGACATCGCTGCCGGTCTCGAAGCCCTGCACGGTAAACCGGTTTTCATGCAGCCGGTTGACGATGGCCATGCCGGCAAACCCGGCGCCAATGACGATGACATCGAAATCAGGTGGCACGGTATTCCTCATTTTATTTCTTGGAACGGTGAGCCTGACTCTGCCATTCGTCTACCTATTAATCAAGCGCGCGGTCTGTGCAGCGGCACGACCGACAAAGCGAGCGACAATCCCAATACGCCGCCGATCAACGTCTCCCAGCCGCGCGACGCCAGGATGAAGATGGAGCTTTCGCCTGTCACCGCCAATGTGACGATCAGCGTGAACGCATAGGCGCCGCAGGCGATATCGTAGCGTTCCGGCAAGGCCATGGCGTAAATGACAATGCCCAAGGCTGCCAGTATCCATATTAAAATTGCCGCTTGCGGTGCAATTGTTATCAAGGCGATGCCGAGCGGCACGCCGATTGCGGTGCC
>JAMFSE010000039.1 GCA_026225115.1 Rhodovastum atsumiense
GCCCAAGTCCGAGAACGCGATTTTCGCTTCGCCCATGGCATCCGCCACCATGGGCGCCAAAGCGGATAGATGGGCGCGGGCGGCGATTTCCGGGACGACGCCGCCGAAGGCCGCGTGGTCGGCGATCTGGCTCAGCACCCGCTCAGCCAGGATCCGCCCATCCGGTGCCAATATGGCGGCCGCGGTCTCATCGCAGGAGCTTTCGATTCCTAGAACCGGACCGGAAATGGCTTCATGAAAGGTCTCGTCTTTTCGTTCCATGGCGGTGGTTCTAGATCAATATTGGTGCAGGTCGAATCGTCAGATTCGACCTGCACCAATGAAATTGATCGCAAAACGAAGCTAGAGCATGATTGACGTTAGGAAATCATGCTCTAGAGCAGCCCGATGAATTCCGCGACGCCTGGACCCGCATCTGAGTTCCGTCCCGATGTGCAGCCGCACCGCCGGCCATTGCCGCTGAAAGTCGGCACCAGGGGCTCGCCGCTGGCGCGCGCGCAAACCGCGCATTTTCTGGCGCTTCTGCGGCATTTCTGCCCGGTGCTCAAAGGCATGGATGTGTTCGAGGAGCATATCATCACCACCACCGGCGATGCGGTGCAGGATCGCTCATTGGCGGAAATCGGCGGCAAGGGCCTGTTCGCCAAGGAAATCCACGAGGCGCTGGCGGCGAAGCGGATCGATTTCGCGGTCCATAGCCTGAAGGACCTGGAAACGGTTTTGCCGCCCGGCATTACCCTGGCCTGCACATTGAAGCGGGAAGATGCCCGCGATGTGCTTATCCTGCCTGAGGGCCGCACCGGTCTTGATCCGGCCGATCCTTACGCGGCGCTGCCGCAGGGCGCGGTCATCGGCTCGGCCTCCGTCCGCCGCCAGGCGCAGTTGAAACATGCAAGGCCCGACCTGCAATTCACCTTGTTTCGCGGCAATGTCGGCACCCGCCTGGCCAAGATCGACGCCGGCGAGGTGGCGGCCACCCTGCTGGCCTATGCCGGTCTACGGCGCCTGGGGTTGGAACACCGGGCCAGCCTGCCGCTCAGCACCGATCTGATGGTGCCCTCCGCCTGCCAGGGCATTGTCGGCATCACCATTCGTTCCGAAGATACCGAATTGCTGGCGATGCTCGCTGGCATCGAGGACCCGGAGGCCAAAGCCGTCGCCACGGCCGAGCGGGCTTTGCTCGCGGCACTGGACGGCTCCTGCCGCACGCCGATCGGCGGCTATGCGCGGCTTCTGGCGGATGGCAGCCTGCATCTCACCGGGCTGGTCGCGCGCAAAGATGGTTCGTTTTTGCTGAAACGCTCCTGCGCCGGCCCGAAAGCGGATGCGGAATTTTTGGGCAGAACGCTGGGCGAGTCCCTGAAAGCCGACAGCCCGGCCGATATCTTTGCCCCTTGAAGGTACTGGTCACCCGGCCGGAACCCGGCGCCAGCGCCACGGCGGCGCAATTGCGGCGCCTGGGCTTCGAGCCGGTATTGCTGCCCTGCCTTAAAATCGCGCGCCGCGCCGCGAAATTGCCTGAGCGGCCGGCGGCAATCATCATCACCAGCGCCCAGGCGATCCCGGCGCTACCCGAAAATTTCTGCAATATCCCGTGCTTCTGCGTGGGCGATGCAACGGCGGCGCGGCTGCGCGAGGCAGGATTTTTGGCCGTCGAGAGCGCTTCCGGGGATGCCAAAGACCTGTTCCGGCTGATCACATCCCGGCCGATTCCCGGCACCTATCTTCTGGCATCCGGCGCGCGTCAGGGGCTCGAACTGGCGCACCAACTGCGCGCCGCGGGCTTGAGGGTGATTCGCCGCAGCGTGTATTCCGCCACGCCGCTGCGTGTGCTGCCAGCTTCGCTACGGGCGACGCTGACCTCGGGCGCCATCGACAAAGCCCTGTTCTATTCGGCGGAGACGGCGAAAGCCTTCATCGCCTTGCGGCCGCCCGCGACTGCGCGGATCGAGAGCCTGGCGTTGAGCCCGGCCATTGCCGAGGTGCTGCAAAGCTTGCCCTGGCGGGCGATCCGTGTCGCATTGGCGCCGGCGGAAGCGGATTTGCTGGCATTATTACAGATGAGTGTGCGTTGATGAGCGAGACGGAAACCCCTGCGGAAGCCTTGCCCGAGCTACAGCCCGGGTTGAGCCGGGCGCGGACAGTCGAAGTCCCGCCGCCGGCGCTCAAACCCCGGCGCAGCCTTTGGCCTGTCCTCGGTATTATCGGCTTCCTGCTGCTGGCCGCCGGCGAGGGCTATCTGTACCGGCTGCACCAGCTGATTCCGAATAACGCCACCGCCATCGCCGTGCTGCAGGCGCAGGTGACCGGCCTGCAGGAATACGCCAACCGCGCCCAGCCGGCGCCGGACAGCGTGATGGTGCAGGCGGATCTGACGCAGAAGATCGCCAACCTCAGCGCCGCCGTCACCGTGCTGCAGACGCAATCGGCCACCGACCATGCCGCCATCGCGACCCTTGCCGCCAGCAGCACCGACCTCACCAAGCTGACCGCAAAAATTACCCTGCTCAACCAGTTGCAGATCGCGCGCATGGCGCTCGATTCCGGGCAGCCATTGGGCAATATCCCCAACGCCCCGCCGGCGCTGGCGCAATTTGCCACCGCAGCGCCGCCGACCGAGGCGGCTTTGGTCCTCAGCTTCCCCGCCGCCGCCCGCCAGGCCAATCTCGTCAGCGTTGAGCGGGTGCAGGGCAAATCCTTCTGGGCCCGCGTTCTGGCGCGGATGGAAGGCATGATCACCATCACCAACGGCGCGAATGTCGTCGTCGGCGCGCCCGCCAGCGCAATTACGACGCAGGCGCAGGCCTTGCTGAATGCCGGCGACCTGGCGGGGGCCGTCGCGACGCTGGACGGGCTAAGTCCGACCACCCAGGCCGGCCTCGGGGACTGGCTGCCCCGGGCCCGGGGCCTGCTGGCCGCGCGGGCCGCGCTGATCACCATGGCGGGCCAGGCCTGAAATGTTCCGCGCCATTCGCTTTATCCTTATCGCCGCCGTGCTGCTGGCGCTCGCCTGGTGGATCGGCACGGTTCCAGGCACGCTGACCGCGCATTCCGGCAATTATACGGTGCAAACCTCGGTGCCGGCTGCGGTGCTGATCCTTGTAGTCATTGTGTTAATCCTGACCCTTCTACTGCGGCTGATTGGCCATGTGCGGCGGGCGCCTGGCGGGATCGGCAGCTGGCGGAGCAACAAGCGGCTGAAGCAGGGCGATATTGCGCTACAGCGCGGGATCGTGGCGCTGGCCGCCGGCGACGCCGCAACGGCGCAGGCGGCGGCAGTGCAGTCCCGCAAACTGCTCGGCGATACGCCCCTGGTGCTGTTGCTCGCCGCGGAATCCGCCCGGCTTTCCGGCAAACCCGAGCAGGCAAAGGCGGCGTTTCAGGCACTGACCGGGCATAAGGACATGGCGTTTCTCGGGCATCGCGGCCTGCTCCGGCACGCGGTGGAAGGCGGCGACCATGACATTGCCGCGATCCACGCGCTGGCCGCCGAAGATGCCTATCCCGGTAGCGCCTGGCTGCAGACCCAGCGTCTGGACATTGCGTTAAAGAAACATGATTTCCGGGCAGCGCTGGCGCTGGCGAGCGCCCCGGCTGAAATTGCCGCGCTGGCGACGGCCGCGGCGAACGAAGCCGCCTACGGGGCGGATGCATTGCGCTATGCCAAACAGGCCATCAAGGCGGCACCGGGATTTGCCCCGGCAATCGCCGCTTATGCGCAGGCGCTACGAAAAACCCGCCGCGACCGCGCTGCCAAAAAGACGCTGTTGAAGGGCTGGGCAGCCGCGCCTCACCCGCTGATTGCCACCGCTTATTTAGCCCATTTTTCCTCACCGATCGAGCGCGCGCAGGCCGCCGCCGAGCTTGCCAAAACCGCACCCGGAAGCCCGGAATCGGAGCTTTTGCTCAGCCAGACCTCGCTCGACGCCCAGCTGACCGGCGAGGCCAAACGCCACGCCAACGCCGCCATCCAGGCCGGGCTGACCGACAGGCGGCCGTTTACCGTGCTCGCCAGCCTCGACCCCACCCCCGAGACCGCCGCCGCGGCCAGCGCCGCCCCCGCGCCGAAATGGGTCTGCGGCAATTGCTCCGCCGAAACTTCTGATTGGACCGCAATCTGCCCGGTTTGCGGAAAGGCCGGGACGATGCTGTGGCGAACCTCGCCATCGAAAGCCCTGGCCGTTACGGAAGGCTCCGCTCTGCTCCCGGCGGGCTAGAGCGCGATCGTTTTAGGTTCGCTCAGCTTGAGCAGACCTAAAACGTGAATCGCCCTCAGCAAAAATGCTCAAAAATGCTAGAGCATGATCGCAGCTAAAGCGATCATGCTCTAGACCGCACCGGCAAATTGAACGCGCCGAGCCGTCTTCCCGGACTTTCGACCCAATGATGCAAAGCGATCGCGGCCAGGACCGGCAGGGTAAGCGCCGCCGGCAGCCATAGCAGCGTAAACAGCCCGGCGCTGTCATGGGTCAAGGGCGCGATCAGCATGGCGCAGGCCCGCTGCATCGGCTCATTGATCAAATAGAGCGGGTAGGAGATGGCGCCCAGATATTGCGCCGCCCGGCTGTCCAGCAATTTCGGCAGCAAAACCATGCGCGGATTGCGCTGCGCCAGCAGCACCACCGTCCAGCCGATGGAAATGAAGGCCCGGGATGGAACGCCGGAGACCAGGCCAAGTCCGAAAACGGTAAGCAGGCAGATGAGATAAGGGATGGGGTTGCGGCTGCGCATCCAGACGGCGGCAGCGAGCCCCAAAGCGAAATAAGGCGCGGCATCCGGTAGAAAGGCGCGGCTAAACTGCCAAAAGGGCGGCAAAAACGACGCGCCGGCGCGATAAACCGCGCCAAGCGCCAGCATTCCATAGGCGAAATGCATCAACCGGCGGGAGCCTTTCATGCGCGGCAGCGTCAGGCCCATGACAATGTAGAACTGCCATTCGGTAGACAAGCTCCAGGCCGGACCGAGAACGGTAATCCAGGCCCAGGGCAGCACGCCCTGCGGAATAAGCCCGTGCACCAGGGTAAAATGCGCGATGATATGCCAGACCAGCTGCGGCGGCAGCGCCCAGAGCAATCCGGCATAGGAGGTCGGCGCGATCCAGGGCATTCCAGGCAGCGGCGAGCCCAGGCAGATCACCACCACCGCCAGCCCCAGCACAGAAAAATACACCGGCAAGAGCCGCCGCGCCCGGCCCCGCAGAAACGGCCAGAACTGGTAATTGAACCGCTCGAGCGAATTGAAAATAACCAGCCCGCTCAAGGCAAAAAACAGATCGACCGCGGCCTCGCCATGCCGGAACGGCGCCGCCAGCCAATACGGCACATCCGCGAACGGCAGCGCGTGGCCAAACATGACATAAACAGCGAGCACGCCCCGTAGACCATCTAAACGAGATAATCTCTCCATTTAGACAACCTATACGGGTATTCCAGAGAAACCAAGCCTTAAGACGGAGCGCTATATTCCGACCAGCGCCCTGGCGAACTCGCTTGCATCGAACGGCCGCAAATCCCCGGCCTGCTCACCTGTGCCGACGGCATGCACCGGCAGCTTGAACGCATCGGCCAGCGCCACGACGATGCCGCCGCGCGCCGAACCATCCAGCTTAGTGACGATCAGCCCGGTGAGATCCACCATGTCCCGGAAGGTCCGCACCTGGTTGATCGCATTCTGCCCGGTGGTGGCGTCCAGCGTCAGCAGCACCGCATGCGGCGCCGAGGAATCCAGCTTGCGAATGACGCGGATGATTTTCTGCAATTCCTCCATCAGCACGGATTTATTATGCAGCCGGCCGGCGGTATCGATGAGCAATATATCCGCCCGCTGCGCCTGGGCTTTCGCCAGCGCGTCATGCGCCAGCGATGCCGCATCACTATTGGGCGGGGCCGAAATCACCTCGGCCCGGGCGCGGGTGCCCCAGACCTGAAGCTGCTCGACAGCGGCGGCCCGGAAGGTATCGCCGGCCGCAAGAACTGGAATCAGCCCCTGCTCGCGATAGGCGGTTGCCAGCTTGCCGATGGTGGTGGTCTTGCCGGCGCCGTTGACGCCGACCATGAGAATCACAAACGGCTTGCGCCCCGGCGCCGGGTTCAGCGGCAGGGCGACAGGCTGCAGGATGGCGGCAATTTCGCTCGCCAGCGCCTCGCGGATTTCAACATCGCTGACTTCCTTGCCAAAGCGGGTGCGGCGAAAATTCTCGATCACCCGGGATGCCACCGCGGTGCCGAGATCGGCCGCGATCAGCATGTCCTCCAGCTCTTCCAGCGCCGCGTCATCCAGCTTGCGCTTGGTGAAGGTGGCGGAAATATTCTGGCCGAGTTTTTCGGCGCTTTTTGAAAGCCCGGTTTTGAGTTTGGAGAAAAACGCCGAAAGCGCCATGGCTCAGCCGAACTCCGGCAGCAGGCCGCTGAACGCCGTAACCGCGGGGCCCTTCATCAGCACATGATTATCCTCACGCCAGGTGATGACGAGCTCTCCGCCATCGAGCAGCACATTCGCCTGCCGCCCGGCGAGCCCGCGGCGATGCGCGTTGACCAGAGCGGCGCAAGCGCCGGAACCGCAGGCCAAAGTCAGGCCGGAGCCGCGCTCCCAAACCCGCAGCCGGATCCGGTCCGGCGCTTCGATACTGGCAAAGCCGATATTCGCACGCTCGGGAAAATTTTTATTCCGCTCCAACACAGGACCGATGGTCTCGATCTGCAGACCCGCCAGGTCCCTGAGAAAAAACGTCGCGTGCGGATTGCCCATGGAGCAGGCCGCCGGGTCTTCGACCGGACCCATGGCGATTTTCAGATGCAGCGTGTCGGCCGGCCCTGCGAGCGGGATCTCGTCCCATTGAAGCCGCGGTTCGCCCATATCCACCTCGACCAGCCCGGGGCCAACGATCTCGGATGGCAGCAAGCCGGAGATGGTCCGGATGGTTATTCGGCGCTGGCCCGTCTCTCCCGCCAGTAACGCCGCGACGCAGCGCGTGGCATTGCCGCAGGCGCCGGATTCCGAGCCGTCGGCGTTCAATATCCGCATGAAGGCATCGCCCCCGGCGGCGTCCACTTCCAACATGATGATCTGGTCGCAGCCGATGCCCAGTCTGCGGTCGGCAATCCATTTCGCCTGGCTGCCGGAAATGGCGAGCGCCCGGGCGCGCCCATCCAGCACCACGAAATCATTGCCGGCGCCGTGCATCTTCAAAAACGGCAGACCGTTTAAACCATCCATGCCGGCATTATGACATTCTAACCGGCCGCAGAGAAGCGCGCGGAGCGGATCGCCCACATTCCGAAACGGTTACATTCAATCCAGATTGGGGTTTTTGCGGTTGCCATGCAAAAACGCGGGACCAGTTAGTCACAACATGGACAGCAACGTACCCTCCCCTGCGGTTCAAACCCCCGCGCGCCGCCGCCGCATCCTCGGGTTGGAAATCCTTGGCGGCGTTATCGTCCTAATCCTGTTGCTCCTCTTTTTCTGGAACTGGGATTGGTTCATCCCGCTGGTTGAAACCGATGCGTCCTCAACGCTGGGACGCAAGGTCACGCTGCAGCATCTGCATGTGCGGCTCGGCCGCACCACGCTGATCGCCGCGGATAAAATCGTCATCGCCAATCCAAAGGGTTTCGACGGCGATCTCGCCACCATCGATCAATTGGTGATCGAGGTCGATGTATTAGGCTACTTCCATAACGGGGTGCTGACCCTGTCCAAGATTGTGGTGGAACGCCCGGTCGCAAACATGCGGCAGCTGCCGGACGGCACCAATAACTACAGGCTGAAACTGAAAAGCAGCACCAGCAAGAGCAAGCCAACGCAGATCGGTAATCTCTATATTCATAATGGCGCCGCCAGCGTGGTGATGGCGAAATACAAAACCAATATGGACCTGACGATCCATACGGAAGCTGCGCCCGCCACCGGAATTTTTGAAAACGATCCGAACATCCTCGTCGTGACGGCAAAAGGCACCTACGCCAAGCAGCCCATCACCGGCAATTTCAAGGGCGGCGCCTTGCTGTCGCTGCGCGATCCGGCGCAGCCCTATCCGGTGGATCTGCATATCGCCAATGGCTACACCACCGTCGCACTGCTCGGCACCATCGAGCAACCGATGAGCTTTGGCGGTGCCAAGCTGAAATTGACCCTCGCCGGACAAGATATGTCGGACCTTTTTCAGCTCACCAATATTCCGCTGCCTGCCACACCGCCCTACAGCCTTACCGGCCATCTCGATTACGCCAAGAACACCATCCGATTCGATAATTTCGTCGGACGGGTTGGCTCCAGCGATCTTGAAGGCAATCTCGACGAGACGCATCCGATTTCCGGCGGCAAGCCATTGGTGACGGCGACCGCGGCATCGCATCGCGTCGACCTGACCGATCTGGGCGGCTTCCTCGGCGCCACCCCGGGCAAAACCACCACCCCAGGCCAAACCGCCGCGACCAAGGAAAAAGTCGCCGCCGCGGTCGAGAACCCGAAACTACTGCCCTCCACGCCCATCAATCTGCCAAAACTCAACATGGCAAATTTTGAGGTGCACTACACCGGCGAGCACATCATCAACAAAAACGTGCCGCTCGATAACGTCGTCGTAAATCTCTCGATCGAGGACGGCCGCATCTCGCTGCACCCGCTGGACTTCGCGGTCGGCACCGGCACCATCACCAGCAATATAGATCTGCGCCCAGTTCATAACGTGCTGCATACCACGGCCAATATCGAATTCCGCCGGTTGCAGCTGGCGCGCCTCATGGCCTCCACGCACACATTCGCCGGGGATGGCACCGTCGGCGGCTCCGCGCATCTCATCGCGACCGGCAATACGGTGGCGGCAATGCTCGGCCATGGCGACGGCGGCATGGAACTTTTTATGAGCCATGGCGGCAATATCAGCGCGCTGATGGTCGATCTGGCCGGCCTGCAGGCCGGTGACGCGGTGCTCTCCGCCCTCGGGATCCCAACAAAAACCAACATTCAATGCCTGGTGTCCGACTTCACCCTGAGCAAGGGTCAGATGGACACCAAAGCCTTGCTGCTCGCCACCCCGGAAGCCAATATCCTAGGCTCCGGCTCGGCAAATCTCACCGCCGAGACCCTGAACCTGCAGCTCTGGACCCAGGCAACGCATTTCTCCATCGGCTCGCTCTCAACGCCGATCAATATCCACGGCACCCTGAAACACCCAAGCGTGCTACCGGCCCCCGGCCCGCTCGCCGCACGCGCACTACCGGCAATCGGCCTAGGCATATTGTTCCCGCCATTGGCGCTGATCCCAACCATCCGCCTGGGCCTGGGGGATAAAAACGCCTGCGACGACACGCTGCAAAGCCTGCGTGCCGGCAAGCCGCATAATCCAGGTTAAAGGCAAGAGAAGCACTTCTTTTTGTGAACAAAAAGAAGCAAAAAAACTTTTTTTTGCTGGAGCATGGGCGTTGGCTCCGTCACAGCCAATGCCCTGGAGCAATAGAAGTTTTTTGGTTTGCAGGCGGCCAGCCTTTTTTTCAAAAAAGAACTGCTGTTCTTAGAATCCGTACTTCACTTGCCGATCGTTGCTTGCAAGCAGATTCTTGTATCTGCTTAACGCCATCAGCGGGAAAAACCTCGGATAGCCGTGGTACCGCAAATAAAACACGCGCGGGAAGCCGACGGCATTATAGGGTTTTTCTTTCCAGCTGCCGTCTTCCCCTTGCACCGATTGCAGATAGGCGGCGCCGCGTCTTACGGCGTCGTGATCGGTAAGGCCGGCGGCCATCAGGCCCAGCATGGCCCAGGCGGATTGGCTGGGCAGGCTTTCGGTATATTCGCCGGCGGGCGCGTCGGCGTAGCTTTCGCAATCTTCGCCCCAACCACCGTCTTCGCGCTGTGTTTTGATCAGCCAGTCAGTGGCGCGCTGTATCATTACGTCGTCATGCGGCACGCCGGCGGCGTTGAGGGCGCAGAGTACGGACCAGGTGCCGTAGATGTAATTGGTGCCCCAGCGGCCGAACCAGCTGCCGTCGGGTTTTTGCACTTCGCGCAGGTAGGTGATGCCGCGGGCGATGGCGGGCCTATCGGCATCGTTTTCCAATTGCGCGAGGAAGGAGATGCAGCGCGCGGTAACATCTTCCGTCGGCGGATCGAGCAATGCGCCGTGGTCCGCAAACGGGATGTGATTCAGATATTCGCGGTCGTTGTTCACATCGAACGCGCCCCAGGCGCCGTTGCTGGATTGCATGCCGAGAATCCATTGCCGCGCCCGTTCGATCGCATTTTCGTAAGCCGGGTCCTTGCTGCGATGCAAAAGCATCCCGACAACCGCGGTGTCATCCACGTCGGGATAATGCGGGTTGTTGTATTGGAACGCCCAGCCGCCGGGCGCGGTGCCAGGTGCGGCGTTATCCGCCCAGTCGCCGACGACGTCGAGGATTTGTTTCGACTCCAGCCATTTGCAGGCGGCCGCCAATTCGTCCTCGCTACCGGATTCCGCCAGCGCATGGCCGGCCAAGGCAGTGTCCCAGATCGGCGACAGGCAGGGCTGGCAATAGGCCTGGTCGTCCTTCACCACCAGCAGTTTGCGCACCGAGGCCCAGGCGATCGCGAAATCCGGATGATCCGGGGTGTAGCCCAGCAAATCGTACATCATCACGGAATTCGCCATGGCCGGGTAGATCGCGCCGAGACCATCCTCGCCGTTCAGCCGTTCCTTGACGAAATCGACCGCCGCGGTGATCGCGCGTTCACGGATTTTGCTGGGGATAAACGGCTCGCCGGCGCGCAGCGCCACGTCGAGATATTTGAAGAAATAACCCCAGGACGATCTGAACGGCCCGCGGATCCAGTCGGTAACCTGATCCGGCGGGGTGCGGAACAATTCATCGACGCGGATGTTTTTGGGGTTCCTCGCCAGCGGCTTTTTCGCGGTCAGCACCATCAGCGGCGTCATCACCGTACGCGACCAGTAGGAGACCTTGCGCATGTTGATCGGGAACCAATCCGGCATCAGCATCAGCTCGATCGGCACCACCGGGCAGGCGCGCCACGGCACCGCGCCGAACAGCGCCAGCTGGATCCGGGTGAAGACATTGCTGCGCTCGGCGCCGCCGGCCGCCAGGATCGCATTTTTGGCGCGCAGCATATGTGGCGCCTGCGGATCGTCGCCCAGAGCCTTCAGCGCGAAATAGGCTTTCACCGAGGCCGAGAGGTCGAGCTTGCCGTCGTGGAACAGCGGCCATCCGCCAGGATTCTGTGGCGAGTCGCCCTGGATACCGCGCAGATAGACGCCGATCTTGGCCTCCAGCTCCGGTTCGATGCGGTCGAGGTAATGCTCCAGCAGAACATATTCGGCCGGAATGGTGGCGTCGGCCTCAAGCTCATAGACGAAATGGCCGTCGCCCCGCTGCTCATCGCGAAGCGAGGCATTGGCGTGGGAGATGGTCTCATTCAGAATCGCATACATGCGCGGCTTATTGTCATTTATCCGCCAAAAATGCCAGTGCGGCGGCGTTGCCGGACCGGATCGCGCCCTCGATCGTCGCGGGCAGTCCGGTATCCGTCCAATCGCCTGCCAGCATCAGGTTTTTATGCGCGGTCCGGGTTTTCGGGCGCCTCGCCAGCTGGGCCGGAGTCGCCGCGAAAGTCGCGCGTTTTTCGCGCACAACACGGTGCTCGGGAATCTCCGGGGGCAACGCGAACGCCGCCGCCAGATCTGCCCAGACCTTAGCCGCTAACACGGCGTTTTCCACGTCGTTGTATCTGTTGGCCGCCGAGACGGTCACCGAAAGAATATCGCCCTTGGCAAAGGCCCATTCCGCGGTGCCGCCGACAAATCCCCAGAACCCGGCCCCGCCGGGGTCGATCCTGCATTTGAAATGCAGGTTGCAAATCGCCTCGAATTCATCCGGCGCAATAAGGCCAGGCACCAACTCCGCCGCGATCCAGGGCGGCGCCGCCAGTATTGTTTTCTGCGCCGGGTCGATCTCGGCAACACGGCTGCCGAGCCGGATATCGGCACCGCGTGCCGTCAACCAGGCCAAAGCCGGATCCACGAAACTCTCGGACAGGCCGATTTTCGGAAAGCGTGGAATGGTCGCAGCCCCGCCACGCTCGATCGTCTCCGCCAGCACCGCTGCCAGCGGCAGAGCGGAGGCGATCTCCGGCGGCGTATTCAATGCCGAGACGGCCAACGGCTCCAGCAGGTTGCGGTATAGCGGCCCGATATTGCCGACCAGGTTTTCCACCAGATCATCCGCACCGGCGCTGCGCAGTTTCAACAGCGAGAAATAATCCCGCAGCCTGGTTCCCGGGACGCGCATGGAGGCGCTGAAAATCCACCACGGCAGACGCCCCGCATTCATCCGCAACTTCCAATGCGCGCCGCTCTCAAGATCGACAAACGGAAATACCGGCGTCGCCGGTCCCGCAAGCGAGTCCCGCATGCCGATGCGGCTCAGAAACGCCATGGTCGCGCGGTTGCCCGACAGCAGCAAATGATTGCCGTTATCGATCCTACAATTCAATTGCGGATCGAAATAGGAGCGCGCCCGGCCACCGGCGGCCTTGGCCGCCTCATGCAGAACAACATGCTCGCCCCGTTCGGTGAGCGCGCAGGCCGCTGCCAGCCCGGCCAGCCCGGCGCCGATAATCTGGATACTCATACCGCGATCATGGGAGATAAAGTCGTGCCGCCAGCAACAGTTTTTTATATTTCGGCAGCGAGACTCGGTGTTCTGAATAGGAAAAATTGCTGGCGCGCAGAATGCCGAGCAGCGGCCGGTAGCTGGCGGCCATCAATTTCGCGGGACGCATCGCCCGGCGCGGGCAAAGCCGCATGGCGGCCTCGGCCTGCGCGAAATATTTTTCGGCAAGATCGGCAAGCTTGGCGCAGACCGCCGGCAAATACGGTGACTCAAGCGCTTCAGCCACCGTCACCGGCACATATTCCTGCACCAGATATTCATAGGGCAGATAAAGCCTGCCGCGCTGCGCGTCTTCCCAGACATCGCGCAAAATATTGGTAAGCTGCAAAGCCCGGCCAAGGGCGTAGGCGACATCCTGCGCCGCGGCACTTGTATCGCCGAACACGCAAACCGACAGCCGGCCGACGGCGGAGGCAACGCGGTCGCAATACAGATCAAGCATGGGCAGCGGCGGCGCCACGATCGGTTCGCCCGCGTCCATCTCCATGCCGTCGATAACGCCGATGAAATCCACTTCCCGCAGCCTATATTCTACGGCACTGGCGCGCAGCACGCGGGTGATGGCGTCATCGGCATTGCCAGCGAATAACGCGGCGATGTGCCGGCGCCAGCTCTCAAGCGCCTCCCGCTTTTCGGCAAACGGCACATCGTCGTCATCGGCAATGTCATCCACCTTGCGGCAAAAAGCGTAGATGCCATACATCGCCGTGCGGCGCTCAATGTCGAGAATCTTCATGCCGTGGTAGAACGATGTGGCGGACTCCCGGACGATCCCGGTGACCTCCGCAACATCGCTTGCCGCCAGATCCTGCATGCTCATGCGAACCTCGGCAGCGCCAGCAGGCTCGCCGCCAGAAGATCCGGCAATTTCAGCTTCACCCGGCCCGCCAACGGATCGTTTTTCTGCAACCGGCCGGTCAAACGCCGGGCAATGGAGGCGATGGTGGCCGTCTCCACCCGCAGCCTTCGGGCTTTAACCAGCCCCGGCAACGCCGAAGCCGCGTCGTTCAACACGCGAGTCTCGCGCAGCATGTCATCAAACGTGGCGCGCAAACCAGATACAGTCTTGTTGCGGGCGATATCGTCGGTCCGCACCCCATGCTGGGCCAGCCAATCCTGCGGCACGTAGCATCGATCCAGGCTTCGCAAATCTTCCGCGCAATCCTGCAAATGGTTCAAAACCTGCAAGCTCGCGCATAGCGCATCGGAAGCCGGCCAGGTATCCTCAGACTCGCCATGCAGCGCCAGCACATAGCGGCCGACAGGTGCCGCAGAATAACGGCAGTACCGCATCAGCTCCGCCCAGTTATCGTACCGGGTCTTGGTCGCATCCTGACGGAACGCAATCAGCAATTCCCTCGCATGCATGGCGGACACCCCGCTCTGCGCCAGGCTCTCCCGCAACCGCAACGCGGAAGACGATCCCTCCTCGCGCTCACCCACCAACACAGCTTCCATCACATCCAGCCGCGCGATTTTCTCCGCCGGCGGCAGCTCGGCATGATCGGCAATATCATCGGCATTGCGCGCAAAACTGTAATAGGCATGCACATGCGCCCGCAGGCTCTTCCGAATCAGCCAGGACCCAACAGGAAAATTCTCGTCCGCCTTATCCTTGCCCGACCAGATCTCAACATTAGCCTCCGGCGCCAAAACCGGCGACCGCGCAATGTTGTCGTTAAGCGCTGAGTTCAAGAGAAGCACACGAAAGGCAAGTAACTTCTTTTTGTGAACAAAAAGAAGCAAAAAAACTTTTTCATGCTGGGGCATGGGCGTTGGCACTGCCACAGCCCATGACCCAGAATAACAAAAGTTTTTTGGTTCTTTTTTTCAAAAAAGAACTTGCTTCCTTGCTTCATACATCCGCCCCATAGCTGCGGTTTTTCCATTTGGCGCCGGTGCCGCGCCAGTGGTCCAAAGCGGAGGAGAAGGTGGCGGCCATGTAGAACAAGGCGATGAGGGGCAGTGCAAGGGCCCAGAATTTTGAGGTGTTGTAGCGGGCCAGTGTCGGCAGGTAGCTGATGGCGGCCAGACCATAGGCGGCCAGGCCGAACAGGAAGTGCCAGCCATGGCCGAAGATGGTCTCATAGGCCGGAACCAGCCAGACGAGTGCCAGGCCGATTAACGTCAAGGCCAGGAGGATGGCGGAATATTTCAGCTGGGTGAAGGCCGAGCGCGAGACCATCCGGAACACGTCCCCAAATTCCGCATAGGGGCGGATGGAGGTGGCAAGGCCCGAGTGGCCGAGATAGATGGGGCCGAATTTTTTGACCTCGCGGGCAAGCGTTACGTCGTCGATCAATGCGGATTTTATTTGTTCGATCCCGCCGATGCGGGCTAATGCGTCGCGGCGGATCAGCACGGTGCCGCCGGCGGCCGCCGCGGTGCCGGAAAACGGGTCGTTCACCTTGGCGAAGGGATAGAGCATTTGGAAGAAATACACGAAAGCCGGCACCAGCGCGCGTTCCGGCAAGGTCTCGCAATTCAGCCGCACCATTTCCGAAACCATATCGGTGCGCGGCGCCAGCAGGCGGCTGACAAGGGCGGAGAGGTGACGCGGATCATGCGTGATATCGGCATCGGCGAACAGCAGCACGGGCGCCGAGCTTGCTTCAACACCCTGGTGCAGCGCCCAAAGCTTGCCGGACCAACCGGCGGGTTTTTTGGCGCCATCGACGATAAGGAGTTTCTCCGCAAGCGCGCCCGCCGCGTTGCGGGCCTGTTCGGCGGTGCCATCGGTTGAATTGTCGTCCACCAGGATCACCCGGAATTTGCCGGGGTAGTTCTGCGCCAGCAGTGAGGCGACCACCGGGCCGATGGTTTGCGCCTCGTCCCGGGCGGGGATGACGATATCCACATCCGGGCATTCGGCGGGTGTGGCGGGCGGCAGTTCCGGGCCGGACTGCCAGAATTTTCCGTGCAAGAAATAGAGATAAAGCCAGATGATAAGGGCCAGGAAGGCGATCATTTAATCAGCCCCTGGGCGGTGAAATAATCCAGCGCGCCGGCAATGGCCGCCGCCGCCGGGCGCGGCGCGTAATTCAGCTCCCAGATGGCTTTGGTTGAGCGGAAAAACATCTTTTTATGGGCCATTTTGAGAATCTCGGTCGTCATCAGCGGGGTTTTTCCGGTGACGCCGGCAACCCGCTCCAGCAGCCAGGCAAGCGGCACGAGTGGTGCGATGGGAAGCCGGATTTTTGGCGGCTTGCGCTGCGCCTGGCGGCAGATTTCAGCAAAAAACGCGCCCAGCATCATGTCATCGCCGCCCAGAATATAGGCTTCCCCGCGGCGGCCGGCCTGCATCGCAAGCACATGGCCTTCCGCGCAATCATCCACATGGACGATATTGAGCCCGGTATCCACAAAAGCCGGCATCCGGCCATTGGCGGCGTCCAGCACCATCTGGCCGGTCGGAGTCGGCTTTACATCGCCCGGCCCCACCGGGGTGGACGGGTTGACGATGACGATATCCTGTTCGGCGCTGAGCGCCCGCACGGCCTGCTCGGCATCGTATTTGGAGCGTTTATAGGCGCCGATGAGATGGCTCCGCTGCACCGGCGTGGTCTCATCCGCCGGTGTGCCGTCCAGCGTCAACCCAAGGGCCGCGACCGAGCTGGTATAGACCGAGCGTTCCACCCCGGCCGCCTGGGCGGCGCGCAGCAACGCGATGCTGCCGTCGATATTGGTCCGGCGCATGGCGGCCGGATCCGGCACCCAGAGCCGGTAATCGGCGGCCACGTGAAACAGATAGCGGCAGCCGGCGACGGCGGCGGGCAGCGATTCCGGGGCCGACAGATCCGCTTCCACCACCTCCGCCTCAATGCCGGCAAAATTGCGCCGGTCGCTGCCGGCACGGGCCATCAGCCGCAGCCGGTGGCCCTTTGCGGCCAGGTTGCGGGCGACGGCGGCGCCCACGAAGCCGGTGGCGCCGGTGATCAGCGTAATATCAGAGCGTGACAGCATGGTTTTTGGGCTTATATGGCATGAAGATGCGCTGGTGTAGAACGCATTGCCAGCCGGCGCGCAACACTAGGGATAAAGAGACCTGCCTGTGGACGACATAACCAGCGCTACCATCGCCACCGCCGATTTTAAAATGCGGCATTGGGACTATAACGTCCCCGGCCCGATCAGGTTCGGCGATCCCGCTCATTTCGCGATGCTGACCCGGTTGCTGCTCGAAACCTACAACCCGTATAAGCCGGCGGTACTGGATTGGCCGAAGCTGGACCCGGAAACACTGAAGCGCGTCACCTCGCTGCCGATCTGGGAAATTGCGGTGCAGACCGAAATCAAGGCCTCGGCCCGGATCGAGGCCTTCGCCAAAACCGTCAGCAATCCGCAATTGCGCACAGCCCTGATGCATATGGCCGGCGAGGAGGCGCGGCACCGCGATGTGCTGGCCCGGCTGGTCGCCGCCTATGACATTCCCATCCCACCGGATGAGGATTACGCTTTGCCCAACGACGCGGAATGGGGTTTCATGGTGACCGGCTATTCCGAATGCATCGACAGTTTTTTCGCCTATGGCCTGTTCGAGATGGCGAATCGCTCCGGCTATTTTCCGCCGGAACTGGTCGAGACCTTCGAGCCCGTCATCCAGGAAGAAGGCCGGCATATCCTGTTTTTCACCAATTGGATCGCCTGGCACAAAGCCACCATGCCGCTCTGGCGCCGGCCCTATTTCGCTTTGAAGACGGCCGCGGTCTGGGCATTTCTGATCTGGGAGCGAATCGGCCTGGCCAAAGCGGTGGACGGGCTGGAAGGTGCCGACGCCAATTTCACGATGAACGGCTCAAAAGCGCTGACCGACGAGATGGACCCGGCGGTATTGATGGATATCTGCCTGGGCGAGGATAAAAAGCGGATGGCGGGCTACGATCCGCGGCTTAAGCGCCCCACCACCCTGCCGAAGCTGGTCCGCTTTGCCCGGTTGTTCATTCGTCCGAAGAAAAAGCCGAAGATAGCGTGAGTCTCCGCAGCCGCGCGCTCCCGGCCGGCATTGTGCTGGCCGGGATTGCCGTCATTACCGGGCTTGTCATTTATTTCGGGGTCGGCGACGTCATCAAGGCACTGGCGTCGGTCCGGCCGGCGAATTTTGGCCTCTATATCCTTGCCCAGCTGGGCATCACCGCCGGGCTCGGCCTGTGCTGGCGCATGCTATTGCGCAGCCGCAACCATGGCAGCTTCTGGCTCTGCGTCTGGGGCCGGCTGGTGCGCGACGCCACCGGCGAATTCCTGCCGTTCAGCCAGGTCGGCGGCTATGTGCTCGGCGCCCGCATCATCACCCTGCATGGGGTCAACGCCATGGATGCCGCGGCCTCCACGCTCGGCGATGTCACCACCGAATTTCTTGCCGAACTGGTGTTCATCGGCCTCGGGCTCGCGATTCTGGCCTATCTGGCCCCGCATAGCGAGCTATTGCTGCCGGTGGCGATCGGCCTGTGCGTCGCGGTCGTGATGAGCGTCGGGCTGATCCTAGTGCAGCGGGGCGGCGGCAAACTGTTCCGCGCTCTAGCGTTGCGCATCGCGGGCACCACCGGTCGGGTCAGTAGTGCCGGGCGCGGCGCGGCGGAACAATTGGACCGGCTACAGGCAGCGCTTGACCAGATGTACGCCGCGCGCGGGCGGCTGGCGCTGGCGGCATTTTTCCATCTGGTCTGCTGGTTCGGCACCGCTACAGCGTCCTATGTCGGATTTCACGCGCTCGGCGTGCCGCTGACCTTTGCCACCGCTATGGCCATCGAGGCGATGCTGCACGCCATCATGGCGCTGGCGTTTTTCATCCCGGGCCGGATCGGCATCCAGGAAGCGGCTTACACCTTGCTGGGCGCTATTTTCGGCATTCCCCCCGAAATTGCGCTGTCGCTATCGCTGCTCCGGCGGGCGCGGGACTTTGTCATCGCGGTGCCGGTTTTGCTGGCCTGGCAGGGAATCGAGGCCCGGCGGCTGCGGCTTACTTAGTTACGTTTCGGTTATCAGGCGGCCCATGGTCTTGCTTTGGAACGGGCCGGGCCACATCTCTCAGTCGGTTGCAACAGCGTTTGGGAAGGTGTCACATGTCAATACTAGGATGGATCGTCCTCGGGTTAATCGCCGGTTATATCGCCAGCCGGATCGTCGATAACGGCGGCAAAGGCCCGCTGATGGACATGGTGCTTGGCATCGTCGGCGCGCTGGTGGGTGGCGAGATATTCAATGCCCTCGGCGCGGTCCCCGTCACGGGGTTCAATTTATACAGTCTGTTCGTCGCGGTGATCGGCGCGGTGGTGATTCTGGTTATTTATCACGCAATCACCGGCCGCCGCCGGATATAATCTGCTGCTTCGCTTGCGCGCGCCTGGATCTGTTCAGCAATAAAAGCAGAATCCCGGGCGACGCCAACAAAACGGCCTGAGCCCCAGCTGTGCAGCCAGGGCAGGCCGAGAACATAAATACCGTCGACAGAGGTTACCCCGCGCTTATGCGCGGGGTAACCTCTGCCGTTGAAGATCGGCAAATCCACCCATGACCAGTCGGAGCTGAATCCGGTCGCCCAGATGATGCTGGTGATGCCGGCAGCGTGCAGATCGAGTTCAGCGATATTTTCGTCCGGCTGCCAGACGGGTTTGTAATGCTCGCCGGTTGGCGCTTCAATGTCTGCATCCGCGATGTGCTTGTCGATCAGCGCGCAAATGCCATTATAGACGTTATCGGCACCATCGAGATTGCGCGCCAGATCACTGCCCAATTGCAGCCGCCCATTTTTCACATCGTTCAACCGGCCGTACAGCGCCATCCCCTCCAGCGCAAAACGCCGTAGATCGATATCGCGTCCGCCATCGCGGCCGGTGAGGTAATGATTGGCCTGTTTGCGCACCTCCTCGCCTTTCGGATGCTGCTCGACCGGCAGATCATATTGCCCCAGATCGTCCAGCCAGGCGACGGCGTCGCGCCCGCGGTAGAAGCGCGGACAGCGCGGCGCGCTGCCGACGATGAGATGCGTTTTTTTGCCGGCCAGATGCAGATCCTCGGCGATCTGACAGCCGGATTGCCCGGAGCCCACGACCAGCACGCCGCCCGGAGGCAGTTGCCCGGGATTCTTGTAGGCTGAAGAGTGGATCTGCATGATATTCGCCGCGATGCCCTCGGCGATGCGCGGAATTTTCGGGACGTGGTAGGCGCTGACCGCCAGCACCACGGTATCCGCGGTCATCTCCCCGGCGCCGGTCTGCAACGCAAAGCCGCCGGCATTGCGGGTGAGATTCGTCACCGCAACCCCCTCCAGCACCGGCGCCTGAATCCGTTCGGCAAAATTCTCGACATAGCGCACGATTTCATCGCGCAGCATGAATCCGTCCGGGTCGTTGCCGGCATAGGGAAAATCCGGTAGCCGGCATTGCCAGTTCGGCGTAACCAGGCAGAAGGCGTCCCATCTTTGGGTGCGCCAGGAATGCGCAATCCGGTTTTTCTCCAAGACCTGATGCGCGATCCCGGCGTCTTTTAGGCAGGCGCTCATCGACAGCCCGGCCTGGCCGCCGCCGATGATGATGACTGGATAATGCGGTGTACCCGACATGGAAAAAACTCCGGCTATAAATCGTCAAAGGAAAATGTTCTGACTTTGCCGTCCGGCGCGGTCTGCCGCGCGGCGGCGGCTTCGATTTTTGCAAGCTGGCCAAGCGCGCGCGAACAGGGAAAGCCGTACTTCGCCTTCACCCGGTCGCTCGCGATATTGAGCGCAATGCGGCTGCGCTGCAGAAAATCAGCCAGATCGTAAGCCTGATTTTCCTCGAAATAATCCTTGATCACCAAGGATGGCGAATAGCAGGATTCGCGCACCCCGTCCGGCCATTCGATATCGTAGCGCATTTCAGGCATGGGTGCGCTCCCGTATTGAAGCATAGGTCTCAAGATGCGCTGAGGCGGTGTGCCGCCAATCATGTTCTGCTGCGACCCTGCGTCCATTTTCACGCAATTCATCTCGCACGGGCGGCGCTATCGCATGCCGCATTGCCCTGCCGATCGACATTGCGTCATAAGGATCGCACCAGGCGGCATCTCGATGTTTCAGATATTCGGTGAAGGGCGCGATGTTCGCGATGACGACCGGAACGCTGCTCGCCATCGCTTCGAGCACGGCCAGGCCAAAGCCTTCCCTCACCGAAGGAAACACCAGCATATCGGCGCAGCGATAGAGCGCCGGCATCTCGGCTTGCGGCAGCGGACCGGTGATAATAATTGCATCTTCCGGCATGCCCGACGCCGATCGCGCCGCATCGAATCTTTGCCGGTATTCGGAGTGGTCCAACAGAGAAGCACCGCCGGCAATGACCCATTGCGCCGTTTGGTGCGCGCGCCGGAATGCCTGAAATGCCTGCAGGATACGAAAACTGTTCTTGCGTTCCTCGATGCCGCCTATGCTCAGCAGAACCGGACCGCCGCCAAGCCTCAGCCGTGCCCGCAATGGCGCGTCCCCAGCATCGGGCGCCGGCGTGAAGCGCGCAATATCGACGCCATTGCCGACGACTTCCGAGGCGAGGCCGAATTCATCCCGCAGATGCTTCTGCCAATGCCGGCTGACGGTAAAATGCCGGTCCGCCGCTGCGATGCCGCGTATTTGGAGCGCTGTCAGCTTCGGATCATCAAATTCGTCGATATGATGCACCGTGCGGACGAAGCGGGAAATGACGCGGCTCGATTTCAGATCCGCCAGCGCATTGGCGGAGATGCTGTCCTGCGCGTGAAAAACATCGAATTTTTCGTTGGATTTCTCATGAAAATACCGGCTGTACTCGCCCCGCCGCCGCGCCACAAGATCCGTGACATTGCCCGCCACGCCTGCCGGAATTGTAACCGTTTCACATAATGTTGGACGAAAGAATCCCTTGCCCCGCGCATCCGGCGCATGCACTACCGCTTCATGCCCCAGCCGGACCAGCGCATCGCCGAGTTCCAGCGCATGCACAACGCCGCCGCGCGGATTTGTGGAATGGGTCAGTATGGCAATCCGGAGTTTAAGCATGGGCCTGTCCACATCCAAGCAGCGGATGCGCCGCAAAATCCCTTATGGTTTCAACCTCGCCATGCTGCGCGATCATCACCCGGCTGCCGGCGCTGACCGCGCCGATATCGGCGGCGGAAATCTCGCGCGCTGCAAATTGCGCTATCGCCGCATCCACATTCTCCGGCGCCACCGAGAGCAGAAAACCGAAGCTTGGAAAACTGTCGAGCCATTGCGCCAACGCCACCCCAGCCGGTCTCGGTACGCTTTCGATATCGATCGTGATTTCGACGCCGGAACACTCCGCCAGCATGATCGCCGTGCCGATAATCCCGCCCTGGCTGATATCTTTTGCAGCCCTGCTCAATCCGGCCTTCGCCAACGCGGGAAGAATCTCGAGATCAGCACGAAGCCGCGCCGGCGGCGCGCTGCTCGCCGCATCGAAATTGGAAAAATACGGCCGGTAGGCACCGCGCAAATCTATCGCCGCAACCAAACGGTCGCCCGGCCGCGCGTCAAAACTCGTCAGCAGTCTCTCGGCCCGGCCCAGAATCGCCACCGAAAGCTGGCTGTGATCGTTGCGCAGATTGCTATGCCCGCCGATGACCGGCACGCCGTAGGTCTCGGCCGCCGCCCGCATGCCCGCGAGAATCGGGGCCGCATTTGCCTCGCCATCCGCCCAAAGCGCGTCCACCACCGCAATCGCCCGCCCGCCCATGGCGGCAATGTCGGAGACATTCACCATCACGCCGCACCAGCCGGCGAACCAGGGCTCGGCGGCGACGAACTCATTCATGAACCCCTCAATGGCCAGCAGCAGATATCCGTCGCCATCGGCAATCGCCGCGCAATCATCCCCGACCGCAACGGCGCTTTGCCCGGATATCCCAAGCCTTGCCGCGACCTTGGCGATATCGGCTTTCGCCGAAATCCCGGCGCTATTGCGCAGCGCAATCGCGAGAGCGCGCAGCCCGGAGACGGTTTCACAATGGTCCATCAGGCCGCCCGGCGCAGCGAACGAAAGCCGATTTCAGCCTGCAGTATCGGCGGGTAGGCGGCAAGGTCCGCCCGCATCCGGTGATGCGGCAGGCCATGCAATTCCAATTCTTCCAGGCTTGTCCAGTTCAGCTTGCGAAACAGTTCCACGTTCTGCCCTTGCACATGCGCGAGGAAAGTTCTGCAGCCGCGCGCATGCGCCGCCGAAACGGCCAGCCGTATCAATGCCGCCCCCAGCGCCCCCACCCGCCGGTACTCCGCCGCCACCGCCAGGCGCGAGCCCCACCACACACCCGGTTCCGGCTGATGGATGCGCACGGTGCCGACGACATCGCCGGCCGCGACGCCGAGCAGCGATATTGCAACGATGGTGATGGCAAGATCATCGATCGCATCCCGGTCATCATTGCCAAACAGCCCCTGCTCCCGGCAGAACACCGCCCGCCGCAGCGCCGCGGCATCACGTTTTTCCCAAACCTCCGTTGCGAACTTGATCTGAAAATCACTGGCGGTGAACGGCTTGAAAGGGTCGAATATCATGCGAGCCTCCGCTCATAGGTGGAAAGTGCGGAGCAGGCGCCGCATTTGCCGCAGCCGGCCTTGATCTCGCTGGACTGCAGCCCGGCGCCGACCACCATCTTTGCCAGCGGCGCCAAAATGCTGTGCATGAAAGCAGCGGAAGGCGATGGATGGCGTTCCAGCGGCGTGCCGGATATCGGCACGAACGGCACAACGAACGGGTATACGCCAAGGCCTATGAGCTTTTCGCACATCGCCAGAATTGCCTCCGCAGTGTCCCCAAGACCTGCCAGGACATAGGTGGAAACCTGCGCCCGGCCGAATACCGGCACGGCGGCCGCGAAGGCGGAAAAATAGCGCTCCAGCGAGACCTGCGCCTTGCCGGGCATGATGCGGGCGCGCACCTCCGGCGTTACCGCTTCCAGATGCATGCCGAGCGAATCAACGCCGGCATTGCGCAGGCGCGCAAACCATGCGTCATCATCCGGCGGCTCGCATTGCGCCTGGATCGGCAGGTTCACGGCAGCTTTCACCGCAGCCGCACTCTCCGCCAGGATCAAAGCGCCCCGATCCTTGCCGGGCGGCGTGCCCGTGGTCATCACCATATGCTTAACGCCGTCCAGCGCCACCGCTGCGCTCGCAACTTCCGCCAGCTGCGAAGGGGTTTTGCGCTCGATGGTGCGGCCGGCCGCGAGCGACTCACCGATGGCGCAGAACCGACAGGTTTTTTCCCGGCTTGTATAACGCACGCAGCTTTGCAGCACGGTGGTGGCAAGCACGTCTCTGCCGTGCAGCACGGCAATTTTCGAATACGGAATACCGTCCGCGGTGCTCAGCGCATAGAATTTCGGCGTTTTCGGAAACGAGATTTCAGCAACAATTTCACCCTGCCGGCTGATGCGGCTGCGGCCCTGCGCATCCGGCACCCCGACCAGATAGGGACTGTCATAAGCGAGCCGGGTATGCACCGGCACCATCACGGTCCTATCGCCGATCGTCATCGCCTTATGGTCGGACGGCCCTGCCCCGCCCTGCCGGCTGGGCGCGCCTGCACCTGCATCGGCAAGCCTTACGCCAAAGCTTTGCAGCTCATTCATCAGTTCTTCGGGCGGCATGGGTTCAAGCAACATCGCTGAGGCTCCCTTCAGTTGCAGCGGGGGTGGCAACGCGCATCGGCGCCGCGGCGCGATCATCCAGCACCAGGCTCAACAATTCCGGCCTGGCGTAATGGCCGACAGAATCCATCATGCGCTTGCGTTTGGTTATGAGCGCCATGTCCAGATCGGCGAGCAGAATGCCCTCGCCTTGCGTCAACGGCGGCACCACATGCGCGCCCTCAGGCGAGATGATCGCGGTCATGCAGCCGCCGCGGAGCCCCTTGCGCAGCCGTTCATCCGGCGAGATTTTTGCGATCTGCGCCTCCGTCAGCCAGCCGGTGGCGTTGACGACGAAGCAGCCGCTCTCCAGCGCATGATGGCGGATCGTCACCTCGATCTGCTCGGCGAAAATCGGCCCCACCAGCGAGCCCGGAAATTGCGCGACATGAATTTCCTCATGCTGCGCCATCAACGCATAGCGCGCCAACGGATTATAATGCTCCCAGCAGGCCAGCGCCCCGACGCGCCCCACCTGCGTGTCCACAACTTTCAGCCCGGCGCCGTCGCCCTGGCCCCAGATCATCCGCTCATGAAAGGTCGGCGTGATCTTGCGGCGCTTCAACAACAGGCTGCCAGCATCAAAAATCAGCTGGGCGTTGTAGAGCGAACCGTGATCGCGTTCATTGACGCCGAGCACGACCACGACGTTATGCCGCCGCGCCGCCTCGGCCACCGCCTCGGTAATCGGGCCCGGCACCACCACGGCATTCTCGTAGAGCCGCACATGCTCGGCGCCGGTCAGCACCGGCGGATGCACGAAGGAGAAATACGGATACCAGGGGATAAAAGTCTCGGGAAAGGCCACAAGCTTTGCGCCCTTACCCGCCGCCTCGGCGAGTGCGGCCAGCACCCGATCCAGCGTCCCGCTTGCATTCTCAAGGTCGGGCGCAATCTGCACCGCGGCCACGCGAATCATTTTATCCCCCGGCATTTTCAAATTCCTCCAACGGCACCCGCCGCGTCGCTCAAAGCGTCCCCGTGAGCCGAAGGCTCACAACGTCCAGGTATCGAGAATGAAGGCGCCGTCCTTGCGGTGCAGCAGCACCAGGTCCAGCACATCGAGCGGGCTGATCGGCGTGATCCCTTCGATCAGCGAGGGCTCGCCATGGCCGTACAATGCCTGCAGCGCGAACCGGCACGCATAGACCTTGCCGCCCTCGGCCATGAATTTCGAAATCTGGTTGTTGAAATTGAGATGCCCTGGAAACGCCTCGTCGCCCAGTTTCGGAAATCCGCGCTGCACGCCGAGCGTCACACCCGGACCGTAGAGCAGGATGGAGGTCTCGAACCCCTTGCGCAGCAGCCGCGTCGCCTGCAGCAGGTTGACGAAGCCGATCGAGCCCTCGAAGGCCACGGTATGGAAAGTGACCAGGGCTTTCTCGCCGGGCTCGGCTTTTACATCCTCAAAAACTTTGTTTTCGTAATCGACCAAAAAATCGCCTTTTTGATGGGCGGGATGGGTAACGGTTGGCATGGCAAATCTCCTCGTTGCAGAACGCCCTGGCGACCCGCCAGCGGTGAACAACAAAGAGCAAGCTTTATGCCAAAATGACGGTAGAAATGAAACATCACTATAAACAGTCAACTGCGATCCATATTCCATTCAATATTTGTATTGAATGGATAACCAGAATCGATCAAACTTGATGCGCCACGCCTTATTTTTCATCTGACCTGCGCAGAAAATAATCATTTTCTCAGGTTGATTCTTGCAAATACCTCAGGAAATTGCCGATCTTTACGCCTAACCTCAGCCAATCGACCCAGCCCTTCCGAAAAGCAACATTATACAGTCAATTGACAGGACCAAAGAATCACTTCATTGTCGTAACGCAATTGGCAACAAAGAGAACATGACTGTATGGACCCCGGATCTCAGCAGATCCCAGAAACCGCGATATCTTGCCATCGCCGATGCCATCGCCCGCGACATTGCCAGCGGCAATCTGTCCCCCGGCGACCGGCTGCCGGCGCAGCGCGGCTTGGCGGTCCGCATCAATGTGGATTTCACCACCGTCGCCCGCGGCTATGTGGAGGCGCAAAAGCGCGGGCTGGTGGATTCGACCGTCGGCCGTGGCACCTTCGTTACCGCCCGCGCCACGCCGGCTAAAGCAGCGCCTTTGCGGGCCATGCGCAGGCCGACCCCCGTCGATCTCTCCATGAACCTGCCGCCGGAACCCGATGATCCGGAATTGCTGGAGCGCATGCGGGCCGGGCTTGCCGAAGTGGGGCAGGATATTGCGGCACTGCTGCGCTACCAGGGGTTTGGCGGCTCGCCAGAGGCCAAGGATGCCGCCTCCAGCTGGCTCGGCCGCCGCGCGCTGGTGCCCTCGCAGGAGCGGCTGTTCATTACGCCGGGCGCGCATCCGGCGCTGCTCGCCATCTTCGGCGTGCTGGCGAAAGCCGGCGACATCATCCTGTCCGAAACAATCACCTATCCGGGCGCACGCTCGATCGCGGCACAGATCGGCGTGCAACTCGTCGGTCTGAAAATGGATGGCGACGGGCTGGATCCGGACGCGCTGGCAGATGCCTGCGTCCGCCTCAACCCAAAGGCCCTCTACCTGAATCCGACGTTGCAAAACCCGACCACGATCACAATCTCCCCACCGCGCCGGATGGCGATTGCGGAGGTGGCGCGCCGCTTCAAATTGCCAATCGTCGAGGATGACGCTTACGGCTTCATTCCGGTCCACGGCCCCGCCCCCTTCGCCGCTTTGGTGCCAGAGCTCACCTGGCATGTCGCGGGCCTGGCCAAATGTTTCGGCGCCGGCCTGCGCACCGCTTATGTGGTGACCCCAAATTCCAAATCCGGCTGGCCGTTTTCCGCCGCCATGCGCGCCGCCACCGTCATGGCCTCGCCGCTGACCGTCGCACTCGCCACCCGCTGGATCGAGGACGGCACCGGGGATTCCATCCTGCGCTTCATCCGTGCCGAGGCCGCGGCGCGGCAGCTTATGGCGGCTGAAATCCTGCCGCCGGGAATGTTCAAATCCGATCCGCTCAGCTTCAATCTATGGATGAAGCTGCCCGCCCCCTGGACGCGCTCCGCCTTCATCGGCCATATGCGCTCCATGGGCATCGGCGTCGTCGCATCGGATGCTTTCACCGTCGGCATCAACCCGCCGGAAGCGGTCCGTATCTGCCTCGGCGGCCCGACCAAGCGGCCGGAACTGCGCAACGCATTGGAATTCATGGCCCATGCATTGGTGGAATCTCCAGCCCTGGCCTCAAGTTATTTATAGAAGGAACGATTTCGCCAACCCGGCCTGGGCGCCGCGGTTTTAACGCCATCAACCGGCGCTCGATCAGATGCCAGGACGCAAAAGCCAGCAGCAGCGTCGGCGGCAGGCTGAACGCGAATGTGCGAACCGGGTGATGCGCCGTGCCGAATAATTGCACGACCGATTGCTGAATGGGAAAGCCAAACAGATAGGTGCCGTAGGAGAGATCGCCGATGCGATCGACAAATGAAAACCGCGCCGGCCGGGCTCGCGCGAATGCAATCACCGCATAGGGCAACGCCAGATAAAGCGCCAATTCCTGAAACATCGGGATCGGCGGCGCAAGCAACGCGGCGGCGCCCAGAACCATCGCCATCTGCATCCCCGGCCGTATCCGGTCGCCAAGGCTCCGCAGGCTGGCGCCGATCAGAAAATACGGCATGACATCGAGCGCCGAACGCAGGCTGGTGCCGAAGACAACAGCCCCTACGGACAGACTGCCGCCACCCCGCAATTCGTAAAGGCTGGCACCGCAAAGCAGCAACGTCGCGCAACCCAGCCGAACGGCCGCACCGGTGGTCCGCAACGCCAGCACAGGCAGCACGACATACATCGAAAACTCGACGGGCAGGCTCCATAGCGAGCCGTTCACTGCGCCCGGATAGATGTTCCGGCAAAAAATGCCGGGCAGGTTGTAGACCGGGTAGAGATAAATATTTGTGAAGTACCGGCTAAGCGCAGGATCTCGGAAATAGCCGGAAACCGGCAATTCCGACAAAACCGGCCCCAGAACCAGCGCCGAAAGGACCACCACAAAAACCAAAGCCGGAAAGATGCGCAGCAGCCGCCTGGCAAAATACCGCAGCGGATTGGGGTCGGAAAGCCAGCTTTCGGTGATCAGATAACCGCTCAAAACGAAAAACACCTTGACCGAAAGCGACTGCACCGAATTCCCCAGCACGGCCACGTCCGGCGCGCCACTGAGCGGAAAACAATGACCGTACACAACAATAACCGCGGCCAGCAGCCGGATCGCGCCGAAATTATCGCCCGTCCTCGCCGCTCCGACCGCCGTCTGGTTGACCAACGCATACCCCCGCCGGGACCGGTGAAACTCGTTACGGCAATAGAACGCTGCTTTTCCAGGCCGCGTCAATTGAGCGCCGCCGCGTGCCGTTTTGCCAGACTATGGATTGGGAGCCACTGAGCGCCTATATCTCACCCTAACGAACCACCTTTCGGTGCCGGGATCGGGTCGAAACGCGCCCCCAGCCTCGGCAACCGATCTTTATAGCAGGCTTAATATGGCAAGTCCGGAGTCCACGAGTTCACTGCGCGCCACGCTGGGGCATCTCAAGCTGGTCGCCAGCGGCGGGTCCTCAACCAGGGTCGACAGCCAGGTGCTGGCCGACGTCCTGTGGCTGCGCCTGCGGCAGGAAGCCAAGGAAGCGTTGGCGGCAACCCCAATGCTGGCGCCGCTTTTCGTCGAATCCATCCTCAACCGCCGCACCTTCGAGGCCGCGATCTTTCACCGGATCGCGTCGCGCCTGAAGAACGACATCGTCGGCATCGGCGTCATCGTCGACGCCTTCTACCGCGCCGCCGAGGCCGAACCCGGGCTGATCGGGGCGCTCCGCGCCGACATCGCCGCGGTGGTGGAGCGCGACCCGGCCACCGAACGCTTCATCGAACCCTTCCTGTATTTTAAAGGCTTCCATGCCCTGCAGACGCACCGCCTCGCGCATTGGCTCTGGGTCGGCGGCGAGCGGGATTTCGCCCTCTACCTGCAAAGCCGGTCCTCAGACGTGTTCCAGACCGACATCCACCCCGCCGCCATCGTCGGCAAAGGCGTGTTCATCGACCACGCAACCGGGCTGGTAGTGGGCGAGACCGCCGTCATCGAAGACGACGTCACCCTGCTGCAGGATGTCACCTTGGGCGGCACCGGCAAAAATGCCGGCGACCGCCACCCGAAGGTCCGCAAAGGCGTGATCATCGGCGCCGGCGCCAAAATCCTCGGCAATGTGGAAATCGGCGCCAACGCCCGCATCGCCGCCGGCGCCGTCGTCCTCGCCTCGGTACCGCCCAACGCCACCGTCGCCGGCGTGCCGGCGCGCATCCTCAAAGTGGCGGAAGCCGCCGAGGTCGCCAAGGAATTCGAATATATCCCTGGACATTCGCTGACGGATTCTTTTGATTTTTCTATTTAAGCGGTCGCTTTTGAAAAAAGCTCCGCAAAAACTTTTGCTATTCTAGAGCCGGGATTTTCTAACGCCACTGGCCCAAATTAATAAAAGTCTTTTTGGTTCTTTTTCTTCAGAAAAAGAACTGCTTAGCCTTCTAACCTTGCCTGCTCCAGCGCTTCTACTACCTTGGCGATGTCATCTTCCGATGTTTCGCCATGGGTGATGCAGGCGCGGATGACTTTGGTGTTTTCAAAATCCGCGACCGACACCCAGGCCGTGCCCGAGCGCAGGATTTGCGCGACGATTTGCGGCACGGGTTTTGAGCCGGGCGGCGGTAGCAGGCAGGTAACGGCGAGCGACTCCCGGCCGTTGGCGATGGTCCAGCCGCACGCGGCCAGCGCGTCGTTCAATTGCGCGATCATCCGGAAACTATGTTCGACATGCGCGCCGTGCCCGGCCCAGCCGGCGGCGGCCAGCGACAGGAACAGCCGCAGGCCGAGGAAGCGCCGCGACCACTGCAGGGTCGTCACATAGGGGTCGAGCCCCAGCACATGCGAGGGCATGAAGCTGGTGGCGACGTTGAAGGCGTCCGACAGCACCTGCGCATGCGGGGTGAGGAACATGCCGCAGCCCATGGTGGTCGCGAACCATTTATGTGCGTCGATGGTGATGGAATCCGCCGCCTCCATCCCGGCCAGCATCGGGCGCCGCCGGTCGGAGGCAATGGCGCCGCCGCCCCAGGCGGCATCGGCGTGAAACCAGAGGTTCTCCTGCCGCGCGATTTCGGCGCAGGCGGCCAGCGGGTCGATCATCCCGGCATTGGTGGTGCCGGCGGTCGCCACCAGCAGAAAGGGCACATCGCCCGCCTGCCGGTCGGCGGCGATGGCGGCTTTGAGCGCCTGCATGCACATGCGGCCGGTCCCGTCGGTCGGCACCAGCCGGGCGGCTTGCCGGCCGAGCCCCGACTGATGCGCGATTTTTATCCAGGCGAGATGACTGTCCTGCGAGATGTAGAAGACCGGCTGGCCGCTGAAGGCGCGGCTGCCGATGGCGGCAAAATCCGGCGCCGCCCGGGTTGCCGCGCAAATCACCGCGGTTGCATTCGCCTCGGAGCCGCCGGAAGTGAAATGCCCGGCCGCCTGCGGGCCCAGCCCGGCTTTTTTGCCGACTTCCCGAATGACATAGGCTTCCAGCGCCACCGCCGCCGGCGAGGTTGCCGTGGAGGCAAGCTGCGGGTTGAAGACCGCGGCGATCCGGTCGGCGCATTGCGAGGGAAAACTGGGACCCGGGTTGAACAGGCCGAGATATCGCGGGTGATTGAGATGTACCAGCCCGGTTTCCAGCCGGGCGATGGTCCAGCCCAGCACGTCTTCGAGTGCGCGGGGTTCATGAAAATCGAAACCGGCGAGCTCAGCTTTGAAATGATCGAGGTTAATCGTCGGTGTCACCGGACCCCTCGCCACCCGCCGGTCCACATCCGCCAGCAGCGCGGTCAGTTTTTCCTCCTGCAGCGCGCGCCCCTCACGGTTCGGGAACAGCACGGGATTCACCGAAGCATCAGGCAAAGGCTTCGATTTTTCCGCTGCTCGGCGTGGGCAGCTCGCCCAACGCCTGGTCGAGATCGGCGATGATATCGTCGATATGCTCAATGCCGATGGACAGCCGGATCATGTCCGGCGTCACCCCCGCCTGCAATTGTTCGGCCGCGGTCATCTGCCGGTGGGTGGTGGAGGCCGGGTGGCAGGCGAGCGACTTGGCATCGCCCAGATTGACGAGACGCTTGATCAGACCGAGCGCATTATAAAACTGCTTGCCGTGCGCTTCACCGCCTGCTGCGCCAAAGGCGAGCAATGAACAGGCCTGGCCGCCCAGATATTTCTGCGCCAGCGCATAATAGGGGCTCTCCGGAAAGCCGGCATAGTTGATCCAGGATACCCGCGGATCGTTGCGGAGAAACTCGGCCACCTTGCGGGCATTTTCAACATGCCGCTCGACCCGCAGCGCCACGGTCTCAATGCCCTGGAGGAGGAGAAACGCGCTGAGCGGCGAAAGTGCGGCTCCGGTGGTCCGCAGCGAGAAATTCCGGCAGCGCTCGACATAGGCGGTCGGGCCGAAATGCTCCGCGAAGATCAGTCCATGATAGGAGGCATCCGGCTGGTTCAGCACTGGGAAACGGGCGGCATGCCGGCGCCAATCGAACCGGCCGCTATCGACAATGGCGCCGCCAAGCGTGGTACCGTGCCCGCCCATGAATTTGGTCAGGGAATGCACGACGATATCGGCGCCGAACTCGAACGGCCGCAGCAGCACCGGCGAGGCGACGGTGTTGTCCACCATCAGCGGCACGCCATGCGCATGCGCCGCATTGGCCAGCAGTTCGAGGTCGCAAATATTGCCCGCGGGATTGCCGACACTCTCACAGAACACCGCGATTGTGTTTGCGTCGATCAGCTTTTCGACCTCGGCCGCGTCATCGCCGGCGGCAAAGCGCACGGTAACGCCCAGGCGCGGCAGAACATGGCTGAACAATGTGTGCGTCGTTCCGTAGAGCTGGGAGACCGAGACGATGTTCCGGCCGACATCGGACAACGCGAGGATGGCGTTGTGCAAAGCCGCCTGGCCGGAGCCCAGGCACAACGCCCCTGCCCCGCCTTCCATCTGCGCGACCCGGCGCTCCAGCACCGCCACGGTCGGGTTGCTGATGCGGCTATACCGGAAGCCCTCGGCCTCCAGATTGAACAGAGCGGCCGCGTGCTCGGCGCTATCGAATTCGTAAGCGACGGATTGATAGATCGGTACGGCGACGGCGCGCGTCGCAGGATCGCCGTCATAGCCGCCATGCACCGCGAGGGTTTCAGTTCGCATTCCTAACGAAATCCTGTTCTATACGAGCGCGCCAAGGCTGGCCCAAGGCTGGCCCAAGGCTGGCCCAAGGCTGGCCCCGTGCGTGACGAGAGCGGCGGGATTTATCACGAAATGGCGAGAAATACCATTCTCTAATTTTTGAGACAGTTCGTCTTAAATCAGCATGGCAGCCGCGCAGATTAAATTCCAATTATGTGTTAATTTTATATATCTTTTGACGCTCGATTGAGTTATTAAGATTAACGACACTGCTTATGGCGTTTCCCTGGGATTTTTTGGGAAATCCGCTAGACTAATCAAAAATTGGTTTACTTTATGACATCAAAACGGCCCCCATCACCTTCAAGATGGTTTATTTTTAAGATTATCCTCGTAAATTTACTTAATTCAAGCTTGCAAGGAAAGAAAATGTCGACCCTCTTGGCCTTTGAACCGACCGCTGACCAGGCGATTATTTCTGAAATCTGCCACCTTAACTGGCAGGATCTCAGCGAGTGCGAGATGACCGCGGTGGCGTGGGCTTATTATTATTTTTCAATACAGTTCCGCCAGAACCTTCAACTTGCCTGTGAGTATTTCGCGGACGATGCCAACATGGACCGCCTCAAAAATGAGGAATGCGACACCGATAATCTATCGCCCTATCCCGGCATTGCCCAACCCGGTGAGCGCATGAACCACGACACATTCATGCAGCGCGCTTTGCGGCTCTCCCCGGTCAGCGACGCCGACCGCCGGCGCTTCGAATTTGCCGGCAAAAACTACGGTCGCGCGATCATGTCGATCCGTCCGAAAGCCCGCGCATTGAGCATTGGCAGCTACGAGCGCGGCGGGCTGGAACGCCTGTTCCGGGCCATCCTGACGGCGCCCGATTACGACAACGCAACCCTGGAAGGCTTCCGATATTTCATGGAGGCGCATATTCGCTTCGACAGCGATCCGCTCGAAGGCCATGGCGCATTGAGCCGGCAGATGACCCCGGATGAAAGCGTTTTGCCGCTATGGGAAGCCTTCAAAAACCTGCTGCTCGACTGCGCGCCCAATTTGCTGCGCACGCCCGCCGCCGCGCAGCATGCCGCCATCGAGGCGGTATCATAAATCTGCCGCAACCCTGGCCGGCGCCCCTTAGCGCCGTCATCGCAGCCACGCCCACCCGTAGATCCCCCGCGAAAACCTGGATCGCAGCACTCGAATCGGTGAAGACCCTGCAGGACAGGCCGGCCCTCACGCTGCCTGAACTGATTCAAGAACTGGCGGCAGTCCATGGCGATAACCCGGCGCTGCTCGGTGAACAGTCGACGTTGAGCTACCGCGCATTATCCAACCTGGTTGATCGCGTTGCGCGCTGGGCAGCGGGGCAGAACATCGTCGCCGGCGATGTCGTTTGCCTGGCCATGCCGAACTGCCCGGAATATTTCGCCATCTGGCTCGGCATCACCCGAACCGGCGCTGTGGCCGCGCTTCTGAACATCCATCTGCGCGGCGATGCGCTGGCGCACAGCATCCAAGCCGCCGGCGCCACGCGGATCATCGCTGCCACGGCGCTGCTGCCCGCCATTGAAGAAATTTTGCCAAGCCTGCCGGAGGCATTGAGGGTCTGGGTATATGGGCAAGCGGCAGCAACCGGACGGGTTGAAATGCTGACCCTTCCGGATTTGATCGAAGGCGCGCAATGCCCGCCGCCGGAACACCGCCCGGCGCCCAGCGACCTGGCGCTGCTGATCTACACTTCCGGCACCACGGGCATGCCGAAGGCCGCGAAAATCACCCATGCCCGGCTGCTGGAGTGGAGCTACTGGTTCGCCGGAATGATGGGTGCTGCGCCTGAAGACCGGCTGTATAATTGCCTGCCGATGTATCACAGCATCGGCGGCGTCGTCGCCATCGGCTCCATGCTGGTCAAAGGCGGCTCGGTCGTCATCCGCGAGAAATTCTCCGCCAGCAAATTCTGGGAAGATATCGTCCAGACCGAGTGCACGATTTTCCAATATATCGGCGAGCTCTGCCGCTATCTGTTGCTGAGCGCGCCCTCGCCGTTTGAATCCCGGCATCGCCTGCGGCTATGCTGCGGCAACGGCATGAGCGGCAATGTCTGGCAGGCATTCGAAGCGCGATTCCAGGTCCCGAAAATACTGGAATTCTACGCCGCCACCGAAGGCAATGTCTCGCTCTATAATTGCGAGGGAAAACCCGGCGCCATCGGCCGCGTGCCGCCTTTTCTCACCCATCGCTTTCCGATCGCGCTGATCAAATGCGACCCCGTCTCCGGCGAGCCCTTGCGCGGCCAGGATGGATTCTACCAGCGCTGCGATCCCGATGAGCCGGGTGAGGCGATCGGAAAAATCCAGAATACCGGCGAATCACAATTTGACGGCTACACCGATAAAAACGCCGCCGCCGCCAAAATTCTGCGCAACGCCTTCACCCCCGGCGACGCCTGGTTCCGCACCGGCGATCTGATGCGCAAGGATAGCGCCGGCTATTATTATTTCGTCGACCGGCTAGGCGACACATTCCGCTGGAAGGGCGAGAATGTCTCGACCCTGGAAGTGGCGGAAGCCATCAGCGCCTGCCAAGGCGTGCTCGAGGCGGTCGCCTTCGGCGTCGAAATTCCAGGCAACGAAGGCCGCGCCGGCATGGCCGCGATCACCGCCGATGCGCAATTCTCGCTGCAAACCCTGCAGACGCATCTGGGAAATTCACTCCCCAGCTACGCGCGGCCGCTGTTCATCCGGCGCTGCAAATCCCTGGCGCTGACCGGCACATTCAAATTGCAGAAAGAAGCGCTGCGCCGCGAGGGTTTCGCCAACCCCGCCGCATCAGATGATCTCTGGTTTTTTGACGCCGGCATCGGTAGCTTCATTGCCTGCGACGCCGCAGTCCTGAACCGGATCGCTACAGCGAAAATATAAAAATGCTAAGGCAAGCAGCCGCTTTTTAAAAAAAGCGGCACAAAAACTTCTGTTAAATAATTGCCGGGAGCCACGAGCTTCTCCGGCCCAGATTAAAAAATTTTGCGGATGCGCGGGCGGCCAGCCTTTTTTAAAAGCGACCGCTTACTCTACCGCGACAGCCGTTTGCGATTGGCGCGGACGGTGGTGCGATAATGTTCGATGACTTTGCCGGCGCCCATATCCGCATGGCCGCCCAGAGCCGCCTTGAACATCATATGCCCGCTATCGACCATTGCCTGGACTTTTTCGGAGACCATCAACTCGGCTTCGCGTTGCGAATCCGCTTCGCCCCTGGCCATTTTTGTCAATCTCAAAGCAATTACCTGCTGAGATTCAATGGCAAGCATCGTGCTCTGCATGGCCATTTCCGCCCAGTTACCGAATCCAAACGCTGATTTCCGCATCATTCCGTCCTCTTTTCAAAATTGGATATGGTGCGGTGCACAATGAACCCAAGGGCATCTATCGCATATCTGGGTAGACTGTCGATAGATTAATCTTTGTGGCTTTTGCTGCCGATCCAATCCGTGGCGGCGAAAATCAACCCCAGTCCCGCGAAAACCACGACAATCAGCACCTGCCAGCCGAGGTTACGGTCATCCTGCTGGCCGATCTCCAGAAAACTAGCCAGCAGATGCACCGCGGCGATCACGGTGACGGTGCCGAGCAATCTTAGCTTCAGCCCGCTGAAATCGATTTTGGTCAGCCATTCCGGCCGGCTGTCATCGCCGACCGGGTGAATGCTGGAGACAAAATTCTCGTAGCCGGACAGCACGACGAGCACCACCAGATTGGCCGCAAGCGACAGGTCGATCAGCGAAATCGTCAGAATGAGGAGGCCCTTCTCCGTCATCTGCAGCAGCTCCGGCAGCGCATGCGCGATGTCCAGTAGGAAAAAAAGTACCAGCATGCCCAGCAGCAAAATCATGGCGACGTAAATCGGCACCAGCAGAAAGCGCGAGGCGAACAACAGCCATTCGACGGCGGCAGTGAGCCGGGTCATAGGTTAATGCTCATTCAAACCTGCCTGATTTCGGAAAGCCGTTGGGCGGCAGCCGGCCGGCTTGCGCCCGCGCGCCCAGCCAGTCCGTCAGTTTCGTTTCGGTACGAATTTTGTCGCCAAGCTTCCATGTCAGACCCAGGGCGAGCGCAAAAACCTTCACATCCGCCATGCCGCCATCCTTGTATTTCTGCAAGGTGATGCCAGCACCTTTTGTCATCTCCGGCACGTCGCTCAAAGGGAATATCAGCAGCTTGCGGTTCTGGCCGATAATAGCGACGTGATCGCCCACGGCCCGCACGCAGCGCGCCAGTTCCTCACCCGGCTTCAAATTCAACAGCTGTTTGCCGGCCCGGCGTTCGGACGCAAATTCCGCGCCGGGGATGACAAACCCGCGGCCGCCGGTTCCGGCAATCAGATAATTGGCGGCCGTGTCGGGGATGAACAGATCAACCACGCTATCCTCATTCGGCAGGTCGATCAGCAGGCGGATCGCCTGGCCATCGCCGCGGCCGCGCGGCAAATCCGCCGCTTTCAGCGTGTAGACGCGGCCGTTGGTGGCGAGCAGCGCCAGCCGGTCAGTGGAAGAACAGCGCAGCAGAATGGCGCATTTATCGCCTTCCTTGAACTTGAGTTCCGCATCGCTTGCCAGATGGCCCTTCTGCGCGCGGATCCAGCCTTTTTGCGACAAAATAACCGTTACCGGCTCGCGCTCGACAAAGGCATCGGCGGTGATTTCCAGCACGGGTGCCGCGGCGCTGATCTGCGTGCGCCGTGCCCCTAGCGCGCCGGCGCCGAATTTCGTCTGCACCTCGGTGATTTCGCTCTCGATTTTCTCCCAGCGTTTTGCGGGATCTTTCAGCAGCCCCTGCAGGCCCTTCTGCTCGGTCGAGAGTTTTTTATGCTCGGACCGGATTTCCATTTCCTCCAATCTGCGCAGCGAGCGCAACCGCATGTTCAGGATCGCCTCGGCCTGTACTTCGGTGAGGGTGAAGGTTTTGATCAATACCGGTTTCGGCTCATCCTCGTTGCGAATGATCCTGATCACCTCGTCAAGATTCAAAAATACTGCAAGATAGCCTGCAAGAATTTCCAGCCGCCGGGCGATTGCCTCCAGGCGGTGATTACTACGCCGCACGAGCACTTCATGCCGGTGGTTGAGCCAGGCCTGCAGCATGTCGCGCAGGCCCATCACCCGCGGGTTGCGGCTGCCGTCCAGTACATTCATGTTCATCGAAAACCGGGTTTCCAGCGCCGTTGCCTTGAACAGCGAGGCCATCAGCATTTCCGGATCGACGCTGCGCGATTTCGGCTCCAGCACCAGCCGGATCTTCTCGTCCGATTCATCACGGATGTCCGCCAGCAGCGGCAGTTTCTTATCCAGCAGCAAGGTCGCGACATCCTCGATCAACCGCGATTTCTGCACTTGATAGGGAATTTCCGTCACCACAATGACCCAGGTGCCGTGCTTCTGTTCCTCGCGCGCCCAGCGCGCCCGGGTACGCAAGGATCCGCGCCCGGTCTCATAGGCCAGGCGCAGGGTTTCCGCATCCTCGACCAGCTGCCCGCCGGTCGGAAAATCCGGCCCCGGCATATGCGCCAGCAGCGCCGCGACATCGGCCTGCGGGTCGCGGATCAGATGGATCGCGGCGGCGCAGACCTCGCGGGCGTTATGCGGCGGAATCGACGTCGCCATGCCGACCGCAATGCCGGCAGCACCATTGGCGAGCAGATTCGGGAAAGCCCCCGGCAGCACCACCGGCTCATTTTCCTCGCCGTCATAGGTGACGCGAAAATCGACGGCGTTCTCATCGATGCCGCGCAGCATCACCTCGGCAATCTCGGTCAGGCGGGATTCCGTGTAGCGCATCGCCGCGGCATTATCGCCGTCGATATTGCCGAAATTCCCCTGCCCCTCGATCAGCGGAAAGCGCGAGGAAAATTCCTGCGCCAGCCGAACCAGCGCCTCGTAGATCGAGGCATCGCCATGCGGATGGTATTTGCCCATCACGTCGCCAACGACGCGGGCGCATTTCTTGAAGCCGGAACGCGGATCGAGCTTCAGTTGATGCATCGCATAGATCAGCCGGCGATGCACCGGCTTCAGCCCATCGCGCACATCCGGCAGCGAGCGCGCCATGATGGTGGAGAGCGCATAGGCGAGGTAGCGCTCCGACAGCGCCTCGGCCAGCGGGGTATCTTCAATCAGTCCCGAACTCATATCTATCGGCATGCGAATTAAGCCCCCGCGCGTTCCTGCAGCAGGTCATAAAGCTGCTGCCGCGCCGGTGGAAGGGGCCGATGCCGGGCGCCGAACACGTCCCGGGCCAGGAAATGCCCGGTAAGTTTCAGCCCATCCAGGCAATCCTCCGGGCCGGCCTCGGAACCGTCCAGCAGAAACGCCGGCAGCCGCAGCAGCCGGTCCACCCATTCGCCGGCGCCGGAAAGCGAGACCGCCCGGCCGGTGCGCGGCGAAACAAAGGCCAGTTGGTCGTTGTCGCCGGCGACCGCGGAGCTATCCAGATGCAGGCCAAAGCCGAGCTCGCGCAGCAGATCCAGCTCCCAGCGGATCAGCGCTGGCAACGGCAGATCGGCGATGTTGATGGCCGCCAGCAGCCTCGCCAGCCCGGCGAAACTTTCGGGATGCGGCGCACGCTCCGGCAGCGCCCCTGCCGCAAGCGCGCAGGCGGCGTTCAAAATCGCCAGGTTCAGCCGGTCATCCATCGCCAGCGCGGCGCCGGGATGCACCATCTCGCCGCTCAAAAGCCCCAGTTGCTCGGCATGCCGCGCCACCCAGCGGGCAGAAATAAGGTTCCCCGGCTGCCACAGCGCCACTTTCCCGCGCGCATTGCCGCCCTTCACCAAGCCACGCCAAAGACCGCGGCCGGCGGTCAGCACCGTCACCAACGCGTCGCCTTCCCCGTAAGGGACAGACTCGACGATCGCGGCGGGCTCTTGCCATTCCATGAATCAGAGAAAGTAAGCGCTTCTTTTTTGTAAAAAAGAAGCAAAAAACTTCTATTATTCTGGGGCTGGGGCGTTGAGACGATCGACCTTCATCTCAAAGATGTCATCCCATTCCTTTGTTCGATCGCAAGCGCCTATTCCTCCGTCCCGACCTGCTAATAGAGTGCCATCGCGCGCAGATGTCGTCAGGGATGGCCGCAGGCCACCGCCGCAGGCGGCGCGGAACGCGTCCTTGACGAGATCAAGCACGGTGGCAGGCTGTTGGCAGGTCGAGGCGCGGTTTAAGCCAATGCCGCTTTCGCAACAGTAGCCAGATACCTCGCCGCCACCGGCAGAATCTCATCGTTATAATCATACCCGGGATTATGCAGAAATTTCGACTCGCCATTGCCGATCCAGGCGTAAGAACCCGGAATCTCCAGCAAAAATCTGCCAAAATCCTCAGCGCCCATCGTCGGCGCCAAATCCCGCCTTACCGGAAACCCGGCCGCTTCCGCCGCGGCGGCCGCCAGATCGGCTTCGGCCTTATGGTTAATCGTCGGCGGCAGATAACCGCTGATCTCGACGCTTGCGTCAGCGCCGAATGCTTTGGCCGTGTGCTCGGCCATTTCACGAACCCGCTTATCGAGCATCTGCATCACCTCGGGCGTCAGCGCCCGGAACGTGCCGCCGATCACCACCGATTCCGGGATCTGATTATTCGCATGCCCCGCCTGCAGCCGGGTCGTGGAAATCACCGCCGGGTCAAGCGGGTTGGCGTTGCGCGCGACGATACTGTTGAGCGCGATGATCAGATGCGCCGCCGCCTGCACCGGGTCCATCGTGGTGTGCGGCATCGCCGCATGCCCGGCCACGCCCTTTAATGTAATGGCGAAATTCGCCGCCGCCCCCATGATCGGGCCGTTATGCAGCATCACCGTCCCGGTCTCGAGCCCGGGCCAGTTGTGGTAGCCGAAAATGCGCTCCATCGGGAACCGGCTGAGCAGCCCGTCCTCCAGCATCGCCTGGGCGCCGCCGAACCCTTCCTCGGCCGGCTGGAAAACGAACTGCACCGTGCCCGCCCAATCCGGATCATCCCGCAGCAGCGTCACCGCTCCCAGCAGCGAGGCGGTATGCCCATCATGCCCGCAGGCATGCATCACCCCCGCATTGCCCGAGGCATAGGCCAGTCCCGTCGTCTCGGCGATCGGCAGCGCGTCCATATCGGCGCGCAGCCCCACCGAACGGTTGGACGCGCCGCGCTTCAGCGTCGCCACCACGCCATGCCCGCCAATGCCGGCGGTGTGTTCCACGCCCATGTCGGCAAGCGCCACGCACACGTAAGCCGCCGTCTCGGATTCCCGCTTCGATAGCTCCGGATGCGCATGCAGATGATGCCGCCAGCGCTTCATGGTCTCGACAAAATCCAACGGCATGTTCAGCCCTTTTTCGCGTAAGGCAGGCAGATTGTGGGTTTTGCCGGCATTTGTCGAGAAATTCCTAAACCAGGCCGCTCGCCACCGCGAGCGCCCTGGCCTCGTCGATGGCCGCACTCACCGCCAGCGCCGCGGCCAGCGCCCGCCGGCCGGCCTCGGCATCCACGGCCACCGGCGCGCCATCCAGAATGGCGGCAATGAAGGAGAGATGCTCGGCCGCCAGCGCGTCATGATCTTCCCAACTGGCCTGCTCGACCCCGAATTCCTCAAAACCCGGCAGTTTCATCCCGATATCCCGGCCGATCAGCGTCAGCTTGCGGGCGGAGAAATCCACGGTCAGATAACCCTTCTGGGAGAAAATCCGCATTTTGCGCTCGGTTTTCAGCGAAATCCGGCTGGCGGTGATGGTCGCCACAGCGCCGTTGCTGAACTTGATACGGGCATTGGCGATATCCTCATGCGCGCTGGCAACCGAGGCGCCGACCGCATCCACATGGTCGATCGGCTCATCCACCAGCGCCAGAATCAAATCAAGGTCATGGATCATCAGATCGAGGATCACCGAAACATCAGTGCCGCGCTGCTTGAACGGCGCGATCCGAACCGCCTCGATATAGAGCGGTTTGCCCATGCGGGCGGTCACCGCACCGTGCGCCGCGGAAAAACGCTCCAGATGCCCCACCTGCAACACCTTGTTCGCAGCCCGGGCCATGCCGGCAAGCGCGACAGCCTGGTCGAGCGTCGCCGCAATCGGCTTTTCCACCAGCACGTGCTTGCCGGCGCGCAGGGCCTGCGCCGCCAGCTCAAAATGCAGCTCCGCGGGTGCTGCAATAATCACCGCATCGGAAATCTCCAGCAATTCCGCCACCGAACGGACCTCGCATCCGGCCTCCCAGGCGACCGCCTTGGCGCGTTCGGCGTCCGGGTCGGCAATGCCGCTCAAACTGGCGCGGTCCGCCGCCGCCAGCTTCAAGGCATGGAAGCGGCCAAAATGCCCGGCGCCGATCAACCCGATCCTAAGTCGATCCATCTGGCCTCCCTCCAAATCGCTCCGGCATAGGCGCCTCTCCTTGCATGGGGTTGCGCGCGGCCAACGCCGCAGCCATACCGCTTTCGCTTAGATAAGAGCAATATTCCCGGAGCCGCCGCTTACGATGCTGTACTTCACCCGCGCTAGAACCATCGGCATCATGCTCCTCTGCGCGCTCGGTATTTTACTGAGCCTGCCGAACTTGGCCGCCCGGCCGAAATTCCTGCCGAGCTTCGTGCCCTGGACCCAGGTCCATCTGGGACTCGATCTGCGCGGCGGCAGTTATCTGCTGCTGCAGCTCGATTTCAATGCGGTGGTGAAGCAGGATCTGAACTCGCTGGTCGACCAGACCCGGCAGGCCATGCGGGGCGCCAGCCTCGGCTACACCGGCCTGCATGCGGACACCGCCAATAACAGCGTCGTCCTGCAGCTGCTGAGCCCGGCGGATGCACCCGCTGCCCAGACCGCGTTGGCCAAGCTTATTTCCTACGGCACCGGCAACGCCGGACCCAGCGTCGCCATCAACATCGCCCAGAGCGGCAGCGTCGCGATATCGATCCCGCAACAGGCGCTGGTCGCCCGCCGGTCGCAGGCGGTGGACCAGTCGATCACCATCATCCAGCGCCGGATCGACGGCTCCGGCGTGCTCAACCCCCAAATCGCCCGCCAGGGCGCCGACGAGATCGTCGTGCAGCTCCCCGGCGTCTCCGACCCCGAGCGGATCCGCACGCTCATCGGCACCACCGCGCATATGACCTTCCAGCTGGTGGACACCGCCGCGGATCCAAGTCAGCCGGTGCCGCTTGGCGATGAGATCCTGCCGATGCAGGATGATCCGAACCAGAAGCTGGTGGTGTTCTCGAACGTCTCGGTGGACGGCTCGGACCTCAACAACGCCACCGCCGGCACCGACCCACAGAGCGGCCAATGGGTCATCAACTTCTCCCTCAACTCACTCGGCGCCCGTGAATTTTCCGATGTGACGACCGCCAATGTCGGCAAGCCCTTCGCCATCATCCTCGACGGCAAAATCATCATGGCGCCGAATATCCGCGAGCCGATCACCGGCGGCTCCGGCCAGATCACCGGCAACTACACCGCCCAGCAGGCCACCGACCTCGCTTTGCTGCTGCGCGCCGGCGCCCTGCCCGCCCCGCTTAACATCATCGAAGAGCAAAGCGTCGGGCCGGAACTGGGAGCTGACGCCATCAAGGCCGGCGCTTTGTCGCTGGCCGTCGGCTTCCTGCTGGTGCTGATCTTCATGGCGACCTTCTACGGCTTGTTCGGCTGGTTCGCGAACATCGCGCTGGTCATGAACCTGGTCATCATGCTGGCCATCCTATCCTTCCTCGGCGCCACCCTCACGCTGCCCGGCATGGCCGGCATCCTGCTCACCCTCGGCATGGCGGTGGACGCCAACGTGCTGATCAACGAACGCGTGCGCGAAGAGGTGAAGGCCGGCCGCAAACCGCTGGCGGCGCTGGAAGCCGGCTATAAACGCGCCTACGGCACCATCATCGACAGTAACGTCACCACATTGCTGGCGCACGTGACCCTGTTCATCTTCGGCTCGCCGCCAGTGCGCGGCTTCGCCGTCACCATCTGCGTCGGCATCGTCACCACGCTATTCACGGCAACCGTCCTGGTACGCCTGATCACCTCACGCTGGTACATCTCCCGCCGCCCCGCCACGCTGCCGGTATGAGCAGCGAAGCAAGCCGTTCTTTTTTGAAAAAAAGAACCAAAAAACTCTTGGTACTCTGGGCCATGGGCTGTCTCCGCGCCAACGCCCATGCCCCAGCATCCAAAAGTCTTTTTGCTTCTTTTTCTTCAGAAAAAGAAGTTCTTCTCCTGAAGGCCTTTTCATGAACTTTCTGATGAAACCGATGTTCCGTTTCGTGCCGGATGGCACGCGGATCCGCTTTATGAACGGCCGCTTTGCCGGGCTGATCATCTCCGCGGTGCTTTCCTCCGCCTCGATCATCCTGTTCTTTTATCCAGGCCTCAATCTCGGGCTGGATTTCCGGGGCGGCGTGGTGCTGCAGATCGAGACGCCGCAAAAGGCCGATTTCGCGGCCTTGCGATCGGCTTTGGCGCAGGCCGGTTTGAGCGGCGCCGGGTTGCAGAGTTTCGGCACCGGTGCCACCGCCGATCACGGCGTGCTGATCAGCCTGGAGAGCCGGCAGAACGCCGCGCAAACGCAGACCACCATTACCGAAGTGGAAACCGCGCTTAACGCCGCCGCGCCGGGTGCGAAGATCCTCAGCACGCAGGCGATCGGCGCCTCGGTCTCCGACCAATTATTCACCCAGGGCCTGGAGGCACTGGGCCTGAGCTTCGTGATGATCCTCGCCTATATCTGGTTCCGTTTCGAATGGCAGTTCGCCGTCGGCGCGGTGAGCACCTTGCTGCTCGACACCACCAAGACCATCGGCTTCATGGTCGTCACCCGCATTCCGTTCGACCTGGTGACGATCGCCGCCATCCTGACCGTGATCGGCTACTCCACCAACGACAAGGTGGTTGTGTACGACCGGATGCGTGAGAACCTACGTAAGTATAAATCGATGCCGCTCCGCGACCTCATCGATCTTTCGATCAACGAGACGCTGAACCGTACGCTCGGCACTTCAAGCACGGTGTTTTTGGCGGCATTACCGCTGGCCTTGTTCGGCGGCTCGGCTTTGGGGTATTTTGCCTGGATCATGCTGTTCGGCATCGTCGTCGGCACCTCGTCCTCGATTTTCATCGCCGCGCCGATTCTGCTTTTTCTCAGCAAACATCTCCGCCGTTCCGGCTAGCACATCGGCGCCGCGATATGGCGCCGCCTGCAATCGGGCATCCGGCCGTTTTGCGGCATCAATGCTGCGATAAACGAACGGCCGCAAAAGCGGCCTGGAGGAAACCATGCCGCAACGGGACACAGCCGTGTCAGCCGATCGGAATCAACCCGGCGCCGGGCGGATGGCCGTTATCGCTTTCATCAATGCCAACCTCACCTATGCCTGCATTTTTGGTACCTTCAGTGTGCTTCTCGCCCCGGTGCAGGCACGGCTGCTGGTCGGCCCGGAACTGAGCACGCTGGGGCTGCCCGCGGCGATGCTTAGCCTCGCCATCTGTGCGCCGGTGGCCGGTGCGCTGGCCGCACGATTTTCACTCCGTCTCATCATGCTGCTGGGCTCGCTGCTCAGCATTGCCGGTTTTTTCCTCCTGGCCGTGTCGGATAATTTTAGGATTTACTTGATAGCGTATGGACTGTTGATCGGACCCGGTGCTGCAATTGCGCTGGTATTGTCGGGAAGCCTGGTCACGCGCTGGTTCACGGTCAATCGCGGCAAGGCATTGGGCTTTGTTGCCATGCCGCTGGTCATTACCGTCATGCCGCTGGTGACCGTCTGGATGTTGCAGAAACACGGCCTGCCGCAAACCTATTTTCTATTGGCAGGAATGGCCGCCGCCAGCTTCCTCGCCAATCTGTTCATTATCGATAAGCCGCCGGCCTATGACCCGGATGCGGAAGAACCCGATGCCGCTTTGGGCATGAGCATGAAGCAGTTAATAAGCGCGCCCCGCTTCTGGGCGCTGCTGGTCGCCTATTTTGCCTCCTCCACCGGTGCGATCATCCTGGGTACGCATTTGATGCCGATGGCACGGAGCTGGGGTTGGACGCCGGAGATGGGGGCAAGCCTGCTCACCATTTGCAGCCTGATGGGCATTGCCGGCACCCTGTTCTACGGCTGGGTGGTCGACCGCCTGGGCGGCGCCGTTTCGATCTCGCTTCTGGTCCTTATCCCGGCTGTCCTCTGGGCGCTGCTCCTGCTGCATCCGCCCTTCATCGTTACCGCCGCACTCATCGGACTTAGCGGACTGAACGCCGCGGGGGCCGTACCGGTGTTGAGCTACGCGCTCTCGGAGACTTTCGGGCGCGAAAGCTTCGGCCGCGCCTATGGGCTGGCCAATCTGTTCGGTCTGCCGTTTGCGGTGCTCGGCGTACCCGCGACCGCGGTGGTATACACCCATACCGGCTCCTATAGCGCGGTGATTGCCATCGAAGCGCTGTTCATGGGCATTACCGGGCTGGTCGCGCTCGCCGCCCGGCTGCCGCGCGCTCCCATAGCCGCCGCGGCGTAACCGAAACCGGTCGAGCCCGGCGAAGATTAATAAAAAATTGTTGTAAAATTTCGTGATTTTTCCAGAATGAATTTGTTGCGGTCCTTATAATTCTCTCTGTAGAGATGGCACATGCCGGGCACCACCACATCCCCGTTGTCAACGACCACCCCTGGTCTGGTGGATTGCCGGGATGCGGTGTTGGAAGCCGCCGCCTTCAGCACCAATTTATGGCTCAGCTACCTGATCGTGCTGCTCTACTGGCTGGTCGCCGCCGCCGGCGTCACCCAGAAGGATTTATTCCTCGAGGACACCGTCCAACTACCGCTGCTGGGCGTGCCGATGCCGCTGCAGGGGTTTTTCTGGCTCAGCCCGATTTTGTTCGTCATCATCCACACCTACATCCTGCTGCATTTCAGCCTGCTGGGCGAGAAGGCCGGCATCTTCAATCTGCAGCTGCTCGAGCAAGTTCCAAACCATCTGGACCAGCAGCAAATAAGGCGCCAGCTGCCGAATAACATCTTCGTATATTTCCTGGCCGGCCCTGACGAATCCCGGACAGGCGTGTTCGGCATCCTGTTGCGGGCGGTGGCCTGGATCAGCCTGGTGATCGGGCCGGTTTGCCTTTTGATGTTCTTCCAATTGCAATTCCTGCCGTTTCACGCCGCCTGGATCACCTGGCTGCAACGCGTCACGGTGCTGCTGGACCTGGCGCTGATCTGGAAACTATGGCCAACGATCGTTCATGGCGGCATGATCGGACAGCGCGGCTACGGCCGCGGACTGACAAGGACGCTGCTGGCGGTATTTACCGCGATTGCACTGGGGATGATTTTTATCGTCGCCACCTTTCCCGGCGAATGGCTCGAAGCCTATGTCTGGAATCGCGAGCCGTTTTCCTGGGTACGAAATCAGATTGTGCATGGCCCGGTCAACATGGCCAGCGGCAAGCGCTCCAGCCTGTGGACGGATACGATCGTGTTGACGAATTTCGATGCGATCGACCATTCGAAATTTTCCTCCGATGCGGCGTTCGAAGATGTGCAGTCCACCTACGCAATCCGCGGACGGGATCTACAATTCGCCCAGTTCGTGAACGACAATTTCCGCAAAGTGGATTTCACCGGTTCGGACCTGACCTACGCGGTGTTCAATCAATCCGACCTTCGGGAAGCGCGGTTTGGATGTACGTCCGATTTGAATGCCTGGACGATCCCGCAGGCGGCACCTACCGTAAGCGCAGCCCAAGCGCCCCCGGCAACGCCGATCTCAGGGTCCGCGCAGGAGTCGGCGCCTATTTGCACCAATTTGCCGCACGCATCCTTCTTTCGCGCCCGGCTTCAGGGCGCGGTCTTCGACCGGGCAAATTTGCAGGATGCTTCGTTTGCGGGCGCCAGCCTGCAGGCAACGTCTTTTCTGGGTGCGCATCTTGAAGGCGCAAATTTGCAAGGCGCGTCGCTGCAAGATGCGTTTCTGGCCTCCGCGGATTTAGATTCCACAAACCTGAGAGGGGCCTGGCTTCAGACCGCGAGATTGGTTACCACCCGTCTTAATAATGCTGATCTGACCGGCGCGCATCTGCAATATGCGATCCTGAATAGAGTACAGCTTCAGCACGCTCTACTCGACGGCGCCGGCCTGCAGGGCGCAAGCCTGGGTCCGGCGGACCTCACCGGTGCTACGATAGGCAGCGCCCAGTTCAGTAGCGGTTCGTTCACCGGTATTAATCCAAAGGAGATGCTGATTGATCTACAGCGCGCCTTTCCCGGCAACCCGCCAACGCGGCAGGAACACGAGGCTCAGGAAATGCAATATTGGCAAATGATAGGCTGCCAGGGCGATGGCGGACCCTTCGTGATCAGAGACATGATCGCCCAGATAAACATAGCGCAGAATGTGGCGCCTGGAACGCCGGCGCAGGCTAAGCTCGCAACCGCATTCCTGCAGCCGAATTGCCAGGGCAACAACGGACTGACACCGCTGGAACAGGCCGAATTACGGGCGCTCAGTGTTTATCAGGCGCAATAATGGCTGGCCGCGCCAGGTGGGCCGCCGCTTCAGGCGGGCGCTGGCCTTGCTGCTCCTGGTACTGGCACCGGCTGGCGCAGCACAGGCGATGTGGATGATAGGCGGGGTGCCTTACAGCAACATATGCCGGCCCAATCCGAAACCGGGGGATACCGCCGCTCCGGATCCCAAAGATAAATATATCTTCGACCCGCAATTCTCCCAGCCGGTTGGAACCGCCTGCACCATGCAGGACGGCCGGCCCGGGACGATCTCACCCAGTTGACAAGCGCCAGCTAATTAAACGCGCCGGCCGGGACGGAATTTCCCTTGGTCTGCATGCATTGCGCATAAGCAATATCGTAGCTCCGCTGCACCGATTGCGCGTTCTGGCTGTTCTGGCGGGATTTTCGAACCGACCCCCCGACCAGCCCCACACCGGCACCGATTGCCGCACCCTTGCCGGCATTGCCGCCTGCCGCGCCGAACAACGCGCCGGCCGCCGTGCCGCGGACCGTGCTTTTCGCCACCGTGCCGTTGGGGCTGGCCGCGGCCTGTGCCGCCTCGGAAGTCTGGCTCTGGGCAAAGGAAAGGCAGGCAGCATCGTCATTCTGGAACTGCGCCAGGCTCTTGCCCGGGCCGGGCATGACCGCAATGGACGGTGCGGCCGTCGCAAGGCCGGGAAGAGCGCCCAGCAGTAGCATCGCAATCGTTGGCCAGGTGGCACGCATGGAGAAACCCCTTCGTCGGATTGTGTATTATGGCCGATGATTTTCCAACCTTCGGAGATCGGCGTTCAGTCTGCTTTGCTGAATATCCGCAGCGCGTCCTGCTCGTGTTTTTTCCAATACGCCATTCGGATGGCGTTGATATCGCCGCCGCTGTCCAGATCGGCCGCCTCGCCATCCTCAGCCGCGGCCTCATGGCGCGCCTTCGAATCCGCCTGTTCCTTGACGAAGCCTTCCGCTTCCAGCTTCAGCAGATGCGCCAGCACATTGCGCTCCGCCGCGACCTTGAGGTTCAAGTCGGTCTTTGCGTAGAGCGTCGTGGCGATGTCGCGAATCGATGCCGGACCGGCTTTAAGCTGGCCCAGAATGGCGGCCTCGCGCATCTTCCGATGCGTCAGCAATTCTTCAACCGACGGCAGCGGATTAGGGTCAACCGGGCCGTGCGCCGGCAAATACAGGCCTTCGGGCCGCGGCAGCAGAAGTTCCAGCGAATTGTAATAGGCCCGCATATTGCCGTGCGGCGGATCGACGATGGAGGAGGACCAGGACATCACATGGTCGCCGCTGAACAATAGCCTGCCGGTGCCCGGCGCCTCATAGGCAAAGCACAGATGGTCCGGCGCATGGCCGGGGGTGAACACGGCCTTCAGCCCGGCGACCTCGCCGCCATCATCCAGGGTCTCATCGGCGGTGAAACCGCTCGGCGAGCCGCTGGTCAGATACCCCCAGGCCGGCGCGCCGGTGGCTTGCCGCATCGCCTTGGTGGCCCCGTGATGATCGGCATGGGCATGGGTCAAAACCAGCCGGGCGATCGGGGTTTTGCCGGCGGCGCGCAACACATCGGCCACATGCACGGCATCGTCCGGTCCGGGATCAATGACGGTAAGGCCGTCATCGCCTTCGATCAAATAGGTATTCGTGCCATGATAGGTCATGACGCTGGGATTTCTCGCGACGACCCGCCGGATGCCCGGCAGCACGTCCAACGCGACACCCCGGGGCGGTTCGGGCTCGGTTAAAAATGTCATGCCCCATCATGCCGTCAGCCGCGGCGCGATGTAAACGGGGCTGGCTCTCTGCTGACTAGCCGAAATGGTATAGCAAGGTCAGCACCGCGAAGACGCTCGCGCCGCAGGCCAGCCCGAGCAAAGCGCTGCCAAATCCCATTCCCTGCGGGGTTCGGCGGGAAGCTTTCCGGTTGCGCATACGCAGGCGATCAAAACTATCAAAATCTTTTGTTTTCATTGCTTTATATCCCGAATTTCATGATTATCACAAATCACGTTCATGGATTTTGGCTCAGTTTCCGTGGCTATATTGCGCCCAAACCAATTTGAATTGCAATAAAAACCGACTCGAGGCGAATCGGTGGCGGCAAGTTGGCGCTGGGTTTGAGCTGGGTTTGCACGGGGCTCGGTGCCGGGATAAGCCAGAGCCATGCCAGCACCTCCCGCCGATCTAGCTGACCCCGACATCCTCCTCCGCAAATCACTATTCCGCCATCGGGCATTCGCCACCGGACTTCTGGTCCTGATGGCGGCGCTGGCGGTCACCGGATATTTGCTGCCCTTCACCCCATGGGTTGGGCTGCTGCGGGATTCCGCCAAGGCTGGCTTCATCGGCGGCGTGGCTGACTGGTTTGCCGTCACCGCCTTATTCCGCCATCCGCTGGGGCTGCCGATCCCGCATACCGCCATCCTGCCGGCGCAGAAGGAGCGCCTGGGCGCCGCCTTGGGCCGGTTCGTGGCCACCCATGTGTTCACCGAGGCGGATGTGCGGCGTTTCCTGGATAATCTGGACAGCCCCGGCATTCTGCAGCGCTTCCTGGCCGACCCTGCCGCCACCCAGCCTGCCGCCGCCGCATTGGCCGGCATGCTGCCAAGGTTGCTGGCCAGCATCGAGGACGGCCGCGCCCGCCGCCTGCTCGCCCGCTTCCTGCCGCGGCTGATCGGCGGCCAGGCATCGGGCATTATCGTTGCCCGCGCCTTGAGCGGGCTGGTGGAAGGCGGCCGGCACCAGGAAGTTTTTTCTTTTATCCTCAATCAGTTGAAGGATACCCTTGCGGCCCGGGAGGAGGTTTTGCGCGAGGCGATCAAGGAGCGCGTCAAGGAACAGGGCGGCCGGCTGGTCGGCTGGGCCGTCGGCGCCTCGGTCGCCCGCCGGGTCATTGCCGGAGTGAACCTCGAACTCGACCGGATCAGCCCGGATAGCTCGGAGATGCGTGACGCCTTCGACGAATGGGCGCGCCGCGAAATCACCCGCATGGAAACCGACCCCGCGCGCGCCGCCGAGCTTGGACAGGCGCTGAAGGGGGTGCTGGCGCATGAGACGGTCAAGGCTTGGGCTTGGGATGTATGGTCGCGGCTGCGCCGGGCATTGGAGCAGGACGCGATTCGCCCGCATGGCCGCACCGTCATCGTCATCGAGGATACGCTGCGCGGTCTAGGCAATGCGTTGGCCAAGGATGAGGCGGCCCGCGCCCGGGTGAATGCGGCGGTCCAATCCGTGGTGCTGAACGTGCTGCCGGCGGCGCAGGCCGAGCTCTCCGGCTTTATCAGCCGCGTCATTGGCCAATGGGACGCCGCAACCATTACCGACAAATTGGAACTGCGGGTCGGCAAGGACCTGCAATACATCCGCGTCAACGGCACCCTGGTCGGCTTCGTCCTGGGTGCTGCTATTTACGGGGTTCTGCAGCTGGTGAAATAGAATGCGCCAGGGTGTCGTTTAATTCGAACCCAACATTCGATTTAAAGGTCGTTAAGCCTTCGCTGACATCGTCAACCGATAAATTTTTCCTACAATGGCACCAGGGCCCGTGGCAATGAACCAACTTCGATAGGCAGATCCGCACCTCACTTAACCCAGCAGCTTTGAAATGTGAGAAACTTTCTGGGGTCTTTCAGCCATGGAAAATCCAGGTGCCCAGGGGTGCTCTAAAGCCTGTCCAAACAGGGACATTATCGACGGGGCAGGTAATGTATGTTTTCCTGTCTATCATTTTGGTCTCCAGATCTGCGAGACAACCGACAGGGCAAGATGCTGGCACTTCCGCGCCAGAAAAGACCAGTTACAAACATTCAATAAGGCGAATTCACGGCCGCAGGGCGTTTACGGGACCTCAGCCACTCCCTAACGGGCTCGTCATAGAAGCGCATGGCAATATAGCTGCAACCTAGAACAGCCAGAAATGCAGCGAGGCAACTGGCGAGGATCACGGCGAAGGAATGTCCGTAGAGGCGATTGAGGTGAACAAACGTGGCAGCATGGAGCACATAAACCGGATAGGACAATGCGCCGGCTAAAAGTGCGAAGGATCTGACTCTCCTGGCGACAACATCTCGAACTCCCAACGCGATGAGAAACGGAAAAACCAGGATTACAGCGATAATATCGTATGCTCCACCGAATGTGCGGCGCTCAGCCAGGACCAGCAACAGCGCCGCGGCCAAAATCAGAAACGGGACTTTAGGGAGGCGGTCAAGACGCGTCGGCGTTAATAGCCAGTGCAGTACGACACCAGCGGAGAACGCAAAGCCGACGCGCGCCAGCCCGACATAATAATCGTCGAAGGTGGTGCCGCCATCAAGATTTGCCTGCTTCAAAGCAAAGAAAACGACGCCCATCCCCCCTGCGCTCAGGGTCAAAAGGACGAAGGATCGGCCATGCCCCAGCTTCACGGCCACGGCGAAAAGGATGTTGATCCAGATCTCCAGCATCAAGGACCAGAGCGGACCATCCAGAGGAAACAATGCGCGGCCACCGGGCACGTGCAGCCCGGCATAGGGGACCATCATCAGCCCGAAAAAGAGCGCTGCCGCGATCTGATAGAGGTGCGCATGCAACAAAACATATTTCGAGATCGCGCCGCACAACATTCCGAGCATAATCAAGGGGTATAATCGGATCAGCCGCAGCCTTATGAAGGTCGCGAGGGTCATCTCGGCGGCAAGCCGGTCCTCGTAGCTTCTGGCAATCACAAAGCCGCTTAAAATGAAAAAAAAATCGACGGCCAGATAGCCGTGAAACGGGATCGCCACTCGCGCTGTTTCGGAGACCATGTGAAACCAGACGACGGTACAGGCGGCGACACCCCGCAAACCGTCAAGCGTAGCGTTATGCTGTTTTCCTGTCATCCGGTTGCTCCGCTGCGCTTTGTTACCCTCCCACCCATGACCTCACTTAGCAAGAAGACTGCGTCTGGAAGGCCACGCAGATAAAACTAAAGCTGCCGGCCGACGCACACTTCCACGGCCTGCGTCACTCGGCCGCATCGCGCCTGGCGGAAGCGGGCTGCTCAGACGCCCAGGTGCAGGCCATCACCGGCCACGCAACCCGCGCCATGGTCGAGCTTTACAGCAAGGGCGCGAAGCAGAAAAAATTGGCAGAGAGCGCGATCGCAAAGCTCCCGAAGAAACGGATCGGGAACAGGCGTTGAGAAACTTTTCCAACGCGCGTGAGAAACTTTTCTGAGGGCCGAATTTTTGGCCGTCTAACTATTTGTTTTTGCCCAAGAAAATGGTGAGCCCGGTGGGATTCGAACCCACGGCCATTCGATTAAAAGTCGAATGCTCTACCGGCTGAGCTACAGGCTCTCCAAGAGCAAGCGAAGCTTGCTCGTCTTATATCAGCAGGTGAAACCTGCTCGTCTCAAACAACCAGCAAGCGAAGCTTGCTCGTCTTATATAATCAGCAGGTGAAACCTGCTCGTCTTAAACAACCAGCAAGCGAAGCTTGCTCGTCCAAACAACAACCGGCGCCTGGCTGACGGAATCAGCCATGCGCCGAGGGCGGAGAAATAGGGTTTTCCCCGCTTCGTCAATAGCTGCCTGGACTAGCCAGCCATCTTCATGGTGATGATCGAGTCGGGATTGACGACGGCGCCGCTTTGCGGGTCGCCTTTCTTGATCTGCTGCACGGCATCCATGCCTGCCGTGACCTGACCGACGATGGTGTATTGCCCGTCCAGGAAGGTCGCCGGCGCGAAGCAGATGAAGAACTGGCTGTTGGCGGAATTTGGGTCCGAGGTGCGGGCGAGGCCCACGGTGCCGGTCAGAAAGCTCGCGTCGGTGGTGAATTCCGCCGGCAGGTTCGGCAGCTGGCTGCCGCTGGTGCCGGTATTGGTCGGATCGCCGGTCTGCGCCATGAAGCCGGCAATAACCCGGAAAAACTGGCAGCCGTTGTAGAAGCCCTGCGAGGTCAGCGTCTTGATGCGCTCAACCGATTTCGGCGCCAGATCCGGCCGCAGCGTAATGGTCACCTGGCCGTATTTGAGGTCGAGGTAAACCGTGTTGGATAGATCGGCGGCTTGGGCGGTTTCGGTCATGAGAGCTTCCGTTATGAAAGGCGTTGCAGCGATCGTGCTGATAAAAGAGCGGCGTTTAAACATGAGGTTCCCTCATTTATTGTGGAGCCGGGCCATCGTCCGCTCGAACGTAAGCTGCGGCACGAAGGAGGAGATATCACCGCCGAAAGTGGCGATATCCTTGACGAAACGCGACGAGATGAACTGGTGGTGTTCGCTCGCCATCAAGAACACCGTCTCGATATCGGAATCGAGCCGGTAATTCATCCCTGCCATCTGAAATTCATAATCGAAGTCGGATACCGCGCGCAGGCCGCGCACGATCATCTTCGCACCCACCTCGCGGGCGCAGTTGATGAGCAGGCTCTCATACATCTTCACCTCGATCACCGTGCCGGTCTTGGCGGCGATGATCTCGGTCTCATTGCGCACCAGCTCGGCACGTTCTTCCAGCGGGAAGATCGGGCTTTTACCGACATTGATCGCAACGCCGACAACCAGCCTGTCCACCAGTTTGGCGGCGCGGGTGATAATGTCGACATGGCCGTTGGTGATCGGATCGAATGTGCCGGGATACAGCGCGATCCGCAGCTTCGGTTCAGGCTGCACTTCAAGCATCGCCGTTCTCCTGATCCAGCTCCTGTTCCTGCTCAACCACCGGGAACACGCTGGTGACATGCTCATCCTCATCCACCCGGACAAGGGTAACCCCCATTACCGAACGTCCGGTGATGCGCACCTGGTCCACCGGCACCCGGATCAGCCGGCCGCCATCGGTCACCAGCATCACGTCGTCGCCCGGGCGCACCTGGAAGCTGGCGGCCACTGCCTTGCCGTTGCGCTTGGCGCTCAGCGTGATGTTGGCGATGCCCTGGCCGCCTCGCCCGGTCGCCCGGTACTCATAGGCGGAAGAGCGCTTGCCGAAGCCTTCATCGGTGACGGTGAGCAGGATTTCCTCAAGCTCGGTCAGCTCGGCGATGCGAGCCTCCGAGAGTGCGACATCGTCCACAGCCTCTTCCGTCTCGCCGCCGGCCTCATTTGGCTCTTCCTCGCCGATCCGGCGCAGGCTGGAGGCATGTTTCAGATAGGCCGCGCGTTCATCCGGTGTGGCCTCGACATGGCGGAGCACCGACAGGCTCATCACCTCATCGCCCTTGCCAAGCTTGATCCCCCGCACGCCAGACGAATCCCGGCCCGAGAAGACGCGCAGATTATCATCGGTGATCTGGAAGCGGATGCAGCGGCCGAGCTTGGTCGCCAGGAACACGTCGTCGCCCTCGCGGCAGGTGGCAACACCGATCAGCCGGTCGCCCTCATCCAGCTTCATCGCAATCAAGCCGGCCGAGCGCACATTACGGAAGTCCGAAAGCTTGTTGCGCCGCACGCCGCCGCTGGCGGTAGCGAACACCAGATGCAGATTTTCCCATAGACTTTCATCCTGCGGCAGCGGCAGCACGGTGGTGATCTCGTCGCGTCCGAGTTCCGGCAGCAGGTTGATGAGCGCCCGTCCCTTGGCCGTCGTCGTCGCCTCCGGCAGCCGCCAGACTTTTTCGCGGAACGCTTTGCCGCCGGAAGAGAAGAACAGCACAAATTGATGGGTGTGCGCGTTAAAGCTGCGGGTAACAATGTCATCACCGCGCGTAGATGTCGCCGAACGGCCGCGGCCGCCGCGGTTTTGCTGCCGGAAGGTCTCCAGCGAAGTACGCTTGATGAACCCGTCGCGGGTCAGCGTCACCACCATCTGGCCTGGCTCGATCAGGCTCTCGTCGTCCTGGTCGGTCTCGAAATTCTCGATGCTGGATTTGCGCGGCGAGGCGATTTTCTCGCGCGCCGCAATCAGCTCATCGCGCATGACTTCCAGCCTGCGGATGCGCGAGCCGATGATTTCCAGCAATTCTCCGATCCGGGTTGCAACATCGACCAACTCGGCCTGGATTTTCTCACGCTCCAGCCCGGTTAACCGCGCCAGGCGCAGCTCCAGAATGCCGCGCGCCTGCGCCTCGGTCAGCCGCATGGTGTTATCGGCGGAGATGCTGTTGCCGACATCATCGATCAGCGCCAGCAAAGGTGCCACGTCTTCCGCCGGCCAGTCGCGCTCCATCAGCGCCACCCGCGCGGTGGCGGCGTCCGGGCTGCCGCGGATAATCGCGATCACCGCATCGATGTTCGCCACCGCGGTTGCCAGCCCCACCAGCAGATGCGCCCGGTCGCGGGCCTTGTTCAGTTCGAACCGCGCGCGCCTTAGAATCACCTCCTCGCGGAACTCCACGAAGCAAATAAGCAGATCCTTGAGACCCATCTGCCGCGGCCGTCCGCGATCCAGCGCCAGCATGTTGATGCCGAAACTGGTCTGCAGATTGGTGAAGCGGTAGAGCTGGTTCAGCACCACCTCGCCGGTCGCATCGCGCTTCAGCTCGATGACGATCCGCATGCCCTCGCGGTCGCTCTCATCGCGCAGATCGGCAATGCCCTCAATGTCCTTGGCCCGCACCAATTCGGCGATGCGTTCCAGCAGCGATGACTTATTCACCTGATAGGGAATTTCCGTCACCACGATCGCATCGCGATCCTTGCGGATTTCCTCGATGCTGGCGCGCGCCCGGATGGTGATCGAGCCGCGGCCATTCTCAAACGCCGAGCGAATCCCCGAACGCCCCAGAATGATGCCGGCGGTCGGAAAATCCGGCCCCGGCACGATCGCCATAAGCGCTTCCAGCGTAATTTCCGGATTGGCGATCAGCGCCAGCGTCGCATCCAGAATTTCACCCGGATTATGCGGCGGAATATTCGTCGCCATGCCAACCGCGATGCCGCTGGCGCCATTGATCAGAAGATTCGGAAACGCCGCCGGCAGCACCAGCGGCTCGCGCTCGCTCTCATCGTAATTGGGCTGAAAATCGACGGTGTCGTTATCGATATCCTCCAGCAGCAGCATCGCCGAAGGCGCCAGCCGCATTTCGGTATAGCGCATCGCCGCCGGCATATCGCCATCGATCGAGCCGAAATTTCCCTGGCCGTCGATCAGCGGCAGGCGCATGGAGAAATCCTGCGCCATCCGCACCGCCGCCAGATAGATCGCGCTATCGCCATGCGGATGGTATTTACCCATCACGTCGCCGGTCATGCGCGCGGATTTCCGGTAGGGCTTATCCGGCGTGTTGCCGGATTCGTTCATGGCGAACAAGATCCGCCGATGCACCGGCTTCAGCCCATCGCGCGCATCGGGCAAGGCCCGCGACACAATAACGGACATCGCATAATCCAGATAGGATTTGCGCATCTCCTGCTCAATCGACACAGGTTCCATCCCGCGCGGCGGCAGCGGGCCGGCGCCAGGTTCGTCGGTGGTGTCGCTCATGTCAGGCTGGGTTCAGAGGCTGGGAGTCGCGGCAGCCGAAACAGCATTCGAAATGCCGCGCGTAACGCATTGAATTCATTAAAAGAGATATCCCGGTGATCTGCCATTTTATAGGGATTTTCCGGCCAAAAGTCAAATTCAGGAACCCGCTCCGGGCCCCCATAAAGCGGCCAAACCTCCGCCATGGACCGGCGCAGGCAAGACTGGACCATGGCCGGCGCCACCTGCTTAACTGGCAGGCGAAGTTGCAGTCAGGAGCCCCATGAAAGCCTATCTCGCCGGCCCCGACGTCTTTCTCACAAACGCGCGTGAAAATGCCGCCGCCAAGACCGCCATCTGCGCCAGATACGGCATTCTGGGCCAGGCTCCGCTGAGCGACGCCGGCACGCTCGCCAATTTGCCGGAAGCGCAGGCCTGGCGCCGCATTTATCTCGACAATATCGAGATGATGCAGGCGTGCGACATCATCATCGCCAACCTCACGCCATTTCGCGGCGCTTCGGCGGATTCAGGAACGCTGGTCGAACTCGGCTGGTTTCTGGGACAAGGCAGACCGGTATTCGGCTATTCCAACAGCGCCGAATATTTCGACGCCCGCAGCCAGGCGCAACTCGCCGCCATCGCCGATCCCATCCCTGGTCTTGCCGTCGAGGGCTTCGGCCTGCCGGATAATCTGATGATTTCTGGCGCCGCCGAATATGGCGGTGGCCTGGCTTTGGCCCTGCCGCAGGACGGGAAGTCGCGCAGCTTCGACGCGTTGGACATTTTCGAGGCTTGCGTCGCGGCGGCGGCTGGGGCGTTAGGCGGCAAGAGCTAGCCGCAGGGCGCGGGCGCCAATACCGCCGCCGGTGCATTGGCGGCGAGCGGCTGCGGCGCCAGCAATTGCGGCTGCACGCAGTTGGTGGTCACACCGTGGCTGGTGGAATCAAACAGCGTGATATAGATGCGATTGCCCGCCATCTGGATATGCGCCGGCGTGCCGAGCGGCGCGATATGCTGATAGAATTCCGGCCATTCCCGTTTTGAAGAACTCTGTCCTGCATGGCCGAACACTGCCCATACGCGCTTGCCCTGCATCTCCGCCTGCTCGGCATGCTGCAAATCGCCGTCGGAATCCCGCAGCACGACCGTTTCGGTGCCAGCGGGCAGATACATGCGCAGGATCGGCAGCGCGCCTTTGTCGTTCAGATAGACCACATCGCCGGGTGCGACTTCGGAGCCCAATATCTGCGCCGCGATATCCCAACGCGGCTTCGTCTCGGCACCGTAATAAGGTGCCAGATTGACCAGCAGGATCGCGGCGATGCCGGCGAACACCAGGCCCCTGCCCCGCCGGGGCAGCGCCCGCATCGCGAAACTGCCGCCGATGCCTGCAAGAATCGCAAAGGGCGCGGCGCTCCACAGAATATAGCGCGGCAGCAGCAACGGTTTCCAGATCGAAATGATGATGGTCGCCAGCGGCAGGATCAGCAGCGAAAAGCTCAGCACTGCCAGTGGTCCCGGCCGGTGCCGCAGGCGCCATGCCCCAAGCCCGGCGGAGCCGATCAAGGCAGCGTCGATCAGCCACATCAACCCTGCCGGCGTCGGCACATCCATCAGCTTGAAGGTCACGGAATCCGCCACGCGCATCAGATAGACCGATGCGATATTGTACCAGATCCGCGGCCCGGTCAGCGGCGGGATCCAGTCGAAACTGTGCACGAAGCCGTTTTCGACCGTCATTGCCATCATGACATAGAACGGCCCGCTCAGCGCCGCGATCGCCGCGTCTGCAATCAGCAGATTACGAACGAGCCCGCGCCGGTCAGGCGATTTCCAAACCATGACGGCGCCGATGAAATTGGCGGTGATCACCCAGGGCAGGCCGTCGCCCAGCACATCGAGTGCTGCCGCCGACCCCAGCACGAAGGTCAGCCATGCCAGTCGCGAGGATGCTTTGTTGCGGAGTGAAAGCGAGGCGGCGGGGATGTCCATCGCCAGCACCGCGATCCCGAACAACGCAACCAGGATCAGGCTCATTTCCATCGTATAGGAACGCGCCTCCTGGCTGAACGCCAATGCGCTCGGCGACAGTCCAAGGATCAGCGCCGCCAGCAGCCCGGCGCCGCGGCCGGCGAATTGCTTGGCGATCAGATAGACCATCATCACCGACAAGGCGCCGAACGCTGCCGAGGGCACCCGCAGCCAGAATTGCGGATCGCCCAGCGGCACCAGCGCCGAGAGCATCAGGAAAAAGCTTGGCATGTGATGGTTTAAAAATGAGTCGCGCACCAAAGCCGCCGGCGCCAGGCTGACCCGCTGCATGGTGAAGACTTCATCCAGCCAGAACGGCCGGTTGCCCAGGTCGACCAGCCGCAAGGCCAGCGCCGCGGCGAAAATAAGCAGCGGCAGCACGGCAGCACCTGTCAGCCAGGCGGCCAGGCGCCTTGCACGGGGCGACGAGATCGAACTCTCAGTCAGTATTACCGGTGATCGGGTTGCCACGCCACAGCCTCCGTAGAGCCTCCGGCGCTGGCCGGCGGCTTGCCTGCGTCGTCAGAGCTTTGGGACTGGCTCTGGCTCTGCATGGCAGGTTGATTCTCCGGTTGAGCTGATTTCACTGCATCCTCCGCATCATCTGCGGCCGGCACGTCAGGCCGCCAGTCGCGGAAGAAAGCGCGACCGATAGCCCCTGCGAGGTGTTGAATGTGAATCTGCACAACATCCAGATAGTGATGCAGACCCGTGTCAAGAATATGGCTGATCGGCTTTTCGGTTAAAATTTGCCTTAAATATTCCGCCGCCTCAAACGCCTCCGATGAGCGCGAGAGACCATAGATCCGCCGCAGATCATCCAGATGCGCCTCGGTGCGGCGAATACACAGCAGCACGGAGCGCGGGGAGGATGGGTCGCGGAGCAGAAAATTCACCACATCTTCGGCGGAAAAACTCGCCCGCGCATGCCGCTTGAAGGCGTGGTAGCCGGCGGCGGCGCGCAATACCGCATTCCACTGCGTCAGCTCGGCGACGCGCTTGGCCTCGCCCTCGCGCGGCAGCAATGCCGTGTATTTGATGTCCAGCATGCGGGTGGTCTGGTCGGCGCGCTCGATCAACCGGCCAATTTCGTAAAAATACCAGCCCTGATCGCGATACAACGTGCCTTCGGTAATGCCGGTATGCGCCTGCACGCCATCTTTAAGCGCGTTGCAGAGCCGCGACAGCGCATCGCCCTGCAGGTCCGCGGGTTTGATATGGCTGACAAAACGGTGGAACACGTTGATCTGCCGCCACATCTCGGTGCTCATCAAAGGCCGCAAAGTGCGCGCATTGGTGCGGGCGTCTTCCAGATTGGCCGGCACCGAGGTCGGGTTGCCGCGATCCAGCAGATAGAAGCGCTTCACATGATCGGCATCCACCGAGAAGCCGCGTGCCTCGAAATTCTTCTCATCCGAATTGATCCGGATCAGCCCGAGCCAGGCTTCCGTCTCATAGCCCGGGCTCTCGAAGCTTTGCGTCACTTCGATCAACCGCGCCAGGTTTTCGACCCGCTCCAGATAGCGCGCCATCCAGAACAGCCCTTCGGCGTCGCGCGAGAGCAGTACGGTGTCCATCTTCATGGAGCGCCCCCGCCGGCAAAAGTATCCGCCAGCACCCAGGTGTCTTTCGAGCCGCCGCCCTGGCTGGAATTGACGATCAGGCTGCCGCGCTTCATCGCCACCCGGGTCAAGCCCCCCGGCAGCACCCAGCTATCGCGCCCGGTGATAATGAACGGCCGCAAATCCAGATGCCGCGGACCAATGCCGTCCTCGCCCAAAGTCGGCGCCACGGACAGGCCGATCAGCGGCTGGCTGATCCAGTTATCCGGATCCGCCAGCAGCGAGGCCCGCGCCACCGCCAGCTCTTCCTTGGACGCCCGCGGGCCGATGGTGATGCCGTAGCCGCCGGACTCGCCCACCGGCTTGGTCACCAGTCTGTCCAGATTATCCAGCGTATATTGCAGCCCTTCTTTTTCCCGGCAGATGTTGGTCTGCACATTCTGGATCAGAGGCTCTTCGCCGAGATAATATTTGATGATGCGCGGCATATAGGCATAGACCGCCTTGTCATCCGCAACGCCGGTGCCGACCGCATTGGCGATCGCGACATTGCCGGCCTTCCAGGCGCCGATGAGCCCTTTGACGCCCAGCATGGATTCCGGACGGAACACCGCGGGGTCGAGAAAATCATCGTTCAGGCGGCGATAAATCGTATGCACCGGCCGCAATCCGGTGATGGTGCGCATATAGACGCGGTCATTCTCGACGACGAGGTCGGGACCCTGCACCAGCGGCACCCCCATCTCGCGCGCCAGAAACACATGCTCGAAATAGGCCGAATTGAAAATGCCGGGCGACAGCAGCACCACCTGCGGGTCATCCAGCCCGCCCGGCGCGATTTCCGTCATCGCGGCGCGCAGCCGGCGGCCATAATCATCCACCGGGCGCAGCCGGATCCCCGCCATCAGATCGGGGAAGGAGCGCAGCATCAGATGCCGGTTCTCGATGACGTAGGATACGCCTGAAGGCGTGCGCGCGTTATCTTCCAGCACGCGGAAATCGCCGAACTCATCGCGGATGATGTCGATGCCGCAGACATGCACATAGGTGCCGTGCGGGACCGGAAAATCCTTCATCTCCGGACGGTAGTTGGCATTCCCAAAAATCAGCTCGGCCGGGATGATGCCGTCCTTGATGATTTTCGCCTCGCCATACACATCGCCCAGAAACAGGTTCAGCGCCGTCACCCGCTGAATACAGGCCCGCTCCAGCAGGTTCCATTCGCTATGGGTGATGATCCGCGGGATGCAGTCGAACGGCAAAATCCGGTCGATTGCGGTGGCGTCGGAATACACTGTGAAGGTAATGCCAAGGTCCATGAGCTCCGACTCGGCGGCGGCAGCCCGCCCGAGCAGCGCGTCCATGCCGATTTCAGTCAGCCGTTCGGCCAGCCAATGCGGCACGGGGCCGGCGTCGCTGCGGCTATGGGTCAGCTCGCAAAAATATTTTCCGGGATCGTAATTAGGCCAGGCGCGCCTGAAAAGATCGTTCAATATAAGCCCTCCAACCTTGCACTTATGCGTGGCTCGCCCTCGGATGGCGTCCGGGATGGGTCATAATTTGCCGTTTTGGGCGGCAGCAGCCTGTAAAGCGCCAAGGATTTCATCATTCTCACCGTAAATTTACCAACATAACCAACGCCAATCCCGGCCATCCGCCGATTTAAGCGGCTCATGCGACCCTGACATGCAAACAGCAGACCATACAAGATGAATTCGCAGGCCGCCACTGCGCCTCGCCGATTAAGTCTGAGGAAACAATCTTAATTCACACTCGCGCCTTGCGGTTCTGTCTGATAAGTCATTCGTAATGTGTTTAATGGCCCCGCAACCCCATCGCGACCCGCGCCGCTGGCCTTGGCCATGGCATGGCGAGCGCCAGCCAGCGGCAGGTTCCAAGCCCCTAAGCGCTGCGCCTTAAATCATGGACCATAACGCGCCCTTCTCCCGCGATGAAATGATCGACCGCACCGGGCGTCTGCGCACGCCCTGGGTGCCGGTGATGGAAGCGGTGCGCGCGATTGGGCCGGAGGAACTCTCCCGCCGCGCGGCATCCCTCAACCGGCAGGTCCGACTTGCGGCACCTTTCGGCGCGGTCGCCACGCATCACTACGACCCGCTTCCCGCACCGCTGACCGCAACCGAATTCACCGGGCTGGAATCCGGCCTGCGGCAGCGCGCGACCTTCCTGAACGCCCTTCTGGAAGATTTATACGGCCGCCAGGCCATGCTGCATGAAGGCCGCATCCCGGCCGGGCTGGTCATGGGCAAGCCGCAATTTCTCCGCAGCATGCATACCGGCGCGCCGCTGCCCTATCCGCGGCTCTCGCTCTACGCCGCCGACCTCATCCGCGGCCCCGACGGCCGCTTCCAGGTGCTGCGCGATCATACCGGCATCATCCCCGGCCTTGGCCATGCGCTCACCCTGCGCCGCGTCGCCACCACGCTGCTGCCGGAATTATTTCGCGCCGGCGGCTTGCGCAGCCTGCGTCCGGCACGGGAAATGCTGGTCGATCATCTGCAGCGGGAATCCCAGGGCGGACTGATCGCCGTGCTTTCCGCCGGTATCTCCAGCCCCGCCGAAGCGGTCGACATGATGGATGACGCTTTGCTCGCCCGCGCGCTTGGTGTGCTGCTCATCGAACCCGGCGACCTCGCGGC
>JAMFSE010000040.1 GCA_026225115.1 Rhodovastum atsumiense
ACGAGCGGCTGATCCTGGGCGAGCGCTTCCAGGTCAAGCGCATCGTGGTGCTGCCCGGCCACAAATTATCCCTGCAGAAGCACTATCACCGGGCCGAGCACTGGGTGGTGGTCACCGGCTGCGCCAACGTCACCTGCGATGCCGAAGTCACCATGGTCCGCGAAAACGAGAGCATCTACCTGCCGCTCGGCGCCGTCCACCGCATGGAAAACCCCGGCCGCATCCCGCTCACCGTCATCGAAGTCCAATCCGGACCCTATCTCGGCGAGGACGACATCGTCCGGTTCGAGGATACCTACGGGAGATCGGATATCGCCAGCATCAAGTGACGAGGACTTAAGCCAGCCTTCTCTGACGCTGCCAGTTGAGAACGATTCCGGCGATCTCGTCGCTGTTATTATCGGCCATGAAAGCGTGGCTGTTGCCCGCAATTCCGATCGCCGGCAAATCGAACTGGGCGAGGAATGCGTTGAAATATGCGAGCGGAAATCGCAGGCCCGGATGATGGGTCCGCTGCGCGGGGTCGGGATGCCATGATCCCGCTGGACCGAAGCGAAAAGTCTCTTCCCACGCCTCCCTTGCGGTCCGGAAATAGGGTGATTCCGGATAGATTTGCGGGAACGGCGCGAAGGCGGCGCGGCCGCGTTCGACCGCGTCCGAAACATAAGTATCGAAGCCGGCGCGCAGGAAGAACATCTGCCAGCCGGGGCGTCCGTCCGGCGTGGTTTCCCAGTTCACGCCGGTCATGCCGCCGCCGTGCCACATCAACAGCGGAACCGGCGCCTGCGGCTTCGCCAGACGCACATATTGCACATACATCTGCCCGGCCATGATCTCGCCTTTGGGGTCTGCCAGGTGCACGGGTCCGCCGGAAGTGCTTATGCGTCCGCGCGGCGGCAGGCCGGTCAGTGCCGTGATTTCTCCGCCGATATGGAAGCTGCCGATGTCGCGGATCAGCAGCGGTTCGCGCTCGAGACTCACGCGCCGGGGCGCGGCCGTACCAGCGTCAGCCCGTCGCCGATCGGCAGCAGGCAGAGGTCGACGCGGCTGTCGTTGCTGATCTTGCTGTTGAGTGCGCGCAGCGCCAGCGTGGCCTCGCTGCGATCGGATGATTTGGCGACAGCGCCGCCCCACAGCACGTTGTCGATCGCAATCAACCCGCCGGGCCGGATCAGGCGCAGGCAAAATTCATAATAGGCATCGTAGCAGGGCTTGTCGGCATCGATGAAGGCAAAGTCGAATTGCGCGCCTTTGGCTTCGAGCTCGGCCAGGGTTTCCAGCGCCGGCGCGATCCGCAGCTCGATGCGCTCCGCAACGCCGGCTTCCTGCCAGTATTTGCGCCCGATTGCCGTCCATTCCTCGCTGACATCACAGCAGACCAGCCGACCATCTGTTGGCAGAGCTTTGGCGATGGCCAAAGCCGAGTAGCCGGTGAAGGTGCCGATTTCAAGCGCGTGCCGGGTGTTGGTAAGCTGGACGAGGAAGGCTAAAAGCGCGCCCTGGTCGGGGCCGATCTGCATGCCGCCGGCTGACATTTCCTGAGTGTCGGCCCGCAGCCGGCGCATCAGCGGCGTTTCCCGCGTGCCGTAATTTACAACATAGTCGTCCAGTGCTTCGCCGCGTCCGGTGATCTGCTTGGCCATCGATGGTTTCCCTTCGTTCGATCTTTGACCGCACTCTAATCCAAGTTCACGTGACACGGGTAGGAAGCTGCCGTCACAATTCCTATTTACCAAACCGGTGACAGCAGAAGGAACGCATCTATGAAAGTTGGATTTTTGGGTCTCGGGCAGATGGGCGCCGCGATGGCGGCAAGCCTGGTCAAAGCCGGGCATGACGTTACCGTTTACAACCGCAGTTTTGAGAAAACCCGGCCGCTCGCCGCATTGGGCGCGAAGGCGGTGGAGACGGTCGCGGAAGCCTGCGGGGGAGATGCGGTGTTCTCCATGGTCGCCGATGACAAGGCGCTGGAAGCGATGGTTTTTGGCGACGCCGGCGTGCTTGCCGGCCTGCCGAGAAACGCCGTCCATATTTCCTCCAGCACTATCAGCGTGGCACTTTCAGAGAGGCTGGTGGCGGCGCATGCGCAGGCCGGCCAGCGCTTCGTATCGGCGCCGGTTTTTGGCCGGCCTGAAGCGGCAGCTGCCGCCAAGCTTTTCGTTGTCGCGGGGGGCGAGGCGCGTACCCTTGCCGATTGCGCGCCGCTGTTCGAGGCGATCGGCCAGCGAACCTTCATCCTCAGCGACCAGCCGCCGGTTGCGAACATTATCAAGCTCAGCGGCAATTTTCTTATCGGCTCGGTTATCGAATCGCTGGGCGAGGCAATGGCGCTGGTCGGTAAAGCGGGCGTCGACTCACATGCCTATCTGGACATGCTCACCTCCACTTTGTTCAACGCGCCGGTTTATAAAACCTATGGCGGGCTGATCGCCGGCGGCGTTTTCGAGCCCGCCGGTTTTGCCGCCCCGCTCGGCCAGAAGGATGTCCGGCTTACCCTTGCCGCCGCCGAGGCCCTGAACGTTCCAATGCCGATTGCCAGTCTTTTGCGCGACCGGTTCCTGACCCTTATCGCACAAGGAGGAGAAACGCTTGACTGGTCTGCGATCGGCAAGCTTGCTGCGAAAGATTCAGGGCAATAACACTGCCGCAATCCTGGCGCGCCGCCGGGATGCAGCACGCCAAAGGCCGGCGATTTGACGCGAAGACCACTCCCCGCGGAAGCAACTGTCTCCAGCGCTGATCCTGCAGCGCCAACGGCGGCCATGGTGTTTTTTCTGGCGGCTTCCTGCGGGATCATCGTCGCAAATATATACTACGCGCAGCCGCTGGTCGGGTTGATCGCGCCGGCGGTCGGGCTTGGCAACAAGACCGCCAGCCTGATGGTGACCCTGACCCAGCTTGGCTATGCCGCCGGACTGCTGGCCCTGGTGCCGCTTGGCGACATCGTCGAAAACCGGCTGTTGCTCACCCTCACCGTCGCCGCTTCTATCCCGGCGCTGCTGATTGCCGGTTTTGCGCATAGCGGTGCGGAATTTCTGGCGGCCGGCGCGCTGATCGGGCTTACCTCGGTCGCCGTGCAGATGCTGGTGCCGCTGGCGGCGCATCTGGCGCCGGATCATCAGCGCGGCCGGATTGTCGGCAATGTGATGAGCGGCCTGCTGGCCGGTATTTTGCTGGCGCGGCCGGTGGCCAGCCTGATTGCCGACAGCTTTGGCTGGCGCGCAGTTTTCTTTGCCTCCGCGGCGGTTATGGTGGCGCTGGCGCTGGCCATGCGGCTGACCTTGCCGGAGCGCCAGCCGAGTGCCGCGCATCATTATTTCGAGCTGCTGGGCAGCCTGCTTGCGTTGCCCTTCAATACGCCGCTGTTGCGCCGCCGGGCGGCGTACCAGGCCGCGGCTTTCGGGGCGTTCAGCCTGTTCTGGACCGCAACGCCGCTGCTGTTGGCGGCGGAGTTTGGTTTTACGCAGCGCGGGATCGCCATCTTTGCCTTGGTGGGCGCTGCCGGCGCCCTGGCAGCGCCCACTGCCGGCAGGCTGGCCGATCGCGACCATGGCCGGGTCGGCACATTTGTAGCGCTGGTCTCCATTATCGGCGCGTTCTTGATCGCCTGGGCCGGCGGGGCCGCGCATTCCATTATCGCGTTGGCGGCTGCCGGGATTTTGCTCGATGCGGGGGTGCAGGCCAATCTGGTGTTCAGCCAACGGGCGATTTACGCGCTCGCGCCGGCGATGCGCTCGCGCCTCAACGGCATTTTCATGGCCATATTTTTTGCCGGCGGCGCCGCAGCATCGGCACTGGTCAGCCCGGTGCTTGCCCGCTTTGGCTGGCCCGGCATTTGCGCCATTGGGGTCTTGTTGCCGGTTTTGGCGCTGCTGTATTTCACCGTCCATCATCTGCAAACGCGCCGATGACGGGTTTGGGCTTCCCCGACGGGCTGCCGCCCGGACGCCGCGGCCTTGCCGCTGTTGCGCAATTGCTGCCGGTTGCGATGTCGACACTCGACATTGCGATTGCCAATACGGCACTCCCGGCCATTGCGGCGGATTTGCATACGAATCCGGAAGCCGCGATCTGGATCATCAACGCCTATCAGCTGGCATTGATTGCGACCGCGCTGGCGTTCGCAGCACTTGGCGAGATCGCCGGCCATAAGCGGGTGTTTCTGTATGGCCTGGTGCTGTTCACTCTGGCCTCGGTCGGCTGCGCCTGTTCCTGGTCGCTGGCCAGCCTTACGGTCGCCCGCATTTTTCAGGGCGTCGGCGGCAGCGCGTTGATGAGCGTCAACGCCGCGCTGATCCGCTTCATCTATCCGGAAGCGCAGCTGGGCAAGGGCACCGGCTTGAACGTGCTCGTGGTGGCGACATCGCTTGCCGTCGGGCCGACCGTTGCATCGCTGATGCTGGCCATCGGCCCCTGGCCTCTACTGTTTGCGATCAATATTCCGGTTGGGATCTTTTCGCTGGCGCTCGGGTTGAAAATGCTGCCCGACACGCCACGCTCCAGGCATCGGTTCGACTTTATTTTGGCGTTGCAGAATGCCGGGGCTTTCGGGTTTTTCATCCTCGGGCTGAGCGGCGCCGCGCATGGGGTGAGCGCCAAAATCACGCTGCCTGAAATCGCCGCCGGTCTTATCTTCGGGGCATTCATGCTGCGCCGGCAGGCCGGTCATCCGGCGCCGATGCTGCCGGTCGATCTGTTCAAAATCCCGGTCTTCGCGCTTTCCACGGTGACGGCGCTTTGCGCCTTCGCCACGCAGAGTTTCGGCTTTGTGGCATTGCCTTTTTTCTTTGAACAGGTGCTGGGACGCTCGCAGATTGAAACGGGATTTTTGATCACCCCATGGCCGATCGCGCTGGCGCTTACCGGCGCCCTGGCGGGCCGTCTGTCGGACCGCTTCCCGCCGCCGGTCCTGGGCGGCGCCGGCCTGGCGGCGCTGGCGGTAGGAATGGTGTTGCTGGCGCTGCTGCCGGTGCATCCGAGCGTGGCCGATATTGTCTGGCGCATGGCCATCTGCGGCGCCGGGTTTGGGCTGTTCCAATCGCCGAATTTGAAAATGCTGATGGCGAGCGCGCCGCCAAGGCGTGCTGGCGGCGCCAGCGGCGTCATCACCATCGCCCGATTATCCGGCCAGACCATCGGCGCGGCGCTGGTTGCCCTGTGTTTTTTCATCGGCGGCCATCACGGCCCGGTGCTGGCGCTGGTGCTGGGCGCGCTGTTCGCCGCCGCCGCGAGTGTAGCCAGTTTCGCCCGTCAATTGGCACCTGCGCGAACGGCTGTTCTGACAAAATAAGAAATGTCACACGTGTGACATTTTTACCATAACGTATTATTAGAAATGATAACTATTGGTTTTATCCACAGGTGCGCATGTGAGAAGAGACGCGCGCTTACCACAACCCCAGGCCCAGAATAGAAAAGTCTTTTTTAGTTCTTTTTCTTCAGAAAAAGAACTGCTTGCCTACCTTCGCGGCATCCTGTTCCAGGCATCCAGCGCGGCGATTTTATAGGCTTCCGCCAGCGTTGGGTAATTGAAGGTATTGTCGATAAAATAATCGAGCGTGCCTTTAAGGTTAAGTACGGCCTGGCCGATATGCACCAGCTCCGTCGCACCTTCGCCGACGATATGCACGCCGAGCAGCCGCCTGGTTTTCAGCGAGAAGATCAGCTTCATCATGCCTGAGTTCAAGCCCATGATATGGCCGCGCGAGGTTTCCCGGAAGCGTGCGATGCCGCATTCATAGGCGATGCCGCGTTCGCGCACTTCATTCTCGGTCATGCCGACGGTCGATATTTCGGGAACGGAATAGATGCCGTAGGGGAAAAATTCCGGGGCGTGCGGCATCGGGATATCGAAGGCGTGGCCAGCCGCGATCCGGCCCTGTTCCATCGAGGTCGAGGCGAGGCTGGGGAAGCCGATGACGTCGCCGGCGGCGTAGATATGCAGGACATCGGTCTGGAACGTTACCGGATCGACCTTCAGCCGGCCGCGGGCATCCGCGGTAAGGCCGCAGGCGGCGAGGTTGAGGATGTCGGTCTCGCCGTCGCGGCCGCCGGTGAACAGCATCATTTCGGAGCGGGAGCGCCGACCGTCGGAAAGATAGGCTACCGGATACAGGCCTTCGAATTCGATCCGTTCGACCTTGCTGCCCAGGCGCAGGGTCATGCCCTGATCGCGCATCTGGTGCATCAGATCCTCGATCAGCTCATGGTCGACGAAGGTGAGAAAACTGGTTTGCGGGTCGATCAGTGTTACCTGTACATCGAGCGCGCTGAAAATGGTTGCGTATTCGACGCCGATGACGCCGGCGCCGATAACGGTAAGGCTGCGCGGCAGGTGATCGATGCCGATGATCTCATCGCTGTCCAGCACGCTGGTGCCGTTGAATGGGATGTTGTCGGGCCGGTGCGGCCGGGTGCCGACGCAAATGATGAAACGGCCGCCCTCGACGATGATGATCTCGCCCTGGGGCGAGGTGATTTCGAGGTGATGGCTGTCGACAAAGCGGGCGGTGCCGTGCGCTGTTTTAACCCCGTTGCGGGCGAACTGGTGTTCCAGCACGTCGACTTCGTGGGTCAGCGTCATCTGCATGCGGGCCATGAGGTCGGTGGCGCCGATATCCTGCTTGACCCGGTAGGCGCGGCCGTAGAAGCCGCGCTCCCGATAGCCGGTAAGATTCATTACGGTTTCGCGCAATGTTTTCGAAGGAATGGTGCCGGTGTGGACGGAGACGCCGCCCACCTTGTGGCCCTTTTCCACGACCAGAACGGATTTGCCGATCTTGGCCGCCTGGACTGCGGCCCGCCGTCCCGCGGGCCCGCTGCCGATCACGATCAGATCATAGGTGCTCAGCTGAGAAATCCTTTAATGCCGGTGGCGCTGCAAACTGCCATGCAAATCATGCGCCGCGCAAAGCGTCCCAGACGAAGATTCCGTGAAACGCGGGGGTAACAATCTTAAGTTGACAAATATAGTTAATATAAAGTGTATGAGGTTGTAATGACCGGCAGCACGATCTCCTCGACGATCAACTCCGAGATCACGCTCGGCGTTGGCATCGCGCTCAGCCCGCTAACCATTACAGCGGCCGCAAGTATCATTGGACCGGCTGAGACGTCGAGCTTGCAAACGGCCTCAGCCATTTATGTGCCGGCGGGCATTCCTGGCGCCAGCATTCTCAACCGTGGCCAGATTTCGGGTAAGCTGCCGGCATTCGATTCCCTCAGCATCCCGGCGATTCTGGCGGAAAGCCCGCTGACCCTTAACAATTACGGAACCATTGTGGGTCAGAGCGGGGTTTACCTGAATGACGGCGGGATCGTCACGAACTCGGGTTTGATCGCCGGGTCGGATGCACGCTCGCAGCATGATTATGGGATCCGGCTCTTTGATGCCAGCCTCGTCAACACCGGTACCGTTTACGGGACGCAGTACGGTGTAACCGAGTGGAATTTGAGCGGGGTCAATAACAGCGGCACGATATTGGGCGGGGATGCCGGCGTAGACCTTATCTCCACCACATTGGCCTACGGCGGCACGCTGACAAACCGGGGCAGTATTTACGGCCGGCAAACCGGCATTACCGCTTCCAGCGCGATGATTACCAACGCGGGCAATGTTACCGGCGAGACCTATGGCGTTCGGATCTCTTGGGGCAGCACGATATCCAATACGGGCACCATCATCGGCGGCCTTGAGGGAGTGATGCTGTTGAATCAGCAGTACCAGACGGCGGAGGATTCGAGCCTCGTCAATTCGGGTACAATATCCGGCGGTTATTTCGGGGTTGCGGTTAATTTCTCAGATGCCTCCAATGCCGCCGGTGGCACCATTATCGGACAGACTTTTGGGGTCGGTGTTGGCCAGGCGGGGTATTTTCAAAACGCTGGGGGTGTTTACGGGGTTACTGCCGGCGTACTGCTGGAAAACGGCGGGCTGGTGGTAAATACCGGCAAAATGCGGGGCGGGACGAACGGCGCCTTTTTGCTTTCGGAGGGCGACCTCACCAATGCTTCTGGCGGCTATGTGCAAGGCCGTAGCGCCGGCGTGCGCGACCAGGGCGGCTATTTGCTGAATGCCGGCAGCTTGGCAGGCGCCAGCTACGGCGTCTCTCTGCTGGGCGGCGGTATCGGCGTGAACACCGGCAAGATCACTTCGCAGGGCGAAGGCATCTACCTATCTGGTAGTTATTCAACAACGGCGTCGGATTTTTTCGTGAATAGCGGCACGGTGTACGGCAAAAGCGCCGGGATAATTCTGAAGAATGGTACGGTCTACAACCTTGGAAAAATTTCCGGCGGACCGATCGGGGTCAGTCTCGTCACCGGAACCTCGCTCGCCAATTCCGGGAACATTTACGGTCAAAAATATGGCGTTCAACTGGCGGCCGGCAGGATTTCCAACGCTGGCACTATTGCCGGAGCGAAAACTGGCGTGGAAATCTCGCACAGCTATTTGTTCGATTCCGGACTCATTTCCGGCGGTTCCTACGCCGTTTATGGCCAAGGTTTTACGCTAGCGGTGGGTGCGGGCGAAGTGTTCCCAGCCAGAGTTGTTGATAAAACAGATACAAGTACGCTCGATTTGACCGGCACAGAGTTTGGGACCCTTACCGGCGTCGGCACGACGCTGAGTGGCTTTGACGTCATAAATATTGTCGGCGGTGCAAACTGGCTGCTATCGGGTAACAGTGCAGGTCTTGCCAATCATCAGGTGATCAATGGTTTCACCTATGGCGATACGATTTTGCTTACTGGTTTTACAATGACCAGCGTCAACTCTACTAACGGTGCAGGCATCGTACTTACCAACGGCAAGACCGTCGTCTCTCTTGCCGTCGTAGTGCATTTTAACACAACCAAAACGCCGTATAATATCAGCGCATCCAGCCTCGGCACTGTGATTACGCTTCCGATACCATGTTTTATGGCCGGCACCCGCATTCTCACTTCGCGGGGAAAAATTCCGGTTCAGAAGCTTTCCGTTGGCGACACGGTCATTACGCTTGCCGGTGATGACTGGCCGATTATCTGGATCGGAAAAAGAACGATAAATTCGCTGCAGCATGCACAGCCCGAAACGGTGTGGCCAGTCTGCATTACCGCGAACGCACTGGCCGAAAATATACCGAGCCGGGATTTATGGGTATCGCCGGATCATGCCATTTATATCGATGATTATTTAATTCCTGCCAAGGAATTAATCAATGATTGCAATATCTATCAAGGCCGGCGTAATGCGGTGATTTATTATCATATCGAATTGGAAGAGCACGCGGTGGTTTTTGCAGAAAACGCCGCCGTCGAAACATATCTAGAAACCGGGAACCGGGGAGGCTTCGAGAATGGCGGCGATACGGCTAGCCTGGAGCCGGATTTTGCCGATGTAATGCGCAAGCGCCGATCCTGCGCGACGTTGCTCGAGCCTGGTGAAGTTTTGGACAGAATACGTGCGAGCATCCTGCGGCGCCATGGGAGCATAACGCCCAGTGCGCGCGCGCAGTTTTAAATGCTTAAAGTGTAGACAAAAGCGCCCGGCGGATCGATCCGGACACGGTCTGCTAGACCGAGTCGCCGCGCAGGCGTTCCATTTGATCCTTCAGCCGCAGTTTCTCGAGCTTCATTCGAACAAGTTGCCCGTCATCCGGGCGCGGCCGATGGTCTTCCTCGGTAATGCGCATGTCCAGACTGGCATGGCGTTGTTTAAGGGTTTCAATGTGCGATTGCAGGTTCATATTGCCTCCTAAAAGGGGAGCCGGAAATGTCGCCGTATCGGTCTCTGGACGATGCCGTTTTGCATGGCCAGGAGGATTATGCTGCGCCCTTGGAAGGGGATTGTCACCTGAATATTTACTGAAGCGAGAGTTATCCCCAAGTTTATGGTTTCCGGACGTTCAAAATCCCTCTATTGCTCCCGCCATGTTGACCGATAAAGACAATTTGCTTCGCCGGCTCCACGCCTTGCGGAGCGAGCACCGTGATTTGGACACCGTTATTGCGCGGATTACCGAGCACGGCCCGACTGACCAGTTGCAGGTGCAACGGCTGAAAAAACGCAAATTGGGGCTGAAGGATGAGATCGCCTGGCTGGAAAGCCGCCTGATTCCGGACCGCACGGCGTGAGCCAGAATGGCGCACAGCCTTTAGTGGGTATCATCATGGGCAGCAAATCCGACTGGCCGGTGCTGCAATACGCCGCGGAGATGCTGGAAAACCTTGGCGTGGCCTATGAGGCCAAGGTCGTTTCCGCCCATCGCACGCCGAAACGGCTGTATGATTACGCCACCGGCGCCGAAGCCAGGGGCCTGAAAATCATTATTGCCGGTGCCGGCGGGGCAGCGCACCTCCCTGGCATGGCCGCCGCCATGACGATTTTGCCGGTTCTTGGCGTGCCGGTCGCCACGACCGCGTTGCAGGGCCAGGATAGTCTGCTCTCTATCGTGCAGATGCCGGGCGGCGTGCCGGTTGGCACATTGGCCATCGGCAAAGCCGGGGCGATCAATGCCGGCCTGCTGGCCGCTGCCATTCTTGGCCTGTCCGATCCTGAATTGCTGGCGCGCGTGCGAAGCTATCGCGAGGCCCAGACCGCAGCCGTGCCGGACGCGCCCGCCGCCTTGGACGCTCCGGACGCATGATCGCAGCCGGAACGGCGTTTCCGCTCGGCCCCGGTTCCGTGATCGGCATTATCGGCGGCGGCCAGCTCGGCCGCATGTCGGCGATTGCGGCGGCCAGGCTGGGCTATAAATGCCATGTTTTTTCGCCGGAGCCCGATAGCCCGGCCAGCCAGGTCTGCTATCTCTCGACCATCGCCGATTATACCGATCACGTCGCCTTGCACCGCTTTGCCGAAGCGGTGGACGTGATCACCTTTGAATTTGAAAACGTTCCGGCCGATGGGTTGGAGCTGTTGACCAGCCTGAAACCGGTGCGCCCCGGGCCGGCGATTTTGCGACTGAGCCAGGATCGGCTGCAGGAAAAACGGTTCCTGAATGATATCGGCATCGCTTCCGCGCCTTGGGCGGAAGTCCGGGACGCTGCCGAGCTGGACTCCGCCATCGCGGAGCTCGGCCTGCCGGCGGTGCTTAAAACCACCCGGCTTGGGTATGATGGCAAGGGCCAGGCAGTGCTGCGCCCCGGTGACGATCCGGCATCCGCTTTCGCCCAGCTACAGCCTAAACCGTTGGTTCTGGAAGGGTTTGTCGACTTCGCCTGTGAGATCTCGGTGATCGTCGCGCGCGGTGAAGACGGTCACATTGCCGGTTTTGAGCCAGTGGAAAATCGCCATAAGCACCATATTCTCGATGTGACGCTGGCGCCGGCGCCCCTGCCGCTTGCGACCCTGGCCGAAGCCTCAAAAATGGCTTGCCATATCGCTGAGAAGCTGGAGCTGATCGGGCTGCTGGCGGTGGAAATGTTCGTGACGCGGACGGGCAGCCTGCTGGTGAATGAAATCGCGCCGAGGCCGCATAACTCCGGCCATTGGACGATCGATGCCTGCTTTGCCAGCCAGTTCGAGCAGCATATTCGCGCGGTCGCCGGGCTGCCGTTGGCCACACCCAGCCGCCACGCCGATGCGGTGATGAAAAACCTGGTTGGGCCGGAGGACATGGCAATACTGCCCGCCATCCTCGCCACGCCGTATTTAATTCCGCATCTCTACGGCAAAACCGAAGCGCGGCCGGGCCGTAAAATGGGACATTTTACCCGGCTGTTCCCGAAAGGCAGCCTGCCGGGAGAATTTGGCATTGAGGCTGCCATAAAGATTTGAAAAGGGAAGCGGTTCTTTTTTCGAAAATAGAACCAAAAAACTTTCTTTAATTGGGCCGGAGGTCCTGCTGGGGCCAACGCCCCGACCCAAATTGCAAAAGTCTTTTGCTTCTTTTCTTCAGAAAAGAAGGCGCTTTCTTACCTTCTGATCCGCACGAGGCTCGGGATTTGTTGGCGGTTTACGCCGATGTCAGCCAATTCGCGGTCTGAAAGACCGGCGAGCTCTTGCGCCGCGGCGCGCTGCGCCTGCCAGTTGCGGACGCGGCTGATGATTCCCGGGAACATCCCCGAATGGGTGTCAGCGCCGAGAAAAGCGATTTGGCGCGTGAAGAACAGATTGCCAAATTTGCCCAGCGACAACGTGCCGGAAACTTGGTTATGATTGGTTTTAGCCATGATACGAACCTATAAACTTGCAGATGACGGCCTAGCCGGTACGACCGAGCAGCATCATTCTTCGGCAGCATATAGCGCATTTGCCGTAATTTTGGGCTGGGGGCGCTGCCGAGGCAGACCTGCGGCTGACGCATACATGAAGGTTGAACTATGACGTCAGAACATAATGCTCCGCTGAGCAGGCTTCGCGCCGTGCTTCGCCGGGAGGGTCTGGACGGTTTTTTGGTGCCGAAATCGGATGAGCATCTGGGCGAGTACGTGCCGAAATCGGCAGAACGCCTGGCGTTTACCTCCGGCTTCACTGGTTCCGCGGGGATCGCCATCGTGTTGCAGGATCGCGCCGCTGTTTTTTCCGATGGAAGGTACACGCTGCAGCTGGAGGCCGAAACCGACGGGGCTTTGTGGGAGCGCCTGCACAGCACCGAAACGCCGCCGGAGCTCTGGTTGAAGACCTCGGCGGCGGGTAAGCGGATTGGCTATGACCCCTGGTTGATTTCGGCGGATGCGCTGAAAAGGTTTGACGGCATTGAGATGGTAGCTGTGCAGCGTAACCCGGTGGATGAGGTTTGGACCGATCGGCCTGCGCCACCGCTGGCGCCTGTTTATCCGCACGCAACGGATTATGCGGGTGAGGACGCGGCCAGCAAACGGGAACGGCTGGCGAAGTCTTTGACCGAAGCGGGGCAGGGTGCGGCGATCCTGACCGACCCGGCGTCGTTGGCATGGTTGTTTAATATCCGGGGTTCGGACGTTGAGTTTACGCCGGTCGCCCTGGGCTTTGCCATTTTGAAGGCCGATGCTAGCGCCACAATATTCATGGCGCCGGAGAAAATTTCGGGCGCCATGCGCGAGCATCTGGGCAATCACGTCACGGTGGCTTCCCGGGCGGAGCTTGAGCCGGCTTTGGCGAAGCTTTCCGGAGAGACCGTGCGTTACGATTCTGCTTCAATGCCGGTCTGGTTCAAGACTGCCCTGATCGAGGCCGGGGCTAAAATTTTCGAAGCCGCTGACCCGGTGGCTATGCCGCGCGCCTGCAAAAATGCAACTGAACAGGCGGGGGCGCGGGCGGCGCATATCCGGGACGGCGTTGCGATGGTGCGGTTTCTCGCCTGGTTTGCGAAAGCAGCGCCGCTTGGGCTGCAGACGGAGATCTCGGCGGCCGAGAAATTGCTGGAATTTCGCAGGCAAGGCGCGCTTTTCCGCGATGAGAGTTTTCCGGCCATATCGGGGGCCGGCGAGCATGGCGCCGTTATCCATTACCGCGCCAGCGCGGAGTCCAACCGCGCGATCAACCCGGACGAGGTTTATCTGATTGACAGCGGCGCGCAGTATCTTGATGGCACGACCGATATCACGCGCACGCTCTGGACGGGTCCTGGCCCGGCGCCCGATGCGGTGCGCGCGCATGTCACCGCGGTGCTCGCCGGGCATATCGCGCTGGCCGGGATTGTGTTCCCCGAAGGCGTTGCCGGCGCGCATCTGGATGTGCTGGCGCGGCAGGCGCTTTGGCGGAGCGGGCTGGATTACGACCATGGCACCGGCCATGGCGTCGGCTCCTATCTGTCGGTGCATGAGGGGCCGGCCGGCATTTCGCGGGCTGCCCGCCCGGTGCCGCTGAAGCCTGGGATGATCCTTTCCGACGAGCCGGGTTTTTATTTGGCCGGGGCTTACGGGATCCGTCTGGAAAACCTGCTGCTGGTGCAGCCGGCGGAATTTGGCGATCAGAAACGCAAATTTCTCCGGTTTGAAACATTGACGGAGGTTCCGTTCGACCGGGCGTTGATCGACCCGGAATTGCTGACGCCCGAGGCTGTAGGCTGGCTGAATGCCTATCATGCGGAGGTTCGGCGGAAGCTGGAGCCGCATCTGAACCAAGGCCACGACGCTGAAACGCTGGCCTGGCTGGCGGCGGCGACGGCGCCCGTCTAACTCCCCGGATTTGCATTGACCGGCTCGCGCCAAACATGCAGGTTACAAGCGAATCGGGACGTGACTACGTAGCTATTGAGACCTTTTCCGAGCCGGGGGGCAGAGCATTATGCGCCTTTTCGTGGCCCTTGATCTCCCCTGGGAGATCAAAGAAGAACTCAGCGATTTGTCATTCAACTTGAATGGTGCGCGCTGGGTACCCACCGATAATTTTCATCTAACCTTGCGATTTATTGGCGAAGCCAGCCGGTTGCAGGCCGAGGAAATTGACCTTGCGCTCGCCACGCTGCGCGGCCGCAGCTTCAGCTTTTCGCTTTCTGGCCTTGGCTGGTTTGAGAAAGCCGGGCGCGCCAACGCGCTGTGGGTGGGGGTGGAGCGAAATGAGCATCTGACCCGGCTGCAGGCGAAGGTGGAAACGGCACTACACCGCATCGGCCTGCCGCCGGACCGCAGGCGTTTTACACCGCATGTGACGTTGGCGCGGATGGATGTGCCGGTAACCCAGCATTTGACGAGCTTCGTTCAGGCTAACAACCTCTTCCGCTCTGCACCGATCCATGCAGATAATGTCACGTTGTTCAGTTCTTTCCTGGGCAAGGATCAGCCAACTTATACGCCCGAAGCGGAATACGCTTTAGGTTAACGCCGGCAGATTTTTCTGCGCCTACTGACGTGACCTTGATCCAGATCAAGGCTTTTTCGAAGGCGCAATGAGTTACTGCGGCGGCCAGCCGCCTTTATGCGTTCTTTATGCCGTACATAAAAATTCCATGTCGCGTCTTTATGCACAGGCGCGCACATGACGCCATGGAAAGGTTGGTGCGCCATGGGTGACGCTGTCGCCGTGATCTACGGGGTTTTCGTATTTGTTTTGCTCATCCTCTACGTCAAGGGATGTGAGAAGGTTTGAGATGTTTGATCTGATTTTCGGCGGCGTCATATCTGCCGGCTTGTTGGCCTATTTGGTATGGGCGCTGCTGCGCCCTGAAGATTTTTAAGGACTTAATTCATGACAATGCAGGGATTGCTCTACATCGCGCTGGTATTCGCGCTGGTGCTGGGCGCAGCGTTCCCGATGGGGCGCTATATGGCGGCGATATTTGAAGGCCGTGTACATTATTTGGGAACGGTGGAAAACGGCTTCTATCGGCTTGCCGGCGTTGATGCCAAGCGGCAGATGGGCTGGCTTGAATACGCCATTACGCTGCTGTTGCTTAGCGTCATTCACTTTCTCCTGCTTTATGCTATTCTGCGGCTGCAATATTATTTGCCGATGAACCCGCAGCACATCGCCGGCATGTCGCCGCGCCTCGCCTTCAATACGGCGGCGAGTTTTGCAACCAATACCAACTGGCAGGCTTATGTGCCGGAAGCGTCAATCTCCAATGGCGCCCAGGTTTTTGGTCTGGTCGTGCATATGTTTGTCTCGGCTGCCGCCGGCATCGCGGTTGCCGCGGCTGTCATGCGCGCATTTACCGGCGGTGGCCTCAAATCCATCGGTAATTTCTATGTCGATCTCACGCGCGTCACGCTTTATTTGCTTTTGCCCGTCTCGCTCGTTGCCGCGACCTTGTTTGTGGTCGCCGGCATGCCGCAAAGTTTTGGCGCTTTCGTGACCGCGCATACGCTCAACGCCGGAACGCAAACCATCGCGATCGGTCCGATTGCCTTGCAGGAAGCGATCAAGGAATTCGGCACCAATGGCGGCGGATTTCTAAACGCCAACTCGGCGCATCCGTTTGAAAATCCTAATGCCTGGACCAATCTGCTTGAAAATTGGTTACTTCTGGTCATCGGGTTTGCGTTGCCGATCGCCTTCGGCACCATGATCAAAGATCCCAAGCAAGGCCGCGCTCTGATGGCTGCCATGGCGATTATTCTGGCGCTGGGCTGTGTTGGGACCTATGCGGCGGAATCCGCGGGCAATCCGTTGCACGTCGCCGCCGGGCTGTCGCCGCATGACGGCAATTGGGAAGGCAAGGAGGTTCGCTTCGGCATTCCCGCTTCCGCCACGTTCAACGTCTCCGCTACCGGAACTTCCACAGGTGCGGTCGACAGCTTTACGGATAGCTACACCCCGCTCGGCGGCGCTATTCCGCTGTTTCTCATGCAGTTGGGAGAGGTGACACCTGGTGGCGTCGGATCCGGCTTCTATACCATGGTGGTGTTCGCGCTGCTGGCGGTTTTCGTCGCCGGGCTGATGGTCGGCCGGACGCCGGAATATCTCGGCAAAAAGGTGCAGGCGAAGGAGATCAAGCTGGCGATGCTGGCGGTGCTCATCCTCACTTTATTTATTCTTGCCGGCGCCGGCTTCTCGCTGATGACCAAATCCGGCCTGGCTTCGCTTGAAAATGCCGGACCGCACGGCCTTACCGAGATGCTCTATGCTTGGTCATCCGCCAGCGAGAATAACGGCAGCGCCTTTGCCGGGCTCTCGGCCGACACGCCGTTGCTTGATTTCGGTCTGGGATCCGCCATGCTGTTTGGACGCTTTGCCTTCCTGATCCCGATATTGGCGATCGCCGGATCGTTAGCGGCAAAGCCGAAACTCCCAGAAAGCGCTGGCAGTTTTCCAACCCATGGCCCGCTTTTTATCGGGCTTCTGATCGGTGTCATCATCATCCTGGGCGGTCTGCAATACCTGCCGGCTGACACACTCGGACCGCTGGCAGATCACTACTTATTATATGCAGGCAAGACTTTTTAAGAAGCCGCCTTTTTGAAAAAAAGCGGCAGAGAACTCCTTTTACCCTGGGCCATGGGCGGTGGCTGTGCCAACGCCTCTGGCCCGGAAAAAACAAAAGTTTTTTGGTTCTTTTTTCAAAAAAGAACCGCTTCTCTTTCTCGCTTAAGGACCTTACAAAATGACTACCGCAAATGCTGAAGTGATTTCGCTGTTTGATCGGGCCATTATCACCCGCGCTTCGCTTGATGCGCTCACCAAGCTAAATCCCATCACCTTAGCCCGCAACCCGGTTATCTTCGTGACCGAGATCGTTGCCGTCATGACGACGGTTGTTGGGATTGAAGATGTCATTACGCATAAGGGTGCTGCATTTCCGCTAGTGATTGCAGCCTGGCTGTGGCTTACCGTGCTGTTTGCGACTTTCGCTGAGGCCGTGGCCGAGGGGCGGGGGCGGGCGCGCGCCGAGAGCATGAAGCGCGCGCGATCGGACACCATGTCGAAACTCATTCTCGATCCGCGTGAGCGCAATATTTTTCAGCCTGTGGCGGCGCCTGATTTACATAAGGGCGATCTGGTGCTGGTTGAGGCCGGCGATATCATGCCCTCTGACGGCGAGATCGTCGAAGGTGTTGCCAGCGTCAATGAGAGCGCCATCACCGGCGAATCCGCGCCGGTTGTGCGCGAGGCGGGGGGTGATCGATCGGCTGTCACCGGGGGTACGCAGGTGGTCTCCGACTGGCTGGTGGTTCGTATTACCGCTGATCCCGGGTCGACCTTTCTTGACCGCATGATCGCGCTGGTTGAGGGCGCGGAGCGCCGCAAGACGCCGAATGAGATCGCGCTCAATATTCTGCTGGCGGGGCTTACGTTGATTTTTCTGCTAGCGGTCGTGACGCTGGTCGGTTTCGGCAGCTATTCTCACACCGAATTTTCCATTCCTGTTCTGGCGGCATTGCTGGTCTGCCTGATCCCCACCACCATTGGCGGCCTGCTTTCCGCCATCGGCATTGCCGGCATGGACCGGCTGGTGCGCTTCAACGTTGTTGCCACTTCGGGGCGGGCGGTTGAGGCGGCCGGGGATGTGGATGCGCTGCTGTTGGATAAGACCGGCACCATTACGTTCGGCAACCGCATGGCCTCGGGGTTTTTTCCGGTGGCCGGCGTGGCGGAGCGCGATCTGGCCGAGGCCGCGGCCATCTCGAGCCTGGGCGACGAGACGCCGGAGGGCCGTTCCATCGTGGCACTTGCGCGGGAAAAATTCGGCCTGACGCCGGCGCTGCCGGAACATGCCGAGGTGATCCCTTTCAGCGCCAATACCCGTATGTCCGGCATTGATCTAGCGGATGGGTCATATCGCAAAGGTGCCGTGGATTCCGTGCTGAAATCCATCGAGGCCACGCCGCCGGCGGCGTTTATGGAAACGGTGTCGCGCATCGGCCGCGCCGGATCTACCCCGCTTGCCGTCACCCTTGGCGGCCGGCTGTTGGGCGCCATTGAGCTCAAGGATATCGTCAAGCCGGGCATTCGTGAGCGCTTCGCGGCGTTGCGCAACATGGGCATTCGCACGGTCATGGTCACCGGCGATAACCGCGTCACTGCCGCCGCCATCGCCGCTGAGGCCGGAGTGGATGACTACATCGCCGAGGCGACGCCGCAGGACAAGCTGGACTATATCCGCAAGGTGCAGGCCGAGGGCCGGCTGGTCGCGATGTGCGGTGACGGCACCAATGACGCGCCGGCGCTGGCCCAGGCCGATGTGGGCGTTGCCATGCAGACCGGCACCCAGGCGGCGCGTGAGGCCGGCAATATGGTCGATCTCGACAGCGATCCGACCAAGCTGATCGAGATCGTCGAGATCGGCAAACAATTGCTGATCACCCGTGGCGCGCTGACGACGTTTTCGATCGCCAATGATATTTCTAAATATTTCGCGATATTGCCGGCTATTTTTGTCGCCACCTATCCGCAATTGCAGGCGCTCAACGTCATGCAGCTGCGAACCCCGGAGAGCGCCATTCTCTCGGCGGTGATTTTCAACGCGCTGATCATCGTGGTTCTGGTGCCTTTGGCTTTGCGGGGGGTAAAATTCCGCGCCATCGGCGCCGCCGCTTTGCTGCGGCGCAATCTGCTGGTCTACGGGCTTGGCGGCATCATCGCCCCCTTCGTCGGCATCAAGGCGATCGACATGCTGCTCTCGGTTTTTCATATCTTCTCGTAAAGGCGTCTGACCATGAATATTTTTCGCGAACTTCGGCCGGCGATTTCGCTGGTTGCTTTGTTCACCCTTTTCACAGGCTTGCTGTTGCCGGCTGCTTTTACCGGCGTGATGCAACTGGCGCTGCCGTTCCAGGCCAACGGCAGCCTGCTTACCCGCAACGGCCAGGTGATTGGCTCGGCGCTGATCGGGCAGAATTTTGCATCGCCGGGATATTTTGCGCCACGCCCGTCGGCGCTCGACAAGCCCTACGATGCCGCTACCTCCGGCGCCTCCAATCTGGGGCCGGCCAGCGCGCAGCTGCTGACCAATGTGAAAGCCAATATCGCCGGCTATTTGAAGGCCTATGGCGCCGGCCCGGTGCCGGCCGACGCCGTTACCGCTTCCGGCTCCGGCCTGGACCCGGACATCTCGCTGGAAAATGCGTTGCGGCAGGCGCCGGCAGTCGCGGCCGCCCGCAAACTTGCCCTCAGCACCGTCGTCAAACTCGTGCATCAGCAAACGCAACCAAGCTTTCTCGGCATTGTCGGCACCGACCATGTTAATGTGCTACAACTTAACATGGCGCTGGATGCGCTGCCGCCCGCATAATTGTGCAGCATTCCTGCCGAACCTTCGCAAGTGACATTGCCGCCGTGACCGCCTATGTTAACGGGTCACTAACACTCTGTAACATTGCGAGACCCATGGCGGATAACGAGTCAGAATTCGGCGGCCCGAGCGGCGAAGATCCGATTATGCAGGCGCGCCGCCTGGAGGAGCTGGAGATGGATGCGCTGACGGAGGTTGTGAATATCGGCGTCAGCCGCGCCGCCAACAGCCTGCGCGATCTGGTGGGCGAACAGGTTCTGCTCACCGTGCCCTCGCTGGCGGTGTTGACCCGCGGCGAGGCGGCGGCGTTGATCAACAGGCGCAGCGGGGATTTGCTGGTGGGGGTGCGGCAGGCGTTTCAGGGCGAGTTTGCCGGATCGGCGCTCCTGATTTTTCCGGAGACCAACAGCCTGGAACTGGTCCGGGCGGTCACCAAAGGTGAGTTGTCGCTGGAAGACATCATCGAGCTGGAGCAGGAAGCGCTGGCGGAGATCGGCAACATCATCCTCAACGGCTGCATGGCGACCATTGCCAATCTTTTGCAGCGCAGCCTTAAAATGTCGCTGCCAGAGATTATCCGCGGCACCGGGATGGATTTTTTTGAATCCCGCACCCAGGGATCGGACGACGGCGTGCTGTTCGTCCGGATCAATTTCAGCCTTAAGGGCCGTGAGATCAGCGGCTATGTCGCCATCGTCATGGATTTTCTGTCGCTGCGGGCGCTGCGGGCGCTGATATCGGATTTCATCGCGCGCAGCACCGGTTAGATTGCTTATTCGCAATCTAATCTAGGACAGCATCTCTCTCGCTCAATTCAGCAATTCCGTTTATTGACGGCGCGGGTTAGCGGGAGATTGCTATGGCATTAATCAAAACGTCAAAAATCAAGCCAGGTCCGTCGCGGGCGAAGGCACCTGCAAAAGCCAAGACGCTTGATGGCAGGCGGCATGCGAATATTGTGGCGCCCCGGCCTGCCGTCGACCGGCGGGAGAAAGCCGCCGAGCGGATTGCCGCGGCGACCGAGGAACTCGCCGCCGGGTTGATTGAGGCGGCCGCGGCTGCGGCCCAACTCCGCCGCGCCATGGAACAGATCGCGGCCGGCGCCGAAGAGGCGAATGCCGCCGGGGCGAAGCAGCTGGAAGCGGTGAAGACAATTGCCGGAAATCTTGATCTGGCCCGCACTGAGGCCGGCGGTTCCGAGCGCCGGACGGCCAGCGTACAGGTTGCGCTGGCGGAAGCCTCCGGCCAGATCACCTCGACCGTCCGGGCGATTGAAGAGAATACCGGGCGCCAGCAGACCGCCGTTGCCGTGATTACCGAGCTCGAGCGGCAGGCCCAGGATATCGGCGAGATCGCCCGCACCGTCAGCCGGATTTCCGACCAGACCAATTTGCTGGCCCTGAACGCGGCGATCGAGGCGGCGCGCGCCGGCGACCATGGCCGCGGCTTCGCGGTGGTGGCCGATGAGGTGCGCTCGCTGGCCGAGATTTCCGAGAAGAGCGCCCAGGAAGTGCAGGGCTTTACCCGGACCATCCAGGCGGATGTTCTGCAGATTGTGCAAGCGGTGACTGCAGCTGCGGAAAACGCCGCGGCTGAGGCAAAATCCGCTGCCGGCATTATCGAAACCCAGGAGGCAATGCGCCTGGAGATGATCCAGCTGGCCGGCCTGGCGCAGGAAATCCTGAGTTCCGCAGTAGAAGTGGCGCAGGCGACGATGGAGATGCAGCGCGGTGCAGAGCAGGCCGCCGCCGCCGCCGCGGAGCAATCCGCCGCTGCTGAAGAAGCACAAAAGGCGATCGAGGAGCAGGAGAAATCGCTGGATCAGGGCCAGGCGGCTTCCCGGTCGCTCGCCAATCTGGCGGATGGCCTACTCGCCGGCGCCACTGCCCCGGCAGCCCGCGAGTCAGCCGCGCGCCAGATAGGTGCGGCGGCCGAGCAGCTTTCCGCGACCCTGCAGGAGATGTCCGGTGCCGCGGGCCAGATCACGGTGGCGGTCGAACAGATCAATCGGGGTTCGGAGCTGCAGGCCAGTGCCACTCAGGAGGCTGCATCCGCGTTGGCATCGATCGGAAACAGCTCCGGCATCGCGCAGTCCAATGCGGCGGTCAGCGCTGAGCGGGTACAGGGGGTGCGTGCCTCGCTGGCGCAGAACCGGGAGGCGGTTTCGACTTTGTCGGCTGCGGTCGTGGGTGCGCTGATTGAGACGCGGTCGAGCCTGGAGATGATCTCCGGCCTCGAGACCGTGAGCCGCAGGATCGATAAAGTCGTTGAGCGGATTTCGCTGGTGGCGGTGCAGACCACCATGCTGGCGGTCAGCGGCGCTGTGGAAGCGGCGCGGGCCGGCGACGCCGGGCGTGGTTTCGCGGTTGTCTCCAGCGATATACGGGGTCTTGCCAGGGAGGCCACCGACAGCGCCGATCAGGTCAAGGACACGATCCGAAATATGATCGACCAACTGGCACCTGTGCGCCGCAATCTGGAGCATATCATCGAATCCGCTGCCGCGGAGGCCGAGAAAAGCCGGCTGGTGGATGCGGCGCTTGATCGCGTCGGCGCCGATCTCGGCGCGCTTGAGGAGGGATCAAAGGCGATCCTGAGCGGGTCGAATGCGATTTTGGAGGCGATCATGCGGGCTGCAAGCGAGGCAAGACAGATTGCCAGCGCGGCGGAAGAATCTAACGCCGCATCCCGGCAGGCTGCCATTGCGGCTTCCGAACAGGCGCGCAGTGCCGAGGATCTGGCCGCGGCGATCGAGGAAATCGCCTCGCTGGCGGATGAGCTGAACCTGCCAAATGGATAAGCCAACCCGCACGCAATACCTGACCTTCCGGGCGAACGGGCGGCTATACGCGCTGCCGGCCTTGGCTGTGGCGGAGATCATTGCGGTGCCACCGGTGGCAAAGCTGCCGCAAAGCCCGAAGCCGCTGCTGGGCATGGCCAATCTGCGGGGGTCGGTCATGGCCGTCGCCAGCCTGCGGGCGCTGCTTGGACATGAGATCGAGGTTGCGGGCGTGCATACGCGGGCGATTGTGCTGGATGGGGCCTCGCCGATTGCCATTACCATCGACGCCGTTGAGAGCCTGGTCTCGATGGGCCAGGCGCAGGTGGAAACCCGGCAGTCGAAGCTGGCGGCGGAACTGGGGGAATTACTGAACGGCGCCTTTATGGATGGCGTTGCCGCGAAGATTCTCGACATGCCCGCGCTGTTGGCGCGTGCCTTTGTGCCGCGGGCAATCGTGCCGCGGGCAATCGTGCCGCGGGCGAAGCAGGCAAGCCCGGATAGAGTTTCAACCGGAAAACTTTCGGGGCAGCGCGGTGAACAGGCGCAGCCGGATAGAAAGTCCCTGGTCACCTTCGAGGTGGCGGACCAGCTCTATGCGCTGCCGCTGGGTGAGGTGCGGGAAATCATTGCGCTGCCTTCCGTCTCGGCGGTGCCGCATGCCGAGGCATTGATTCTGGGGCTGGTGGCGTACCGGGATTCGCTGCTGCCGTTGCTCTCGCTGCGGGGGTTGCTCGGTTTTCCGCTGCAGGGGAGCGCACGGAATAAAATCATCGTCACTTCGGTTGCCGGCCTGACGGTGGGGCTGGTTGCCGATTGCATGCGGGAAATTGTCCATGCCGATCCGGCGCTGATCGAGCCGGCGCCGGCGCTGTTGGCGGCGCGGGCGGGCGGCGAGACAAGGATAGATGCCATCTACCGCGGTGAGTATGGGCTGGTATCGCTGCTGGCGGGCGAAAAACTTTTTGGAGATGAGGTGATGGCGAGGCTCGGCAATCAATCCGCGACCGAAGCATCGGCGTCGCCCACGGCTTCGGTTGCGCGAGCGCTGCAGTTTCTGGTGTTCCGGCTGGCGGCAGAGGAATTCGCGCTGCCCATCAGCGCTGTCGATGAAGTCGCTGCCGTGCCAGACAAGATCACCCGGCTGCCGAAGACGCCGAAATTCTTGAGCGGGGTTGTCAATCTGCGGGGCGAGGTGCTGCCGGTAATCGATCAGCGCAGCCGGTTCGATCTGCCGAAATTCAGCGACGATGGCGGCCGGCAAAGGCTGGTCGTGGTGCGCTCCGCGCGTCACCAGGCCGGGTTGATCGTCGACGGCATTTCCGGGGTTCTGGCAGCGGCGGCCGAAGCGGTCGAGCCGGCCCCACATCTGGCCGGAGAGGAAAGCCGGCTGGTGCGTGGTGTGCTGAACCTGGAAGCGGCCGGCCGGCTGATTCTGGTGCTCGATCCGGACGAGTTGCTGACCCGGACCGAGCGCAGCTTGCTGGAGAATTTCAACGCGACCGTGAAGGCCGGCGGCGCGGCCGCCACCCCGGCCGCCGCCCGCAAGACGCCGCGGCAGCGGAGTGGACCATCCAATCCGTGATCAAGCTGTTGGTCGTCGACGATTCAGCCCTGGTTCGGAAATTGCTGGGCAGGATCTTTGGCGCCGAAGGTGATTTCGAGGTTAAATTTGCCAGCAATGGCCGGGATGCGCTGGACCTAAATGCGCATTTCCAGCCGGATGTCATCACGCTGGACATCCACATGCCGGATATGGACGGGCTGCAATGCCTCGACCGGATTATGGTCGAACGGCCTTGTCCGGTCGTTATGGTATCCTCGCTGACGGCGGAGGGCGCGGATGCCACCTTCGAGGCGTTGCGGCAGGGGGCGGTGGATTTTGTCAGCAAACCGGTTCGGGCGATTTCGCTCGGGATCGATGAGCTGGGCGCGGACCTTGTCCCCAAGGTCAGGAATGCGGCGTCGATTCGGCTGCGGCCGAGCCTGCGGCTGCGCGAGCGGGTACGCCATACTATCGGCGATGCGCGGAAATCCGTGCCGCCAGTCTGCCAGGCGGCGCGACAGGTGAAGCCGGCCGCAACGGGAACCGGCGTGGTGCTCGTTGGAACCTCCACCGGCGGGCCGCCGGCTTTGGAAGCTTTGCTGGAGCCGCTGCCGGCGGGTTTTGCCTGGCCGATCGTGGTCGCGCAGCATATGCCGGCGAGTTTCACCGGCTCGCTGGCAAGGCGCCTGAACGGGATGTGCAGCCTGCGCGTGGAGGAGGTGATTAATTCGACGTATATGCAGCCCGGATGCGTTTACATCGGCCAGGGGGATGCCGACATAATCGTTGTCAGCCGCAGGCAAGGGCTGTTTGCGATGCGCATTCCACTGCTGCCGGATTATCCCTGGCATCCCAGCACGGACCGGCTGGTGCGAACGGCGATGGCGGAGGTGGATGCAAGCCGGTTGATCGGCGTGATGATGACGGGGATGGGGAATGACGGGGCGCAGGCGATGAGCGAATTGCGGAATGCCGGCGGCAGAACCATCGCCGAGGCGGAATCGACGGCGGTGGTCTGGGGCATGCCGGGTGAGTTGGTGCGATTGGGCGGGGCGGAGTTTGTAGCGCCGCTGCCGGAGCTTGCGCCGCTTCTGGCACGGCTGGTTCCTTAACTTGCCGTTAGTTAAGAAATCTCTTGCTGACCGGACGTCGCCGGCGAGCGCGGGTTTTCCGGAAGCTATAGCCCGGCTGCAATCGGCGAAGGCTCAGGATCGTTGGGAGGGTGCACGGCAACTGGCCGAGTTCCCGAACGCGGTTCCCGAGCTTAAGGGGCGCCTTGCCGACGAGCAGGACGAACACGTGCGGGAAGCCATTCTGACCAGCCTGGCCAAAATACACACCGGTGAGAGTTTCGAAGCCGTACTTCGCTTTATGCGCGTCGATGATGCGTCACTGCGAACCGCTTCGCTCGATGCGCTGAAGCTGATGCCGGCGTTGGTGGCTTTGAATTTGGATGCGTTGCTGCATGACCCGGATGCCGATGTTCGCGTGCTGGCATGTGATCTTGCGCGTGCGGTGCCGCCGGCGGTTGCGCAGAAATTGCTTGGCGCGATTTTGGAAGATGATCCGCAGATCAATGTTTGCGCTGCCGCGGTCGACTTGCTTGCGGAAATCGGTACGCCGGAGATTCTGCCGGCGCTGGCCAGCTGTTCAGAGCGGCTTTCCGCGCCCTTCCTGAGCTTCTCCGTTCAAATGGCAACACGGCAGATCAATGCACGATCGGCGCAGCTGCAGGCATGAGCCTTGGCCTGGTGACCGCGGAGCAGTTCTCGCAGCTTTGCGAATATCTGTACCGGGAAACCGGCCTTGTCTTTTCGGAACAAAAACGGTATTTTGTCGAGCGGCGGATCGCTGAGCGGATGGATGCAACCGATACGAAATCATTCGCATCTTACTTTGCTTATCTGCGCAACCCGGGCAAAGCCGAGCTCGAACCCTTCATCAATGCGTTTACCGTTAACGAGACCTATTTCTACCGCGAGGATTACCAGCTTCGATGTCTTACCCGGGATATTCTCAATTCGCGCATCGCTGATAAGTCGCCGGGCGACAGCGTCCGGATCTGGTCGCTGCCTTGCTCCACCGGCGAGGAACCGTACTCTCTCGCCATGTGGCTACTTGAGAACTGGCCTGAGGTTGATGCGTATGAAATTGAAATTATCGGCTCGGACATCGATACCGCGGTGCTCGAGGCGGCGCGCGCGGCGGTTTACGGCAAGCGCGCGTTGATGCGTTTGAATGACGGATTGATCGAACGATACTTTGAAATGCTGGATGACCAGCATTGGCGGCTCATTGAGGATCTCCGAAGTTCGGTGCTGTTTGCGCCGGTGAATGCCGTGGAGCCGAAAGAGGTCCGGCAATTCGGCCGGTTCGATGTTATATTCTGCCGCAATATGCTGATCTATTTCGACGACGCCTCCAGGCGGGTGGTCGCGGAGAATCTTTATGAGGCGTTGCTGCCGGGAGGGTATCTTTGCCTCGGGCATGCGGAGTCGATGAGCCGGATATCCGCGTTGTTTGAAATATGCCGTTTCGAGGACGCAATCGTCTACCGCCGCCCGCCGGATCGCCGGCCGCCAGAGAAAACACGATGAGCGCTGCGGGGCAACGCGTTCTGATCGTCGATGATGCCAGCCTGGTGCGGCTGTATTACCGCGAGATTCTGGAACGCGCCGGATTTCAATCCGACGAAGCGCTGAACGGGGTAGAGGCGCTCGAAAAACTTCTGCTGTGTCCGGCGGATTTGCTGATCGTCGATATCAACATGCCGAAAATGGACGGGTTGACGTTCTTGCGAACATTGCGCGCGGGCGAACTCGCCATCGCATCGATCCCGGTTCTGATGATCAGCACCGAGGCGGGAGCTTCCGATATCTTGGCGGCGCGAACCGCCGGCGCCAATTTCTATCTCGTCAAGCCGGTGCAGCCGGAAATCTTGATCCGCTATCTGACGATGCTGTGCGGCCCGGGCCCGGGCGATCCGCCATGAACGAATTTCTCGAGCAATTCCTGATCGAATCGCGCGAATTGGTGGAGCAGGCGACGACCGACCTGCTGACGCTGGAGCACGACCCCGCAAACCGCCCGGTTCTGGATAGTGCGTTCCGCGCGTTTCATACGCTGAAGGGCGCTGCCGGGATTATGGATTTCACGGCGATGGCGCGCGTCACCCATGCCGCGGAAGACCTGCTTGCGGCGGTGCGTGCCGGCGACCGCGTTTTGACCGCCGATGTGGTTAGCCAATGCCTTTCCTGCATCGATCAGATCGTCGCATGGCTAGGCCAGATCGAAGCCGAAGATGCGCTGCCGGAGGATGCTGATCGCAGCGCGGAGCACCTGACGGAACGTCTGACCGGGGCCGTAGCACCTCTGGGGACGATCGCTGCTGATCCTGACCCGGCACCGGCGTGGCCGATCGCCCTTCCCGATGACGCGATTGCGCTTTTGAAGGAGCAGGTGGCATTGATCTCTGTGCCGCCGGACGACGGATTTTTCGGCAGGCTCGGCGCGGCTGGACGGGTCTGCCCAATGTGCTGCGCCAATTCGGATATCTCGAAGAGGTGGGAGATCTTGAGACAGCGCTTGCCGTTTTCAAGGCGGCGCTGCTGACGGCGCCCGCAGCGGCGCCAGGGCTGGATGCAACGAGCGCTCCAAGCGTAGCGCCGGCGGCAGCGCCGCCCGCGGATGCCGCGGGCGAACCCGAATCGCAATCGGCAACGGCGCGTTCGTTACGGGTCGATGTTGGCCGTATCGAGGAGATCGTCAAAATCACCGGCGAATTGATCGTCGCAAAAAACGCCTTGGATCACCTGGTCCGCTCGATGGATGATCCCAAAACCCTGGCGCAGTTGCAGCCGTTGAACGGCAGGTTCAACCGCCTGACCGAACAATTGTTGAGCGCCGTACTGGCCACGCGCGTGTTGCCGTTGCACCGGGTGTTTCAGCGCTTTCCGCGGCTGGTGCGGGAAATGGCCGCGCAGTTGCAAAAGCCGATTCGGCTGGTCACCGAAGGCGATACGACGGAGGCGGATAAGGTAATTGTCGAAGCATTGTTCGAGCCGATCCTGCATGTGCTGCGCAACGCCATCGACCATGGCGTTGAATCTGCAGCGGCGCGCAAAGCGGCAGGCAAGCCGGAGACCGCGATCATTACGCTGCGCGGGCGGCGTGACGGTGACCAGGTTATGATCGAGATTGAGGATGACGGGGCCGGTATCGATCTTGCCGCCGTTCGCGATACCGCGATCCGCCGCGGGCTGATAACGCCGGATGCCGCTTTGCTGCTGCCGGATGCGGAAATCCTCGAGCTCATCTTTCTTCCCGGATTTTCGACCGCCAGTGTGCTGACGGATATTTCAGGCCGCGGCGTGGGCATGGATGCGGTTCGCGCCGGTGTTGAACGGCTCGGCGGCCGGGTTGCCCTGCGCAGTGTTGCGGCCAAGGGCACTTCGGTCAGCTTCGTGTTGCCGTTCACGATTATGATGACGCGGGTGCTGACGCTGCATGCCGGTGGCCAGGTGTTCGGCGTGCCGTTTGATGAGGTAGTGGAAACGGTGCAGCTGCCGATCGAGCGTGTCGTTCCCGTCGGTAGTGCCGAGGCAATTGTTTTGCATGATAGAACGATCCCGCTGATCCGGCTGGCCAGTGCGTTGGAACTGCCGGAGACGCAAAACCCTGTTCCCCATATCAACGCTGCGGTGGTACGGTCCGGCGGCGAATTGGGCGCTTTGCAGGTCGATGGGTTTGGCGGCCAGCTCGATATCATATTGAAACCGATGGAAGGCCTGTTGGCGGGAATGCACGGGATTGCCGGAAGCAGTTTGTTGGGAGATGGCCGGGTTTTAATTGTTTTGGAGGTTCAGGATTTGTTACGTTGAATTGGCGGACCCGTGTAAATGGTGGAAAAGCGCAAATGGTTGGAAATGCGCCATATGTTATCAATATCGCGCAGGACGTCTGGAATAACTGAGAGAATTTATGAGCTATAAAGTTTTAATCGTCGATGACAGTAAATTGGCCCGCATGTCGGTCGCGAAACTCCTCAATGGATTGAAGCCGGATTGGCCGCGTTTTGAGGCGGCAAATGCGGAAGATGCAATGAAAATGCTGGCGGATGTGCAGCCGGATCTCGTTCTGCTGGACTTCAACATGCCGGGTCGCGATGGATTGGAAGTTGCGGCTGAATTACGTGAGCGTAATCCATCCATGCCGGTGGCGGTGATTTCGGCGAATATTCAGATCGAAATCGTCAACCGGGCCGGCGATGCGGGTGCGACCTTCCTGCCCAAGCCGCTGACCGAACAAGCGCTTGCTGCCTTTTTGACCGATGCCGAGCAGCGACTGGCGGAAATGTGATCCTGCAGGCACCCCTGACGCTAACCGAGCTGGAGCAGGATTCTCTGACCGAGCTTGCGAATATCGGCGTCAGCCGGGCAGCGGCGAATTTGCGGATCATGGTGGGGAGCGAAGTCCTGCTGTCGGTACCCTCGGTGCAGATTGTGACGCGCGAACAGGCGGCGGCACTGATCGGCGATCGGAAGATCGACAGGCTGATTGCGGTGCATCAGGCGTTTGAAGGTGCGCTCGCGGGACGGGCTTTGCTGATCTTTCCTGAAACCCAGAGCCTGGAACTGGTGCGCGCCATTACCGGCGGCGGCCTGCCGCTTGAGGATATCATCGGCCTGGAGCAGGAGGCTTTGGCGGAAACTGGCAATATCATCCTCAATGGCTGCCTCGCCACGATTGCCAACATGCTGGAACAGACATTGAAAATCTCGCTGCCCGAGATTTTGAGCGGCTCCGGCTCGGAAATTTTCGCACTCTCAGGCGCCCCTGCCGGTGAGGCGATCGTGCTATTTCTTTACATCAATTTCTCGGTTAAAAATCGGGATATCGGCGGCTATATTGCGGTGCTCATGGACTTGCCCTCATTGACCACATTGAAAATGCTATTGGGCAGGCTGATCGTCCAGATGACCCAGTCAAACAGATCCGATGCACACTGAAATAACGCTCAGCGAACCGGCTAGCCTGACCGCCGTCTTCGATGCCCTGGATATCGGCTTGATCGTGCTGGACCGTGCGGTCCGCGTGACCGCGTGGAACCAATGGATGGCGGCTGCGAGCGGCATACCGGCGGCGCGCGCGATTGGCCGCGAGCTGGCGGAGATTTTCGGCGATCCGCCAAATCAGCGTCTGATGGCGGTGATTGACGAAGCTTTATCCTGCGGTACGTCGGGCATTCTCGTGCATTCGCTGCACGGGCAGTTGTTCAATCTCAAAACCCGGTCGGGCAAGGAACTGCTGCATAATATCGCGGTGCGATCCGTCGGCATCGATCGGCCGACCTGCTTGATCCAGGTGACCGACGTCACCGTTGTCACCGAGCGCGACCGGCTGCTGCGCAAGCGGCAGAACGCCAGATACGACGCCGTGGTCGATTCTGCGCATGACCCGATTTTGACGCTCGATACCTCCGGCGTCATCCAGCTGGCGAATCCCGCCACGGTGAAGGAGTTCGGCTATGAGACCAGCGCGCTGATCGACCACCCCATCAGCGTTTTGTTTGGTGAGCAGGCCGGCTGGAAAGCCGCCTGGGAGATTCTGTCCGCGGGCGGAAAGCTGGCGCGGCCCGTTGAACTCGCGGTGCAGCGCAAAGACGGTTCGACGAGTTTTGTCGAAGTCTCCGCCTCGACCTGGGCCAGCGATGCGCGCGTCTTCACCACCGCGATCCTGCGGGATGTGAACGAGCGGCGCCGCGCCGAACACGCGCTACGCAATTTGAACACGACGTTGGAACAGCGGGTCGCCAAACGAACTGCGGACCGCGACCGGATGTGGCGGTTGTCGTCGGATGTGATGCTGGTGGTGCAGCCGAACGGCATCATCCGCGCTTCCAACCCCGCCTGGCGGGCGTTGCTCGGCTGGGATACCGAGTTGCCGCCGCGCACCCATGTGACCGACGTGGTGGCTGCCGCCGATCGCGCGCAGCTGGAAGCCGCGATGCGGGAATTGCGCGCATCCGGGGTGCCGCAGCGGTTTGAACTCGGCGTCAAAGCCCAGGACGGCTCAACGCGCATCGTCGAATGGAGTGCGGTTGCCGCCGATGGGCTGATCCAGGCCGTCGGCCGCGATGTAACCACCGAACGGGACGCTGAACGCGCCCTGCGCGAAGCCGAGGACGCGCTGCGGCAATCACAGAAAATGGAGGCCATCGGCCAGCTGACCGGCGGTATTGCGCATGACTTCAACAATCTGCTGACCGGCGTCATGGGATCGATGGAAATGTTGAAACGCAGGATCGCCGCCAAGCGCTTCACCGAAGTCGACCAGTTCATCGATGCCGCGGTGACCTCCGCGGAACGGGCCGCGGCCTTGACGCATCGCCTGCTGGCTTTTGCCCGCCGGCAGTCGCTGGATCCGCAAAGTGTGGAGGTGATGCGCCTGATCGATGGCATGGCCGATTTGCTCCACCGGAGCCTGGGTGAACAGGTGCAAATTCAAATCGTCGCGCCGCCGGATATCTGGCCGGTCCATACCGACGCTAACCAGTTGGAAAACGCGCTGCTCAACCTCGCCATCAACGCCAGAGACGCAATGCCGGATGGCGGGCTGCTGACGATTGCGCTCGCCAATATTTCGATCACTTCGGCGGCCGAGTTGAAGGGCGATCCGGTTGAGCCGGGCGACTACACCATCATTTCGGTCAGCGACACCGGGGTCGGCATGTCGGCCGATGTTGCGGCCAAGGCGTTCGATCCGTTCTTCACCACCAAACCCATCGGCCAGGGCACCGGGCTGGGGTTGTCGATGATCCATGGCTTCGTCAACCAGAGCCGCGGTCATGTTCGCATCGAAAGCGCCGAAGGCCGGGGCACGACGGTTAAATTATACCTGCCGCGCTATAAAGGTGCGGCTGCGGTAGAGATGCTGGAAATCGCGGCGCCAGCCACCCCCTATGGCTCGGGAGAGGTCGTTCTGCTCGTGGAAGACGAACCCTCGGTGCGGCTGCTGATCGCCGAAGTGCTGAGCGAACTTGGCTATGGCTGCGTGGAAGCGGCGGATGCAAAATCGGCCATCCCCATCATCGCCTCCAAAACCCGGCTTGACCTGATGATCACCGATGTCGGACTGCCGGTGATGAATGGCAGGCAATTGGCCGAAATCGCGCGCCAGCACCGCCCTGAGCTGAAAGTGCTGTTCGTCACCGGCTACGCCGAACATGCCACAACCCGCTCCGGATTTCTCGGCGCAGGAATGGATATCGTCATCAAGCCCTTCGCGCTGGACGCGCTGGCGATAAAAATCCGCGAGATGTTTAAGGGCTAGAAAGTGAAGCACTTCTTTTTGTGAACAAAAAGAAGCAAAAAAACTTTGTTATGCTGGGCCTGGGGCGTTGGGTCTTCAGCTTTTCTTAGAACAAATTCAAAAACCGCTGGAACAGGCCTGGGTTTTGGTTGGTTACTTCCGGCGTGTTGCCGGTTGTCGCTGGCTGGCCGAGGGCGGCGTTTTCCTGCAGGCGGCGGGATTCGGCTGAGGCGTCGACCGTTGGTTCGGGGGTCGGGCTCTTGCCCATCAGATTGCCGACGAAGCCGGCGGGTTTGGACTGGATCAGCGAGGTCTGATTGACGTCGGCGCGGATGGAGGGTGAGGGGGTTGGGCCGGCCTGGTTCAGGAAGGCTTCTTGGCCCGAGCTGTTTGAAGCCGAGCCCGGGGTGATGGCGGAAGCAGGGGAGAGGGCGTTGAGGCCTTCTTGCGCGGCGTCCACCTGCTGCGGCCGTGGCTGGCCGGGGTTGGGCGGCGGCAATTGTCCGAGTTCCGGCGGCAGCGAGAGTGGTGGCTGGGTGCCGACTTCGAAGGCATCCGGCGGGTTCGCGGTCAGCCCGAAGGTCTTTTTAAAGCCGCTCGAGCCGCCGCAGCCGCCGAGCGTTGCTGCCAGGGTAAGGGCGATGATGCCGGTTTGGATATTGCGTTTCATGCCGCCTTCCTATCGCTGCCTGGGTCCCGCCGCAACAGGCTCTCCGCCATCAGGGCGATCACGCCGCAGACAATCGCGGAATCGCCGATATTAAAGACGTAGAAGGAATAGGCGCCGAGATGGGCCTGGATAAAGTCGACCACCGCGCCGAAGCGGAGCCGGTCAATGACATTGCCGACGGCGCCGCCCATGATCGCGCCGATTGCCAGCATTTTGAACAGGTTATCGGTCCGCCATAGCCAGGTGCCGAGGATGCCGACGACTGCGAGGGCAAGCAGGGCCAGGATAATCCAGTTGAAGGCGCCGGGTCCGTTGAACAGGCCGAAGGTGACACCGTGATTCCAGACCAGGACGAAGTTCAGCACCGGCAGCAGCACCAGGAAATGCCCATCCTGCAGGTGCAGCCCGTGCAGCACCCAGAATTTGCTGGACTGGTCGGCCGCCAGCACGACGCCGGCGAGGATAAACCCGGCAACCCGGCCCCTCACCCCACGGCCTCGCAGCAGCGCAGGCAGAGGGTCGGATGCGCCGGGGCGGTGCCGACTTCGGGGAGGACCCGCCAGCAGCGTTCGCATTTATCGCCGGGGGCCAAAGCGGCACCGGTGTCCGCGCCGAATTCGGCGTGGGAGGTGATGCTGATATCCGCCCAATCCTGCGCATCGAGCAGTTCGCGCGCGGCGGCCGGCAGTAATGCCACCGCCTGCAGGGAGGAGCCGATGGTTTTTTCGCGCCGCATTGCCTCAATGGCGCCGGTGACGCCGGTGCGGATTTCGCGGATCTTGCCCCATTTTTCCGCCAGCGCGTCGTTGCGCCAATGGCCGGGGATTTCGGGGAACAGAGTGAGGTGGACCGAAACATCCTCGCCATAGCGCGCGCAGAATGCCTCTTCCGCGGTGAAGGGCAGGGCAGGCGCCAGCCAGGCAGTGAGGCAAAGATGCAGGATATCCAGCAGGCTGCGGCTGGCGCGGCGCTTTTGCGCATCCGGCCGGTCGCAATACAGGCTGTCCTTGCGGATATCAAAATAGAAGGCCGACAGATCGGTGGCGCAGAAATGATGGATCGCCGGGTAGACGCCGGTCCAGTCATGATTTTCCACGGCGTTGCGCACCAGCGCGTCCAGCTCGGCCAGGCGGTGCAGGATCAGCCGCTCCAGTTCAGGGAATTTTTCCTCCGGTAATTTCTCGGCTTCATTGAAACCGTCCAGCGAGCCGAGGATCCAGCGCAACGTGTTGCGCAGCCGGCGGTAAAGCTCGGCCTGCTGCTTGAGGATTTCCGGGCCGATGCGCAGATCCTCGGAGGTGTCCGAGTTCATCACCCATAGCCGCAGGATATCGGCGCCGTATTTGTCGTTCACCTCCTGGGGCGCAGTGACATTGCCCATCGATTTCGACATTTTGCGGCCCTGCTCATCGAGCACGAAGCCGTCGGTGACGATGGCCTTGAACGGGGCGACGCCGCGGGTGCCGACGGATTCAAGCAGGGATGCCTGGAACCAGCCGCGATGCTGGTCCGAGCCTTCGAGGTAGAGATCGGCGGGGGTGGGCAGGCCGCGCGCTTCCAGCACGAAAGCGTGGGTCGAGCCGGATTCAAACCAGACGTCGACGATATCCATCACCTGCTCGTACTCTTCGGCGCGGTAGGCATTGCCGAGGAAATCCTGGGCCGGGCGGGCGTACCAGGCATCCGCGCCCTCTTTTGTGAAAATCTCCACCACCCGGTCCATCACGGCGGCGTCGCGCAGCGGCTCCTGCGTGGCTTTATCGACAAAAATCGCAATCGGCACCCCCCAGGCCCGCTGCCGGGAGATGCACCAGTCGGGCCGGGATTCCACCATCGAGCGGATGCGGTTGCGGCCGATTTCCGGCACGAATTTCGTGGCGTCGATTGCCGCCAGTGCGTGCTCGCGGATTTTCTCTTCCCCATCCATGCGGATGAACCAGTTCGGCGTCGCCCGGTAGATGAGCGGCGCTTTGGAGCGCCAGGAATGCGGGTAGGAGTGCATGAACTCTTCCCGGTGCAACAGGGCGCCAGCTTCGATTAATGCGGCGCAAACCGGGTCCGCCGCCTTGTAGACATGGATACCCGCGAAAAGCGGGACGGAGGGGTAATAGGTGCCGTCGCCCTGCACCGTTGCCGGCACCGCGATGCCGTTCTCCCGGCAGAGGAAAAAATCGTCTTCGCCATGACCGGGCGCCATCTGGACGATGCCGGTTCCGACTTCGGTGGTAACAAAGGCCGAGCCGTCCAGCACCGGGACGTCGAAGCCGTAATAATTATCCTGGCCGCGCAACGGATGTGCGCAGACCAGGCCGATGAGTTCCGCGCCTTTCAGCGTCCGAATTGTATCGAACGAGGTAATGCCGCAGGCTTTGGAAAACTGCGGGAGTAGGTCGACAGCGGCTAGCAACTGTTCCCCGGAGCGGGCCGGACTGCCTTCGGCAATCTCCTCCACACGGATTAGTGCGTAGTCGATCTCAGCCGCGACGGCGAGCGCGCGGTTGCCGGGAATGGTCCAGGGCGTGGTGGTCCAGATGACGATTGAAGCGTTCTTGAGCGAGCCTTGGGTGGCCAAGAATTTCACATATATCGAAGAATCTTTCTTATCGTGATACTCGACCTCGGCTTCGGCCAGAGCGGTCTTTTCGACCGGGCTCCACATTACCGGCCGCAGGCCCTGGTACAGCGCGCCGTTCAGCAGAAACTTGCCGATTTCGCCGGCGATGGCCGCTTCAGAGGCAAAATCCATGGTGGCGTAACGGTTGGCCC
>JAMFSE010000041.1 GCA_026225115.1 Rhodovastum atsumiense
CGGAGCCCTGGCTTAGTTGACCTACGGAGCCCTGGCTTTAAAATTTCCTTGAACTTACCTCACGCCCATGCGACAAACTTGATTATGTATCGCTCATCCACCCCATTTGAGCTTAGCCTGTGCACGGAGTTGCTGCTTCTGTGTGCACGCATTGGCTTCAGCCCGCCTGAAATTTGAACGTTTTGGTTTAGGCTGCGTTTTTTAGCGTAGTCGCGTTCGATTTCAGGCGAAGCGGAGCAGTATAATGTTGGATGAAATTTCGGGAACCGTAGATTGGCAGGGTTTAGACTCTGCACATCATCTGCATCCTTTTACCGACCATAAATCCCTGCATGAGGGTAAGGTTCGAGTTATTACCAGCGGCGAAGGCGTTTTCATCAACGATTCCGAAGGCAATCGCATTCTCGATGGCATGGCCGGTTTGTGGTGTGTCGATGTCGGATATAGCCGGCCGGAGCTGGTTGCGGCGGCGGCGGCGCAGATGACAAAGCTGCCGTATTACAATGCATTTTTTAAAACCACCACGACACCAGCGGTCGCACTTGCGCAACGTCTGGCGCGGCTGGCGCCGGATGGATTCAACCACGCATTTTTTGCCAGTTCAGGCTCGGAGGCGGTAGACAGCGCGCTGCGGCTGGCGCGGGTGTATTGGCAAACCTTGGGCAAGCCCGGCAAGAAGATCATCATCAGCCGCGAATACGGCTATCATGGTTCCACAACCTTGGGCGCTTCGGCCGGCGGCATGGTGGACATGCATCGTCAGGCCGGCGACATGCCGAATTTCGTGCAGGTTTTGCCGCCCTACTGGTACGGCTACGGCAGCCAGATGTCTGAGGCCGAGTTCGGCATTTATGCGGCGCGGCAGCTGGAAGATAAAATCAGGGCGCTGGGCGCGGATAACGTTGCGGCCTTTATCGGCGAGCCAATTCAAGGCGCCGGCGGCGTAATTATTCCGCCGGAGACCTATTGGCCGGAAGTCAATCGCATCTGCGCCGAGAACAACATTCTGCTGATTGCCGATGAGGTAATTTGCGGGTTCGGCCGTACCGGAAAAATGTTCGGTACCGATACGTTCGGCATCAAACCGGATATGATGACGACGGCCAAGGGCATCACCTCAGGCTATATTCCGCTTTCCGCTCTGCTGGTGAACGATCGCGTGGCAGACGTGCTGATCAACGATGTCGGCGAATTTTATCACGGCTTCACTTATTCAGGGCATCCGGTTGCCTGTGCGGTAGCGCTGGCGAATTTGGATATCATCGAGAATGAAAACCTCGTGCAGCGCTCGCATGATCTCGGAATTCTTCTGCGTCAGAAGCTGAACGATGCCATCGGCGATCATCCGATGGTGGGCCAGATCCGCGGCGTCGGCCTGATCGGCGCGATCGAACTGGTGGCGGATAAGCGCACGCGCCGGTTCTTCGATAATCGCGGCCGTGTCGGCACCATCTGCCGGGATTACTGTTTCGCGGGAAACGTCATCCTGCGGGCGGTGCGCGATACCATGGTGTTCTCGCCACCATTGGTAATTTCAGAATCTGAAATAGATTTGATGGTGGAACGCGTCACCCACGCGGTTCACCAGACCTTTGAGCGTGTAAAACACGAGGTTACCGTTTGAAATTGTCGCACACGGCATTTTTTAACAAACTATGCGGCGGGGAGAGCAACATAGATTGCCCCGCCGCCGAGACAAGGAGCGGCGTTTCATAATGAACGTCCAATCATCAAATCCCATGCACGCCACCAAAGCGGCGATCATGGCGGAATGTGAGTTCATCGAAGCCTTTATCATCGATGTGAACGGCGTGCCACGCGGCAAATGGCTGCAGCCGGACAAGGCCAAGGCGTTGCTCGGCACCGGCATCGCCATGCCGCGCTCGGCCTTCCTGCTGGATATCTGGGGCCGTGATATCGTGGAAGGCGGCATCGCCTATGATACCGGCGACCCGGATGGGCTATGCGTCGCCGTGCCGCATTCCATCACCCGCATGGGCTGGGCCAAGGGAAATGCCGCGCAGGCTTTGCTGACGATGCGCGAAGCCGATGGCAGCATCTTCTATCTCGACCCGCGCGGTGTGCTCGCACGTGTGCTGGACCGTTACACCGCCGCCGGCCTTACCCCGGCGCTGGGCGTGGAGCTGGAGTTCTATCTGGTCGATCCCGGGCACACCGGCGCGCAGCCGATCGCGCCGCGCGGCGCCGATGAATCCGGTTGGAAAGGCTGGCAGATCGATGCCGTCGGCCTTGGCGAGATCAACGATTACGAGCCGATCTTGCTGGAGATGATGGCAACCGCCCGGCAACAGGAAATCACCCTGGAAACCCTGGTCTCTGAGAGCGGTCCGGGACAATTCGAAGTCACGCTGAAATATTCCACCGACGCAATGCGCGTTGCCGACAGCGCCACTTTGTTCAAGCGCACCATCAAGCAGGTTGCGCGCAAGCATGGGCTTACCGCAACCTTCATGGCCAAGCCCTACGGGCAATGGGCCGGCAGCGGCATGCATGTGCATATGTCGCTGCTGGACAAGCTCGGCAAAAACATTTTTGTCGGCGATGCAACCCGTGCCTCGGATCTTTTATACAACGCGCTCGGCGGTATCATTCAGGCCATGCCGGACACCATGTTGACGCTGGCACCGCACGCCAATTCCTACCGCCGCTTCGCGCCCGGCGTGCACGCGCCAACCTTCGGCGATTGGGGACATGATAACCGCATGGCGGCGGTTCGCGTCATCATCGCCGATCCGCCCGCCTCGCGCATCGAACACCGCGTCGCCGGCGCCGATTGTAATCCTTACCTGGCCTTCGCATCGTTGCTCGGCACCGCGCTCGACGGTATTGAAGCAAAGACCGATCCCGGGCCGGAAACTTTTGGCAGCATCCGCAGCCCGCACGCGCCAAGGCTGCCGATCGCCTGGTCCGGTGCCGTCGATCACTTTGCGGACTCCAAGCATATTGCAGGCATTTTTGGCGCCGATTTCCAGAAATATTTCACCGCCTGCAAACGCCAGGAAATCAGCGAGTTCCGGCGCCGCATCTCCGACGTCGAGATCGATGCCTATTTGAAAAACGCGTGAGAATTATGATGAGAAGCGCATGAGAAAAGTCACCGTCGCGGCAACCCAGATGGCATGCGGAACCGATGCCGCCGCCAATATCGCGCGCGCCGAAAAACTGGTGCGAGAGGCGGCCGCGAAGGGCGCGCAGATCATCCTGATCCAGGAACTCTTCGAATCCCCCTATTTCTGCCAGGACGAAATCCACGCCTTCTTCAACCTCGCCAGACCACTTTCCGAAAATGCCGCCATCGCGCACTTCGTGCCGATTGCAAAAGAACTTGGTGTGGTGCTCCCCATCTCGGTCTTCGAGCGCGCCGGCCAAAACTTCTTCAACAGCATCGTCGTCCTCGACGCGGACGGCACAAATCTCGGCTTCTACCGCAAAACCCATATCCCGGACGGCCCGGGCTATTCGGAAAAATTCTACTTCTCGCCGGGCGATACCGGCTTCAAAGTCTGGGACACGAAATACGCCCGCATCGGCGTCGGCATCTGCTGGGATCAATGGTTCCCCGAAACCGCGCGCGCCATGGCCCTGATGGGCGCCGAACTCCTGTTCTTCCCCACCGCCATCGGCTCCGAACCGCAAGACCCCACACTCGACTCTCGCGACCACTGGCAACGCACCATGCAAGGCCACGCCGCAGCCAACCTGACCCCGCTGATCGCCTCGAACCGCATCGGCACCGAACCCGGCGTCAACAACACCGAAATCACCTTCTACGGCTCCTCCTTCATTGCCGACCATACCGGCGGCAAATTAACCGAAGCCAGCCGCTCAGAAGAAACCATCCTAACCGCCACTTTCGACCTCGACGCTATCGCCCATATCCGCGCCTCCTGGGGCGTCTTCCGCGACCGCCGCCCCGACATGTACGGCCCGCTGCTCACCCTGGATGGAAAAACCCGTCATGCCGCTGGGTCCTGATGGCGTAGGGTTGGGGGCTCCGCCCCCAAACCCCTGCTGGAGGTCTGGAGGCGAAGCCTGCAGCCTAACGACATGAGCACCCCGCTGCAGGATGGGTTTCGCATGCCGGCGGAGTGGGAGCCGCATGCGGGGTGTTGGATGATCTGGCCGGAGCGCAGCGATAATTGGCGGTTGGGGGCTAAGCCGGCGCAGGCTGCGTTTGCTGGGGTGGCTAGCGCGATTGCGCGGTTTGAGCCTGTGACGATGATGGTGAGTGCGCGGCAGTATGCGAATGCGCGTCGGCTGTTGCCTGATTCAGTGCGGGTGGTTGAGGTCAGTACGAACGATGCCTGGGCGCGCGATGTGGGCGCGAGTTTTCTGGTGAATGGCGAAGGCGAGTTGCGGGGCGTGGACTGGCCTTTCAATGCCTGGGGCGGTTTGCAGAACGGCTTGTATTTTCCATGGGATTTGGATGATGCGGTGGCGTCGAAGATGCTGCAGTTGGAGCGGGCTGTAGGCTACCGTGCGCCAAAAATTGTTGAGGGCGGCGCGATCCATGTGGATGGCGAAGGCACAGTGCTGGTGACCGAGGCTTGTCTGCTGGCCGAGGATCGTAATCCGGCTGCGACCCGGCAGGAGATGGAGCGGGTGCTGAAGGATTATCTTGGCGCCTCGCATGTGGTTTGGCTGGCGGATGGAGTGCCGGGGGACGAGACCGGCGGCCATATCGATAATCTCGCCTGTTTCGTGAAGCCCGGCGTCGTGCTGCTGAGCTGGTGCGATGATCCGGCGGATCCGCATTATGCGGTGTCGCGCGAGGCCGAGGCGAGGCTGCTTGGCGCGCGGGATGCGAAGGGCAAGGCGATCGCGGTCGAGCGAATGCCAATGCCGGCGCCGATGTTTTTTACCGATGAGGAAGCGGCGGGGATCGATGCGGTCGCGAGCGGGATGGAGCGCAGCAATGGAATGCGGCTGGCGGCGTCTTACGTGAATTTCTACATCGCCAATGGCGCTGTCATCGCACCGTCCTTCGGGGTGCCGACCGATGAGGCGGCACGCGCCGTTCTGGCGCGGCACTTTCCCGATCGGGAGATTGTTATGGTTCCTGCCCGCGAAATTCTGCTGGGCGGCGGCAATATTCATTGCATTACCCAGCAACAGCCTGGGGTGTATTTCATCAGATGAAATACACCCCAGGTTTATTTGGCGAGCAATTTCAATCATTTGATCAGAACCTACGGTTCAGATCAAATGATTATTGCTCTGAGATTTTTGCTGGCGAAACGAATAAAATACCGTCAAACTCAAAATAAAGACGGTTCAGGGCGCTTGTTACAAAATTCAAACTGGGGGTTTCCGAATGAGTGACGTAAAACTTAAAGCCGATTCACTGACATTTTTTGAATCGATTATCATGGGCGTTGCCGGTTCAGCCCCCGGCTTCTCGATCGCGGTGGCGATTGCCGGGTTGCTGGGCGCCGCCGGTACCGTATCGCCGAACGCTCTGCTGATTTTCGCAGTGCCAATGCTGGGAATTGCGGTGGCCTATAAGGGTCTCGGTCAGAAAATGAATGACGCTGGCGCAGCCTATGAATGGACCAAGCGCGGCTTCGGCAAATTCTTCGGTTATTTCTCCGGCTGGGCGCTGCTGATTGCCGCCATGGTGTTCATGGTCACCGGCAGCGTGCCGCTTGGCACCGCCACTATCGACCTTATCAATCCCGATCTGGCCAGCAATGTTCTACTCACCACCACCATCGGCGCGGTCTGGTTTCTCGCCATCGGTATTGTTCTGATCACGGGTATTGAGCTTACCAGCAAAATCCAGGTGGTGATGAGCTCGATCGAAATTCTCATCCTCCTGGTCATCTCCATCGCCGCCTTCGTGCATTCCGGCGCCGGCGGCACTGTCACGCCGTTCTCCTGGTCCTGGTTTGGCTTTAACTATCCGGCCGGCACCTTCGCCAGCTCGGCGCTCATCGTCGTGTTTCTGTACTGGGGCTGGGATGTCACCTCCAACCTCAGTGAAGAGACCATGGGCCATCCGCCGAATGCCGCGGGCAATGGCGGGTTTTACAGCGTGTTCATCACGATCATTTCGTTCGTTGCCTTCACCGTTGCAGCGCTGATGATGTTCAGCCTGAAAGATTCAGCGGGATTCAGTGACAACCTGATCTATCACGTGGCGCTGCAGGCAGGGCTCGGCCGCGTTGGCGGGCTGGCGGCCTCGATCGCGCTGATCCTTTCCAGCGTCGCCACGCTCGAGACCACCATGCTGCAATTCTCTCGCACCTTGTTCGCCATGGGCCGTGATCGCGCTTTGCCCTCGGCCTTTGGCGTGGTGCAGGCGAAAACCAGAACCCCGGTTCGTACCATGTATCTGCTGCTGGTGATTGGCCTGATCATGATTTTCGCCTCAAGTTTCATGCCGTCCATCGCCACAATCCTCGGCGACTCCGTGAGTGCGATCGCCGTTCAGGTCTGCTATTACTACGGCCTTGCCGGCCTGGTCTGTGCCTGGCTCTATCGCGGCAGCTACAGCGAATCGCTCGCCACCTGGCTCGGCTACGCGCTGTTTCCGTTCCTGAGCGCGATGGCGCTGTTTGTGCTCGGGATCTACGCCATCACCGGCTATAATCTCACCACAAAAATCGTCGGCATCGGCGGATTGCTGATCGGCATCGTCTTCTATCGTCCATCGGGCTACGGCATCCGCGTCGCGGATGTGCTAGCCGAGGAATAATAGCCACGGTCATTGCTCGGCAATCCATCTTCTTCTGTCGAAAAGCAAAGGAAGATGGATTGCTTCGCTCCGCTCGCAATGACGGGTTGGAAACCGGGTAAACGCCCTGTGGATAGTTTTTAGAGTTATCATATCTAACATAGAGTTACCATAACAATGTTACATGTGTAACATTTCTAACTTGTAGTTAGTTACGCTCGATCTCCGCTTCCAGCCCGAGCATCTGCGCCAGCCGGTCCAGCCGGCGCAGAACGGCTTCGCCGGCGAATACGCCATTGGCTTCCGATAGACCCAGGATTAATCGGCCGGGGGCAATCGTGAGCCTTGTGCCGGCCAGCAGTTGCGGCGTGCCGGCGGAGAGCGTGTAGGCCAGGCGCAGGGCGATGCCCAAGGTTTCGGCTCGGCGGGCGGCGTGCAGGTCGAGCAGCGAGCGCGTTGGGGCCAGGAAGCCGCTATCGGGCGGGGCCTCGTAGCGCAGCGCCAGCGTCAGCGCCAGAAAGGCGCGGGCGTGGTGGTCCAGCCCGATGCCGGGTTGCCGCAGCACGCGGAGAAACGCCTGTTCGGCACGGTATTCCGGGTGTTCATGGCTGCCGATGTCGGAGAGCCAGCAGGCGGCTTCCCGCAGGCGCCGTTGCGCCCCGGTTTCGGTGGGGAAAAGCGGGTTGGTCCAGGCCAGCAGTGCCGGCGGCAGGCCCGGGTCGCGCAGGATGCCGCGCGTGAGGTCGCGGCCGGCGGCCAGCAGCGGGTCTTCGGCGCGGGTTTCCGGCGGCAGCATGCGGGCAAACCAGCCCTCGCGCAGGCCATTGGCGCTGAACACCACGCGGTTTACCCCCGATGAGCGGAGCAGGCGCCGCAGGATCAGCGCCGCATAGGGTAAATCCTCGATCCGGCGGCGCGGCACGCCCGGCATCCGTTCGATCAGTTTGCGGCCTGCCTCGCCGATCACCCCGGCAAGGTCGCGCGCCTCTTCCCGGCCGATGGTGTAGTGATGCACCATGTTGAGCGGGTAGCCGGTTTGCATGATGTGGATGCGCGCCAAAGCGCGGAACGCACCGCCGGACAGGTATAAATCCCGCCCTGCCGCCGCGCTGATAAACGGGGTTTCCTCGAGTGCGGCGGTAACAATCGCCCGGGCTTTCAGCAAATCTCCACCGCAGCGATCGGCCAGCCGGATGACTCCAAGCGGCATCGTCGCCGCTTCGCCCACCCGCCCGGCATTCAGCCGCACCACTTCCAGCGAGCCGCCGCCAAGATCCGCCAATACGCCATCGGCGCCGGGGATGCCGCACAACACGCCCTCGGCCGAAAGCTGCGCTTCCTGGTGGCCGGACAGCACGTTGATTTTAATCTCCGGCATCCGCTCGATCAGATGTGCGACAAATTCCGGTCCGTTTTCGGCGTCCCGCACGGCGGAGGTGGCCAGAACCTCATAGGGATGCGCGCCCATTGCCTTTACGATCGCGGCATAGCGGCGCAGCACCGTTTCCGTCTGCTCCATGGCGCCGGTATCAAGCTGGCCGGTGCGCGTCATGCCCTTGGCCAGCCGCAAGACCGCTTTTTCATTGAAAATTTGAACCGGATTCCGGGCTTCGCCCTCAAAAATCACCAGCCGGACCGAGTTTGATCCTAAATCCACCACCGCTCGCCGGGACATGCCGGAATGATTGGCAGCTTCATACCGAGCTTGCCCGGCCGATGTTGTCTGATCCATGTCGTCCATTCTCGCAGATTTTAATAACGCCGAGAAGCTACCGGGATGTTACGCTATCGCGTCAGTACCTGGTCCGTGTTTCAGGCTCATAACAGATCTGCCGGTTTGCGATGGCCCGCAAAAGAATCTGCGCTTAGTTTGCCCGGCCCGCACCGCTCGCGAACGAAGGAACAGGATGAGCAATTCCCAAGCCGCCGTGCCCTACCGGGCCGGGACGAGATTGGCGCCGGTTCTGGGCGCGGTCAGCTTCTGCCATTTGCTGAACGACATGATGCAGTCGCTGTTGCCGGCGATTTATCCGATTCTCAAAGGCGGTTTCGATCTGAATTTCGGGCAGATCGGGCTGTTGACGCTCACCTATCAGATCACCGCCTCGCTGCTGCAGCCGGTCATCGGACTCGCGACGGACCGGCGGCCGCAGCCTTTCTCGCTGCCGGTCGGCATGGGGTTCACGCTGCTTGGGATGGTGGCGCTGGCGATGGCGCCAAGCTACGGATTATTGCTGGCTGGCGCTGCTTTGCTCGGCATCGGCTCGTCCATCTTTCATCCGGAGGCCTCGCGCATTGCCAGGCTGGCATCCGGCGGCAAGCATGGATTCGCGCAATCGGTGTTTCAGCTGGGCGGAAACTTCGGCGGGTCGCTGGGGCCGTTGCTGGCCGCGTTTTTTATTCTGCCGCATGGCCGCGGCAGCCTGGCCTGGTTCGCTTTAGCCGCCCTTGCCGGCATTCTGATCCTGTCGATGGTCGGGCATTGGTATCGGAGCAACGGCCACGCGCAACGCCCGGAAAAGACCAAACCCATCGTTCATGCTACGCTGTCAGCGGGGCGCGTGAAGTCTGCAGTCGCCATTCTGCTGATGCTGGTATTCTCGAAATATTTCTATCTCGCGAGCCTTACCAGCTATTATATTTTCTATCTGATGCATCGCTTCCATCTGTCCGTGCAGACGGCGCAGATCGACCTGTTCGTCTTTCTTGGCGCCTCGGCCGTTGGGACCTTCGCCGGGGGACCGATCGGCGACCGGTTCGGGCGTAAGAACGTGCTTTGGGCATCGATCGTTGGCGTCATTCCGTTTACCTTGGCGCTGCCCTATTGCGGGCTGGCGGCGACCATCATTTTAAGCGCGATTATCGGGCTGGTTATTTCGTCCGCCTTTTCGGCGATTGTTGTCTTCGCGCAGGAATTACTGCCTGGGCGGGTTGGGATGGTTTCAGGCTTGTTCTTCGGCTTTGCATTTGGGATGGGCGGCATTGGCGCCGCTGTGCTTGGGGAACTCGCCGATTGGACGAGCATTGAATATGTTTATCATGTCGTCGCTTTTGTACCGCTGATTGGGTTGTTGACGGCGTTCTTGCCTAATCTGGAACGGCGGGTCGCTGTTTAAGCATTGGTCGATTTTGATTGTTTGCGATCTGCCCTGCTCTATCAAGGATAAACCCGCTACGCGGGCGGCTTCGCCGTCCTTGACAGAGCAGGGCAGATCGCAAGGATTGCTGTGATCGACAAAGGCTGATCTCTCAATCCGAAAAATTCGGGATTAGCGGCCTGGGACGATGATGATTTCACCGCCTCAGGCCCAGAGTCAAAAAAGTTTTTTGGTTCGCGCCGGGCGTCCCGGTTTTTTCAAAAAAGAACGACTTGCTTACGCTGCCGTGCCGCCCACTGTCAGGCCAGAAATTTTCATGGTGGGCTGTCCCACACCGACGGGAACGCCCTGGCCGTTTTTACCGCAGGTGCCGACACCGGGGTCGAGCGTGGGGTCGCTGCCGATCATCTCGACCTTGGTGAGCGCGTCCGGGCCGTTGCCGATCAGGGTCGCACCTTTGACCGGGACGGTGACCTTGCCGTCTTCGATCATATAGGCCTCGGAGGCCGAGAAAACGAATTTGCCGGAGGTGATGTCGACCTGGCCGCCGGCGAAATTCACCGCGTAGAGGCCGCGTTTGGTGGATTTGATCATGTCTTCCGCGCTGGCGTCGCCGCCCAGCATCAGGGTGTTGGTCATGCGCGGCATCGGCGCATGGGCGTAAGATTGGCGGCGGCCGTTGCCGGTGGCGCGCATGTTCATCAGCCGCGCGCTCTGCCGGTCCTGCATGAAGCCGACCAGGATGCCGTCTTCGATCAAAGTGGTGCGGGAGGTGGGCGTGCCTTCATCGTCGATGGTGAGGGAGCCGCGGCGGTCGGGGATGGTGCCGTCATCGATGACGGTCACGCCCTTGGCGGCGACCCGGCTGCCCATCAGCCCGGCGAAGGCGGAGGTTTGCTTGCGGTTGAAGTCGCCTTCGAGGCCATGGCCGATGGCTTCGTGCAGCAGGATGCCCGGCCAGCCGGCGCCGAGCACCACCGGCATTTCGCCGGCGGGCGCCGGCACGCTTTCCAAATTAACCTTGGCCTGGCGCAAAGCTTCATGCACGGCCGCCTGCCAATAGGCCGGTGCCACCAGCGGGGCGTAGGTGGTGCGGCCGCCGCCGCCATGGCTGCCGGATTCACGGCGGCCATCCTGTTCCAGGACCACCGCGACGTTGAGGCGGACCAGCGGCCGCAGATCGGCCATGCGGGTGCCGTCCCCACGAATGATTTCAACCACCTGCCATTCGCCTGAGATGCTGGTCATCACCTGGGTGACGCGGCTGTCGGCGCCGCGGGCGTAACCGTCGATTTCCGCCAGCAGCGCGGCGCGGGTGGCGAAAGGCATTTCCGCCAAAGGGTTCAGGCCGCCGTAGAGGGCGCCGCCCGCAGTGGCGGGGCCGCCGGCGGTCATGCCGTGTTCGTTGGCTTTTGCCGCTTTGATGGTTTTGGCGGCGCGCGCCAGTGCTTCCTCGCTCAGCTCGCCGGCATGGGCGTAGTAGCTGGCTTCGCCCAAAACCGCCCGCAGGCCGAAGCCGCGGCGGGTGTCGAAGCTGGCGGAGCGGATGCGCCCGTCTTCCAGGCTGATGGATTCGCTCTCCCGGTATTCCAGGAACAGCTCGCCGTCATCGGCGCCGTCGAGCGCGGTGCCAAGATGGCGGGCGGCCACGTGCGGGTCCAGGCCGCCGGTTTCGTGGAATAGTTTTTGGGCAATATTGAGTGCTTCAGACATTTTGCATTACTCCGCCGCGGCGATTTCAGAGTTATACATGGGCGCAGCGGTAGCGCCACGCAAACCGTGACGGGCGATAATCGCGGCGGCGAGCAGCAGCACCGCGTTCAGCTCATGCACGAAGCCCAGTTCGGCCGAGCCGGAGAGGATCGTCACCATGCCAAGCAGATATTGCAACGCCAGCAGCCCGGCGAGCGTGAGAAAAGCATCGCGCGGGGCAGGCGGCAGTGCTGTGCGCAGGCCGAGCGCGGCGGTGATGAGGGTGATCAGCGCGGTCAATGTCGCAAGCAGGCGGTGGTCGAATTGCACGGTGGCCTGGTTGGCGATGAAATTGAGCGCCAGCGGGCGCAGGGCGGTAAAGCCTGTGGGGATCCATCTGCCGTTCATTGTCGGGAAAGTGTTGAACACGGTGATGGCGTTGGTGGCGGCGACCAATGCGCCCAGAGTCATTGTTGCGAGGATCAATCCGATACAGGCGTTCAGCCAGGGTTTCAGGAATGCGGCACCCTGGATTTGGGGCGGCTGCGGCCGGCGGACGGTGAGTGCGGTCCATAGCAATGCGCTGAAAATCAGCATGGCGGAGAGAAAATGCGGCGCCAGCCAGGCGGGCGGCGGGCTCAGCACGCCGGGCCGCATGCCGGTCTGCACCATGTACCAGCCAAAGGCCGCTTGTGCGCCGCCGGCCGCGAATACCGACAACAGCCAGAGTGCGAGGCGGGTGGAGACGCGGCCCCGCAGCCAGAAAATCGCCAGCGGGATCACCAGGACGAGCGCCATCAGCCGGCCCCAGACGCGGTCGAAAAACATTGGCCAGAACAAGGTTTTGAATTGCGCCAATGTCATTGGCGGATGCAGCGCCTGGTATTGCGCGGTTTGCTGATACAGACCGAATAGGCGCGTCCAATCCGCGGCGTTGCGCGGCGGAACAAAACCGGTGAGCGGCTGCCAGACCTGAATGACGAAGCCGGCGCCGATGGTGCGCGCATGGCCGCCGCCCACCACCATGCCGAAGACCATGAAGCAGAGGATAAGCAGCCACAGGCTGACCGTCCGGTCGCCCTGCTTGCCCGTTTGGTTCACCTGGTCGCACCGCGCAGCTGGTGCAGCATCACGACAAACGCGGTTAGCAGCAGCACGGCGTTCATCTGATGCGCGACCCCGACGTCCAGCAGTTTCGAGGCCAGAGCGGTGATGCCGAGGATATATTGCAGCACGACCAGCGCTGCGATGATCAAGGCCGCGTCCCGCACCGGCTTCGGCGCACTGCCGCGCAAAGCCATTACGGCTGCGACCAGAACCGCCAGCGCGGTGGCCGAGCCGAGCGCCTGGTGGTCGAACAGAACCGCGGCCTTGTTGGCGAAAAAGTTCAGCCACCAGGGTTGCAGGATGAAATAATCCGGCGGCGGCATGCCCATTCCGGCTTTGGTGGCGGGATTAAAAACGTCGATGGCGTGGGTGCCGGAAACGAAGGTGCCGGCGATCATGGTCAGCGCCAGCAGGTGACCCGCGGCAACGACCCAGCGTTTCAGCCATTTCTGCCCCGGCAGCGCCGCTGCAATAGGGGTGCGAACCGTGAGTGCGGTCCACAGGGTTGCGACATACAGGAACACCGCAAAGGAGAAATGCAAAGTGAGCCGCCAGGGCTCAACCGCGACGCTGTTGGGATCAAACCCGGACGCCACCATGAACCAGCCGATGGCGCCTTGCAGCCCGCCGAGTATGAAGAGCAAAGCCAACCAGGGCAGCAGCCGGGCTTCGATCTTGCGGGTGAATGCAAACCAGACAAGGGGGAGAAAAAATACGACGCCGATCAGCCGGCCCCAAAGCCGGTGGATATATTCCGGCCAGAACAGGGATTTGAAACCGGCCAGGTCCATGTTCGGGTGCAGGATTTTATACTGCGGGATCTGCTGGTAGAGTCCGAAGATATGGTTCCAGGCGGTGGTGGTGAGCGGCGGTAGGGTGCCGATGATCGGGTCCCAGTTCATGATCGACAGGCCGGAGCCGGAATCGCGCGTATAGCCGCCGATGCCGACCATCATCCAGATCATGAAACATACGGCAAACAGCCAGAATGAAACCGCCCGCCGGTTGCGGGTGCTGGCGGCGGTGCCGATCGAATTCAAAATAGCCTGAGACAAATCAATCTCCTTTAAGCCGCCGTTTTAGCGTGCTTTGCGCGTGCTTCACAGGGTGGTAGCTAAAACCGTTGGTGCAAGGTGCCGCAGGAGAGCCAATGTTGATGAAGCCGTACCGCAGTGTTGGCGCCGCCCTCGGCTGGTTTACCTGCATCGCGCAATATTGGCTGAACGTGCAGCAATTCGGTCTGCCCGGCGCCACCATCACCTATTTCGGCTTTTTCACCATGCTGGGAAATATTCAGGTGGCGGTGGCGTTCGCCGCACCGCTGTTTCCGCAATTTCCGGGGGCAGCTTTTTTCAACCGGCCCGGCGTGCGCACGGCGATTGCCGTGTATATTTTTGTCGTCGACGTCATTTTCTACCTGCTGCTGCGCAAGGTCTATGACCCGTCCGGCTTCGGGGCGGTGCTGAACCTGTTTCTGCACTATATCATGCCGCCACTCTACGTGCTGGACTGGCTGGCTTTCGTGCGCAAGCAAAGCCTGCGCTACAAGCAGATCATCTATTGGCAGATTTTCCCGCTCGCCTACGCCTTCGCCACCATGCTGCGCGGCGCGCTGACCGGCTATTACCCCTATCCGTTCCTGGATGTCGGCAAGGTTGGCTCCGGCCAGGTCGCCATCAATATCGCCGTGCTGGCGGCGTTCTTTATCCTGCTTTCAGCCGGGTTCGTGGCGGTCGGCCGCATCCTCGCCGGGCTTCAGGAAAAGCGCCTTACTGCAGCGTGAGCACCTGCTGGTGGTGCCATCTCGGCGGGCTGATCAGCGTGGCCGAGCCGACGCGGACCGAATGCAGCTTCCCATCCAGATTGGAGCTCCAGAAATCCAGGAATTGCCGCAGCCGGGGAAATTTCGGGGCGATGTCGAGTTCCTGCCAGACGAAACTCTGCAGGACGGCCGGGTGGTCGGGCAGATGATACAGGATTTCGGCGGTGGTCAGGCGGTAATCGCGCAATTGCTGGGCAAGGCTCATCCATTCAACTCCGTCTGCTACTCCATTGCTATGACCGTGTTATTGGCGATTCGTTGACCCCTGGTTCACCAGAATGTCCTGAAAATGAGCGGGCTGCGCAAGTGAAAAATGAACAATAACAGCAGCTTGGCACTCATGGCAGGAGAGTGCTGCCGTGCTTGACATATTTGACTGCAACTTATAGATGACTGGCACTCTCTCAAGGGGAGTGCTAGCAGCCGCGGTGCCGCAATCTGGGCCGGACGGGCTGCAAGGCGAGACAGATAACAGATCGATTTTAACAGGAGCGATCCATATGGCAAAATTCCGCCCATTGCACGACCGCGTCGTGGTCCGCCGGCTGAACGCCGAGGAAAAGACCGCGGGTGGCATCATCATCCCCGACACCGCCAAGGAAAAGCCGCAGGAAGGTGAAGTTGTTGCAGCCGGTCCCGGCGCCTACAACGATGCCGGCACTTTGGTGAAGCTGGAAGTCAAAGCCGGCGACCGCGTGTTGTTCGGCAAATGGTCCGGCACCGAGGTCAAGATCGACGGTGAAGACCTTCTCATCATGAAGGAATCGGACATCCTCGGCATCGTCGAAGGCACCACCGCGGCACCTTCGAAGAAGAAGGCTGCTTAATCTAACCAATCCCATAACCAAGCGCCTCGATGACGTAGCGGCGAAGCCGCGAATTCTGAATCGAGCCGCTTTCTCCGAAGGAGAAGCATAATGGCTGCTAAAGACGTACGCTTTGGGCCCGATGCCCGCGACCGCATTCTGCGTGGCGTGGACATTCTGGCCAACGCCGTAAAAGTTACCCTCGGCCCGAAAGGCCGTAACGTTGTGATCGAGAAATCCTTCGGCGCCCCGCGCATCACCAAGGACGGTGTGACGGTAGCCAAAGAAATCGAGCTTTCCGACAAGTTCGAAAACCTCGGCGCGCAATTGATTCGTGAAGTTGCGTCGAAAACAAACGACCTCGCCGGCGACGGCACCACCACGGCGACCGTGCTTGCGCAGTCGATCGTGCGTGAAGGTGTCAAAGCGGTTGCGGCCGGCCTGAACCCGATGGATCTGCGCCGCGGCATCGACATGGCGGTCTACGCCGTTGTGGAAGAGCTGAAGAAGAGCACCAAGAAAATCACCACCCCTTCCGAGACCGCCCAGGTTGGTACGATTTCCGCCAATGGCGAGACCGAGATCGGCGACATGATTTCCAAGGCGATGCAGAAAGTCGGCAATGAAGGCGTGATCACGGTTGAGGAAGCCAAGGGCATCCAGACCGAGCTCGACGTTGTTGAAGGCATGCAGTTCGACCGCGGCTATGTCTCGCCGTATTTCATCACCAACCCGGAGAAGATGGTCGCCGATCTGGATGCCCCGTACATCCTGATCTTCGAGAAGAAGCTCTCCGGCCTGCAGCCGCTGCTGCCGCTGCTCGAGGCCATCGTGCAGACCGGCAAGCCGTTGCTGATCATCGCCGAGGATGTTGAGGGCGAAGCCCTTGCCACCCTCGTCGTCAACAAGCTGCGTGGCGGCTTGAAGATCGCCGCCGTCAAGGCGCCGGGCTTCGGCGACCGCCGCAAGGCGATCCTGGAAGACATCGCCATCCTGACCGGTGGCCAGGTGATCTCCGAGGATCTCGGCATCAAGCTCGAGACGGTGACGCTTGCCATGCTCGGCAAGGCGAAGAAGATTCTGATCGAGAAGGAAAACACCACGATCATCGAAGGCGCTGGCAAGAAGGCCGACATTACCGGCCGCGTCAACCAGATCCGTGCCCAGTCGGAAGAGACCACGTCGGATTACGACAAGGAGAAGCTGCTTGAGCGTTTGGCCAAACTTGCTGGCGGCGTCGCCATCATTCGCGTCGGCGGCTCATCCGAGGTTGAAGTGAAGGAACGCAAGGATCGCGTCGATGACGCCTTGGCCGCAACCCGTGCGGCCGTTGAAGAAGGCATCGTTCCGGGCGGCGGCGTCGCGCTCGCCCGCGCCTCGCTGATCCTTGCCAAGCTGAAGGCGGATAACGAGGATCAGCGCGTCGGCGTCGAGATCATCCGCAAGGCGATCCAGGTGCCGTTGCGCCAGATTGCCGAGAACGCCGGTGAAGACGGTGCGGTCATTGCCGGCAAGGTGCTGGACAAGGACGAGTATTCCTATGGCTTCGATGCCCAGTCCGGCGTGTTCAAGGATTTGGTCAAGGCCGGCATTATCGACCCGACCAAGGTTGTGCGTACGGCGCTGCAGGATGCGGCATCGGTGGCGTCGTTGATCATCACCACCGAAGCCGGTGTGACCGAGCGCCCCGAGAAGAAGGCTCCGCAGGGCATGCCCGGCGGCGGCATGGGCGGCATGGGCGGCATGGGCGATATGGATTTCTAATCCAAGCCTACGACGCTACAGTACAAAGAAAGCCGCGGGAGCAATCCCGCGGCTTTTTGTTGGGGAAAAGGCAAGCACTTCTTTTTCTGGAGAAAAAGAAGCAAAAAGACTTTATAAATCTCGGCCATAGGAGCGTTCGCCCCCGAAGCCTCCCACTTTCAAGGCCATCCGAGAAAATTTGTTTTTCAGAAGCCGAGTGCGCTGAGGGCGTAACTAAGTTCATACGCGATTTGCCGCATCGAATACCAATGAGCATTTCGGAAGCGCTGACCCGCTATAGGTCCTATAGCAGTTATACTAGATTTGTTTGGCCTATGGGTGTTTTCCCTCATAAACCAATAATATGCCTCTACCTTCAATTCTGGATCAACATGAGAGCCGCCGTCTTGCGATCTCAATGCGGTTTCAGAAGGTAGAATGGATCACGATACGCCACGTCCAGAACCGGTCGCGCCGCATCCGGAAGAGATGAATGCCGCGGGACGTCTGCGCCTCGGCCCGCTCTCGATTGAGGGCCGCGCTCGCGCCACCCCTGCCGGGTTGATCAGCGCGGCCCTTCTCGTATCGGCTGTGCTGCTGCCCATCGTATTCATGAGCCGGTGCGCAAGCAGGCGCTAACCATAAACCCGGCTTACACGGGCGCGTCTGGCTTATTGTATGCCGGTGCAGATCTCGCGCGGCAACTCAGGTTGCGGTTCAACGGGTATTCTACGGGCCATGATCGGAGCGCGCCAGGACAGCATGGCGGAAGGCAGGAATTGCACGGGAGTCGGCTTTCCGGACTCGATGAGGGCGGGCGGTAGTTCAATCTTTGGATAGTCTTTCACATCGCGATCCTTAAAAACGCACGTCACACGCCGGCGCACCACTGCCCGGCCGCTGCTATATGGCGTGGTGTATCGTCCACGCCCGTTAATTTTATGTTACCGCAGGTTCATGCAAGCGGATTGTTTCATTGCACTCGCAATCACGGCGAAGCGCCTGGGACGCATGCAAGGGGGATCGCCAGCAGGCACCCGCGCAATAATCCAGCTTTACTTTCTCAAGAATTTGTGAGCATTCTGAAAGACTGACGGTTTCTGCTTCTGAGTACGTCGTCAGCCGAGAGAGGCTTGCGCTCCCACCCAGTAATCGGGGAGGCTTGCGTGATATCCAATGTCAACGACCGAACCATCGACAAGCTGCTGCGGCAGCAAGCTGCTTTGGCAGCCTTCGGCAGCTTTGCGTTCAAGGAAAGAAGCCTGCTTGCCATCCTCACGGAGGCGGCACGTATCTGCGCTGCCTCACTCGAGGTTCCTTTCTGCAAAGTTTGCCGTTACCGCGCCGCAGAGGACGATCTGCTGATCGAGGCGGGTTGCGGTTGGAACACTGGCGTCGTCGGAAGGGTGATTTCGCGGGCGGATGAAACTTCGCCGCAGGGCCGCGCTTATGTCACCCGCGAACCGGTGATCATCCGGGATATCCGCGCTGCGAATAACCTCGCTTTGCCGGATTTCTATCAGCAGCATGGGATCGTCTCCACCGTCGATGTTGTGATCGCGACACGCGAAGGCACGCCCTATGGCGTTCTGGAAATCGACAGTCCTACTTTGCATCAATACGATCAGCATGACATCAACTTCCTCACCGGCTTTGCCAATGTCCTGGCCGAGGCAGTCGCCACCACGCGCCGCAATCAGGCGATGCAAATCCTCCTTGATCAGCAGAAACTACTTGCCGAGGAGCTTCAGCACCGCGTGCGCAACAATCTGCAGATGGTATCCGCCATGCTCTACAACTACTCACGCACTGGCATCGACGATAAAGCCCGCGAGGAAGTGAGTTCGATTTCGAACCGTGTTACGACACTCGCCCAGATTTACGACAGCCTACTCGGCGTGGGCTTAAGCGAAACCATCGACCTCCAATCCTATTTGCAGCAATTATGTTCCTTTCTGCCAGGGCTGCAGGATGACCGGAACTGGAAGGTTCAATTAAACTGCCAAGCGGAATCGCTGATGCTGCCGCTGAACCAAATCACGGTGTTGGGCATGATCGTGGCGGAACTGGTGACCAACTCCTATCGCCACGCTTTTCCGAATATGGCTGGCGCCATAAACCTCACGCTTGCCAGCTCCATGATTGGCAAAGCAATCCTTTCGGTTCACGATAATGGCGTGGGCTTCGACACCACCGGCACGACGACGCGACGCGGAATCGGCCTGGTGCGCAAACTCATGGAGCAGATCGGCGGCACGGTCCAAGTCCATTCGGATCGCGGTACGTGCTGGACGCTGGCCTTCCCGGTCGAGCCTAGCCTCATGCTGAGTTGAGTTTATCGAATTCCTACGACCAGCGTTTTGCGCGCGAAAAGTCGCGGTCTAAAAGACTGATTTCGCCTGAACCCGAAATCGACGTTTCGAAAGTGGCAGAAGCGTGACAGCGATTTAAACGGGCAAGGCTCGTCCCTCGGAACCCTTTATGCTAGGGGCGAGTCAGCACAGGTCGATCCGGCCGCCTGCGCCCGAGAGCCCGGACTCTTCGAGTCACACGCTCCGGCCATCCGGCGAGGAGAAAGGTCGTGCCACCATCCGTTTTAGTTTTAGTTGTCGAGGATGATGATATCATCGGCAGTTCGCTGGAAGCCGCACTTACGGATGGCGGTTTTACCGTTATCCTGGCGGATAGCGGCGAAAAGGCAATAACCATGCTCGATGCAGACGGATCGAACTACGCCGCTTTGGTTACGGACATCAATCTGCCGGGTCAGGTTTCAGGATGGGACGTGGCGAAACATGCGCGCGAAATCAACGACACATTGCCGGTGTTGTACGTGTCTGGCGCGAGCGCGCATGAATGGGCCTCCAAGGGCGTTCCAAAGAGCTTGCTTATCCCCAAGCCCTTTGCCATCGCGCAGGCCGTCATTGCGGTTTCAACGCTGATCAACGCCGAGACGACCGCGACCTGATCGCGGCGCGATTTTGCGGTCATAACCATGAAGCGACGGGCGTTGGCGGTATTCGCGGTCGCCGCTGCTCCGGCAAGCACGGCGGGTATTCGCCGCGTGGCTTTCAAAACCGGGCGGCTTTCGCTATCAGCCGCCTCTCACCGCGTATTGGAATATTTTGAATGCCTCGCCAGAAGCACGGCCGTAAACTCGATGGCTGGCTGATCCTCGACAAGCCGCAAGGCATTACCAGCACCCAGGCGGTGAATAAGGTCAAACGCGCGCTGGATGCGCAGAAAGCCGGGCATGGCGGCACGCTGGACCCGCTGGCGACCGGCATTCTGCCCATCGCCTTGGGTGCTGCCACCAAAACCGTCCCTTACGTGATGGACGGCACCAAACGCTATCATTTTACCATCCATTTCGGTGAATCCCGCGATACCGACGATGCCGAGGGCGCTATCACCGGCACCCATGCGCATCGGCCGACGGATGCGCAGATTAACGCCACACTCCCCGCCTTCCGCGGCCTGATCATGCAAATCCCGCCGGCGTTCTCCGCCATCAAGGTCGATGGCGAGCGCGCCTACGACCTCGCCCGCGCCGGCGCTCCGCCGGAACTGCCGCCGCGGCCCGCCCAGGTCGACAGCTTCGAGCTGATCGGCCGGCCGGATGCCGACACCGCGCAATTCGAGGTCTCATCGGGCAAGGGCGTCTATATGCGCTCGCTCGCCCGCGACCTTGCCCGGGCCTGCGGCACCGTCGGCCATATTACCGTGCTGCGCCGCCTGCGCGTGGGCCCATTCACCGAAGACATGGCTGTTTCCCTGGACACATTGCTCGATCCGGCGCATACGCCCCCAGCACTTGCCGAATTTCTGCTTGCCGTTGAGACCGCGCTGGACGACATCCCGGCACTGGCCGCAAACGCGAGCGAAGTTCACGCCCTCTCAAATGGCCAGGCCATCAACCTGGTCGATCTGATGGGGCGGATTCCAGACAACGCCAATCCTGATAACGGATTGGTCCGCGTTCTGGCGGCGGGGCGCGTTCTGGCTCTGGCCCGCCTTTCTGAAGGCTGGCTGAAACCCGAGCGCCTTATTCAACATCTTTCGTGAAGGATATCACGATGTCGATTACCGCCGAACGCCGTACCGAAGTCATTGCCGAATACGCCACCGCCGCCAACGATACCGGCAGCCCCGAAGTTCAGGTCGCGATCCTCTCCGAGCGCATCACCAACCTGACCGAACACCTCAAGATCCACGCGAAAGATTTCCACTCGCGCCGCGGTCTGCTGGTGCTGGTCGGCCAGCGCCGCTCGCTGCTGGATTATCTGAAGCGCAAAAACGCCAAGCGCTATGAAGACCTTATCGGCCGCTTGAAGCTGCGCCGTTAAGGCAAGCAAGCAGCCGCTTTTTTACAAAAAAAGCGGCGCAAAAAACTTCTTTTATTCTGGACATGGGCGTTGGTAGAATCGCGCCCATGCCCCAGAGTCAAAAAAGTCTTTTTGCTTCTTTTTCTTCAGAAAAAGAAGTCCTTAGTCGCCAGTCATGAGCCGCGTCCGGGTTTTGGTGGGCACGCGCAAGGGCGCTTTCATTTGCGAGAGTGACGGCGCGCGGCGGGACTGGCGCATTGCCGGGCCGCATTTTGCCGGCTGGGAAATCTACCACATGAAGGCGTCGCCGGTGAATCCCGAGCGGATTTATGCCTCCCAGAGCTCGGCCTGGTTTGGGCAGGTGATTCAACGCTCGGATGATGGCGGCGCCAGTTGGCAGGCGGCCGGCAATGATTTTGCTTATGATGGAGCGCCTGGAGCGCCTGGAGCGCCTGGAGCGCCTGGCGAGGCTGGGCTGCATCAGACCTATGATGGCACGCTGATCCCCTGGGTGTTCAAGCGCGTATGGCATCTCGAGCCGTCATTAAGCTGCGCCGATACGGTCTATGCCGGGGTGGAGGATGCGGCGCTTTTCGTCTCACGCGATGCGGGGGCCGGCTGGCAGGAGATTTCCGGGCTGCGGCGGCATACCACCGGCGCGGATTGGGCGCCGGGGGCGGGCGGGATGTGCCTGCACACTATTTTGATCGACCCCCTGGATGAGGCGCGGATGTTCGTGGCGATCTCGGCTGCGGGAGCATTCCGGTCCGAGGATGGCGGTGCCAGCTGGCGGCCGATCAATCAGGGGCTGCGATCGGAGCATATTCCGGATCCCAAGGCCGAGGTCGGCCATTGCGTGCACCGGCTGGCACTGCATCCCAGCCGGCCGTCGACCTTGTTCATGCAGAAGCATTGGGATGTGATGCGCTCGGACGATGCCGGCGATAACTGGCATGAGGTGAGCGGCAATCTGCCGACCGATTTCGGCTTCTGCATCGATGTCCATGCGCATGAGCCGGAGACGATTTATGTGGTGCCGATCAAGAGCGACCAGATGCATTTTCCGCTGGATGGGAAATTGCAGGTGTTTCGCAGCCGCACCGGCGGCAATGACTGGGAGGCGCTGACCAACGGGCTGCCGCAGCAGGATTGCTATGTGAACGTGCTGCGCGATGCGATGGCGGTGGACCGGCTGGATGAATGCGGGATTTATTTCGGCACCACGGGCGGCCAGGTTTATGTTTCGGCCGATGCCGGGGACCACTGGCAGGCGATCGCGCAAAACCTGCCGGCGGTGCTCTCGGTTGAGGTGCAGACGCTGCCGTGACGGTGCGGGTGGTCCTGCCGGCAGCACTTCGTGATCTGGCTGGAATTGCGGGGGAAGTACAGGTCGAGCCGCGGGGTGCGGTGACGCGCGCGGCGGTGCTGGACGCGATTGAACAGGATTATCCGATGCTGCGCGGGACCATACGCGACCGGCACAGTTTGAAGCGGCGGCCTTTTGTCCGGTTTTTCGCCTGCGAGCAGGATCTTTCGCAACGGCCGGATGACGAGCTGTTGCCGGGGGCGGTGGCCGATGGCGCGGAGCCGTTTCTGGTGGTTGGTGCGATCGCCGGGGGGTAATTTCGCTTCGTGGCGCGGCGGGTGATTTTCTCCGCTTGCGCCGAATTGTTCTTGGTAGTTTACGTTTCAGAATAGGAATAAATAAGGGGAAGCCATGAGCCAGACCGTGTTGGAGCCGCGCGATTATCTCGGCGAGGATCCGTTGACGCTGCCATTGGAAAGCATCGACCCCGGTCAGCCGGTGCTGTTCCAGCATAATGTTTTCGCGCCTTATTTCGCGCGGTTGCGCCGCGAGGACCCGGTGCATTACAGCGCCGAGGGCATGTACGGCCCATACTGGTCCATCACCAAGTACAAACACATCATGCAGATCGAGACGAACACGGAAGTTTTCTCCTCGGACGTGAAATATGGCGGCATCTCGATCCGCGACCAGATGGAGGATTTCAGCACGCCGATGTTTATCGCCATGGATGCACCGCATCATGGCCAGCAGCGGGCGGCGGTGCAGTCGATCGTCTCCAGAACGAACCTCGCCGCGCTTGAAATTCTGATCCGGGAGCGCGCGCGAACGGTACTGGATCGTCTCCCCGTTGACGAGACATTCAACTGGGTCGATCTGGTGTCGATCGAACTCACGACCCAGCTGCTTGCGACTTTGTTTGATTTTCCCTGGGAAGATCGCCGCAAGCTCACCCGCTGGTCGGATGTTGCCACCGCCATCCCGGGCGGCGGCATTATCGAGACGGAGGAGCAGCGGCGCGCGGAATTGCGGGAATGCCTGGAATATTTTACCGGGCTGTGGAACCAGCGGGTGGACGGTCCGCTGACCGGCGATCTCATTTCGATGATGGCGCATAGCGAGGCGACGCGAAATCAGAGTCCGATGGAATATCTTGGCAATCTTATGCTCCTGATCATCGGCGGCAACGATACGACACGCAATTCCATCAGTGGCGGTCTCTACGGGCTGAGTAAATTCCCTGATGAATACGGCAGGCTTCTGGCCGACCCCGGGCTGGTGCCGGGCATGGTGCCGGAGATCATCCGCTGGCAGACCCCGATTGCGCATATGCGCCGCACCGCGACTTGCGATATTGAGTTCGAAGGCAAAACCATCAGCGCGGGCGACAAGGTCGTGCTTTGGTATGTGTCAGCAAATATGGATGAGGAGGTGATTCCCGATGCGGCGCGATTTATTATCGACCGCGACCGGCCGCGCCGCCATCTCGCGTTCGGCTTTGGTTCGCATCGCTGCCTTGGCGAACGGCTGGGCGAGTTGCAGCTGCGGGTGATCTGGGAGGAAATTCTTGCGCGGTTCAAGCGGATCGAGGTGGTGGCGGAGCCGAAGCGCATTTTCTCGTCCTTCGTGAACGGTTATTCCGAACTACTGGTCCGCATCCCGTCCGCGGCGGTGCGCTGACCGGCGCCGGGCGGCTTGCCGGGGGCGCCGCTAGCGAGCAGCACAGGACGCTTGAGCGGCCTTGTATCAGCGGCAAGAGCTGAAGCCTTGCACCGGCCGTGGCCGGATGGTCCAATTCACGCCTGAGTTTGGCCAGAAGGAGCGAGAAGATGAAGCGCAGTGACCTCACCGAGAAAATTCTCGACATCAAGCGTGAACAGGGCTGGAGCTGGTCGCATATCGTGGCGCAGATCGGCGGCATGTCGGAAGTGCTGATTGTCGGCGCGCTGCTCGGCCAGATGAAGCTGACCAAGCCGCAATGCGAGGCGGCAGCGGCGCTGTTTGGCCTCAGCGAGGCGGAAAAGCGCATGCTCAACGAGGTGCCGATGCGCGGCAGTCCGATGCCCCCGACCGACCCGTTGATTTACCGCCTGTACGAGCTCGTGATGATCAACGGCCCGGCCTGGAAGGCGCTGATCGAGGAGGAGTTTGGCGACGGCATCATGTCGGCAATCGATTTCGACATGGAGATGGAGCGGCTGCCGGACCCCAAGGGCGACCGGGTAAAGCTTACCATGTCCGGCAAGTTTTTGCCCTATCGCTATTACGGGGCAACGGGTAATGCGCAGGCGCTGGGGTATAAGGAAGAGTGATTGCCGGGCCTGCGGCGGCCTACCGCCGGAAACAGTTTTTGGCGTGGTCGTTTGCCATGCCGACGGCTTGCATCCACGCATAGACGATTACCGGACCGACGAATTTGAAGCCGCGTTTTTTCAGGGCGGCTGAGATTGTTTCCGATAATTCCGTGCTGGCCGGCGCAGGCTTGCCGTTGCCTTTTATGGGCTTGCCGCCGGCCAGGGACCAGGCCCATTTGCCAAAATCCTCGCCGGATGCCTGCATCGCCAGATAGATTTTGGCGCCGTTGATGGTTGCCAGAATTTTTGCGCGGGCGCGGATGATGCCGGGGTCGTTCATCAGGCGTTCGACATCGGTCTCGTTAAATTTGGCCATTTTTTCGGGATCGAAGCCGGCGAAGGCGGCTCGAAAACCTTCGCGCCGGTGCAGGATGGTCCGCCAGGATAGCCCGGCCTGGAAGCCCTCCAGCATCAGCATTTCCCATAATGCCCGGCTGTCATACTGCGGCACGCCCCATTCCGTGTCGTGGTATTCGGTCATGAGCGGATCGTTGCCCTCGGCCCAGGCGCAGCGGGTTACATTATGTTTCAGCGCCATTTTAAGTTTCCTTTCCAAGCAAAATCATACGCTTATACAGTCGGATTGCAAAACTTGCATGGCTGGGAATAGGGAACAGGTGCTGTCATATTGCAATGCGGCAGGCTTGATAGGGTCTGCTTCTCCGGAGAGTTTCCGCCATGATCTGGCTTGTTCGCGTCGCATTGTCGCGGCCGTACACTTTTATTGTTTTGGCGCTGGGTATCCTGATTATCGGGCCGCTCGCGGCCCTGACGATGCCGACGGATATTTTCCCGGCGATCCGGATTCCGGTGATCGGCGTTGCCTGGCAGTTTACCGGCCTGTCGCCGGATCAGATGTCGGGCCGCATCATCACGCCCTATGAGCGGGTGCTGACCACCACCGTCGATAATATTGAGCATACCGAGAGCCAGTCCTTTCCCGGCATCGGCATCGTGAAAATCTACTTTCAGCCGGATGTCGATATTCGTACTGCGACCGCGCAGGTGACCTCGATTTCGCAGACCCTTCTCAAGCAATTGCCGGCCGGCATCACGCCGCCGCTGATTTTAAACTATGACGCATCGACGGTGCCGGTGATCCAGGTCACGACCTCGGGCACGGGAATGACCGAATCGCATATTCTGGATTTGACGCAGAATTTCATGCGCCCGGCGCTGACCACCATTCCGGGGACCGCGATCCCTTACTCCTATGGCGGCAAGGTGCGGCAGATCCAGATTGATCTGGACCCGCAGGCGCTGCAGGCGAAGGGGTTGTCGGCGCAGGATGTCGGCGTGGCGCTCGCCAACCAGAATCAGATCCTGCCGGCAGGCACGGTCAAGATCGGCAATTACCAGTATAACGTGAACCTCAACGATGCGGCGACCTCGATTTCGGATTTGAACGATCTGCCGATCAAGACGGTCAACGGCACGACGATTTACATCCGCGATGTCGGCAATGTGCGGGACGGCAATCCGCCGCAGCAGAGCATTGTGCATGTGAATGGCAGCCGGGCGGTGTTGACCTCGATTTTGAAGACTGGCCAGGGCTCGACGCTGGCGGTGGTGAGTGGCGTGAAGGCCATGATCCCCGAGATCGAAGAGACCATGCCGCCGAACTTCAAAATGACCCTGATCAATGATCAGTCGATTTTCGTCACAGCGGCGATTTCCGGTGTGATCCGCGAGGGGGTGATTGCCGCGGCGCTGACCAGCCTGATGATTCTTTTGTTCCTCGGCAGTTGGCGGTCGACCGTGATTATCGCGACCTCGATCCCGCTGGCGATTTTAAGCTCGGTCGCGATGCTGTCTGTGATCGGCGAGACGCTGAACATTATGACTTTGGGCGGGTTGGCGCTGGCGGTGGGCATTCTGGTCGATGACGGCACCGTGACCATCGAGAATATCAACTGGCATCTGGAACACGGCAAGGATGTGAAGACGGCGATATTGGATGGCGCCGCGCAGATTGTGACGCCGGCTTTCGTGTCCATGCTTTGTATCTGCATCGTCTTCATTCCGATGTTCATGCTGGGCGGGATTGCCGGATTCCTGTTCCGGCCGCTGGCGGAAGCGGTGGTGTTCGCGATGGTCGCGTCGTTCCTGCTTTCGCGGACGCTGGTGCCGACCATGGCTGCGTATCTTTTACGGCCGCATGCCGAGGAGGCGGGCGAGAAAAAGCGCTCACGCAATCCGCTGGTGCGGTTTCAACAGGGGTTTGAGAACCGGTTCGAGCGGACGCGGGAAGGCTACCGGAACCTGCTGGCGATGGCGATGGCTTACCGCACGCGGTTTGTGATCGGGTTTCTGCTGATCGCTTTTGGCTCGTTCGGGCTGTATCCGCTTCTTGGCTCGAATTTCTTTCCCGCGGTTGATTCCGGACAGATCGAGCTGCATGTGCGCCCGCCGGTCGGGACCCGGATCGAGGATGCCTCGGCGATGTTCGGCGAGATTGAGAAGAATATCCGGCAGATAATTCCAGCGCGTGATCTGGGCACGATTGTCGATAACATCGGACTGCCGGTCAGCGGCATCAACACGATTTACAGCAATGACGGCATGATCGGGTATCAGGACGGGGATATTTTTATCAGCCTGAACCAGGGCCATCAGCCTACCGCGAATTATGTGCGCGAGCTTCGCAGGCAGCTGCCTTATGCTTTTCCCAGCGCCACTTTCTCGTTTCTGCCGGCGGATATCGTCAGCCAGATTTTGAATTTCGGTTCGCCGGCGCCAATCGACGTGCAGGTGATCGGCAAGAGCCTTCCGGATGACCAGAAATATGCGGTCGCTTTGCTGCGGCGGATGCGGAGCATTCCCGGGATTGCCGATGCGCGGATCCAGCAATCGGCGAATAATCCACAGCTCAACGTCAATGTCGATCGCTCGCGTATCGCCCAGCTTGGGTTGAACGAACTCAATGTGACGAACGGGTTGGATACTTCGCTGGCTGGTACGTTGCAGACGGCACCTACCTATTGGCTGGATCCGACCAGCGGGGTGACCTATCCGATCGTCGCGCAGATGCCGGAATACCGGGTGGATTCGCTCTCCGATCTTGAGAATGTGCCGGTGACCTCGGCGTCGGCGCCAGGCGGGTTGCAGGTGCTGGGCGGGCTGGCGAAGATTTCGCGCACGCAGACCGACGCGATCGTCGACCATTATAATATCCGGCCGGTGATCGATATTTTCGCCACCGCGCAGGATCGCGATCTGGGCGGGGTGGCAAGCGATATTCAGAAGGATATTGCCGCGACGGCAAAGCAGGTGCCGAAGGGCGCCAAGGTCGTGCTGCGCGGGCAGGTGGCGACGATGGACACGGCGTTCAGCAGCCTGTTCCTCGGGCTGCTTGGCGCGATCGTGCTGATCTATCTGCTGATCGTGATTAATTTTCAGTCCTGGCTGGATCCGTTCATCATCATTACCGCACTTCCGGCGGCGCTGGCGGGGATTTTATGGATGCTGTTTGCCACCCACACCACGCTCTCGGTGCCGGCACTGACGGGTGCGATCATGTGCATGGGCGTTGCGACCGCCAATTCGGTGCTGGTGGTGAGTTTTGCGCGCGAACAATTGGCGGCAGGTGCCACAGCGGCGGCAGCCGCGGTCGAGGCGGCGACGACGCGGTTTCGGCCCGTGCTGATGACGGCTCTGGCGATGATCATCGGCATGTCGCCGATGGCGCTGGGCCTGGGCGAGGGCGGCGAGCAGAACGCGCCGCTTGGCCGCGCCGTGATCGGCGGGCTGATTTTCGCGACCACCGCCACGCTGATGTTCGTGCCGGTGGTGTTCAGCATTCTGCATGGCCGCGATGCCGGTAAACCCGATCAAAGTTCCCCCAATGAACCCGGCGATTCCCCCGCGCCGCAAACAGGAGCCGCCGCCCATGGCTAAGCCGCCCGCGACTGAGCCGCCCGCAATTGTACCGCCCGCTCAAGTCCCCGCAGTGATCGAGCCGTCCGCACATGGCACAGCGGGCGAGCATAAGGATCCATTGCGCTATACCGCGCCGAAACGGCTGAAGCTGGTCGCCATCATCATCGCCTGCGTTTTCCTGGTTCTATTGGTGTGGGGTTTGCTCAGCCGGTTGGCGGCGAGCCACCAGCTGGCGGCAGCCACCAATGCGGTCGCGACGCCGGTGGTGAGCATCATCAATCCGCAGGATAATGGCGCGCCGCGCAGCCTGGTTCTGCCGGGCAATGTCAAAGCCTTTTACCAGGCGCCGATCTACGCGCAGGTGAGCGGCTATTTGAAGCAGTGGAATTACGATATCGGCGCGCAGGTGAAGGCAGGCGACGTGCTGGCGGTGATCGACACGCCGGATCTGGATCAGCAGTTGATCCAGGCGCAGGCCGATCTTGTCAGCGCCAGAGCTAATGAATCGTTATCTGCCACGACGGCGCGGCGCTGGAACGCGCTCCTGGCGAAAGATGCGGTATCGCAACAGGATGCCGATGAGAAAAACGGCGATCTGGCCGCCAAGATCGCAGCGGTGGATGCGGCGAAAGCCAATGTGGAGCGGCTGCAGGCGCTGGAAGCCTTCAAGGACATCCTTGCACCGTTCGATGGGGTGGTGACGGCGCGCAATATCGATGTCGGGGCGCTGGTCTCTGTCGGCAGTCCCGCCCAGGCGCCGCTGTTCATGGTCGATGACGTGCACAGATTGCGAATCTACGTGCAGGTGCCGCAGGTTTATTCGGCCGAGGTAAAGAGCAATTCAAACGCGACCTTTACGGTTCCGGAATATCCCGGGCAGAGTTTCGATGCGACGTTGGCCTCCAGCGCCGGCGCGATCGATCCAGTCAGCGGCAGTTTGCTGGTGCAGTTCCAGGCGGATAATTCCGCCGGCATGCTGCATCCCGGCGATTATGCGCAGGTGCATATCAAATTGCCGGTGGATGATAGCGCGGTGACGGTGCTGCCCAGTGCGCTGATGTTCCGTGATTCCGGCATGGAAGTGGCAACCCTTGGCCCCGGCAATCACGTGGTGCTGAAACAGGTGGAGATCGGCCGGGATCTGGGAACCGTGGTGGAGATCTCATCCGGGCTGACCCATGCCGACAAGGTCATCAACAACCCGCCGGATTCGCTGGAAGCGGGCGACCCGGTTCGGCTCTCGACGCCGGCAGCAAGTTCCACCGGAAGTGCGAATGCGCAATAAGCGGCTCGGCCGGGTAATCCTGGGCACGGCTTTGGGGAGCAGCCTGGCCGGCTGCTCCTTCGCGCCGAATTACAGCAAGCCGGCCTTCACCACGCCGGTGGCCTATACCGATATGGGGCCGTGGGCGCCCGCCAGCCCGAACGACGCGGCGCCGCGCGGCGATTGGTGGACCATATATAACGACAGCGCGCTGGACGGGCTGGAGCGGCAGATAGACACCAGCAACCCGACCTATGCGGCGGCACTTTCGCGTTATGACGAGGCGATAGAAACCGCCACGGAGGCGGCTGCGGCGCAGTATCCGCTGGTCAATCTCAATGGCTACGCCACCCAGAACAGGCAATCCGAAGATCGGCCGCTGCGCAGCGGCGGCGGGCCGAATAATTATGGCGATAACGAGCTTGCCGGCAGCTTCTCCTATGAGCTGGATTTATGGGGGCGCGTGCGCAACCTGGTGGCGGAAGGCAAGGCGCAGGCCCAGGCCAGCGGTGCCGATGCGGCGGCAATGCGCCTCAGCCTGGAGGCGCAGCTTGCCGATGCCTATTTCAACCTGCGCGGTTCGGATGCGCAGATACAATTATTGACCCAGACCGGGGCCGATTATCAACGCGCCTTGCAGCTGACGCAGACGCAGCATGCGGGGGGAATCGTCTCCGGCCTGGATGTCGCGCAGGCGCAGACGCAATATGATACCGCGGTGGCGCAATTATCCGACGCGGTCGCGCAGCGGGCACTCTACCAGCACGAGATCGCGACGTTGATCGGCGTGCCGGCGCCGTCATTCGTGCTCGCGGCGAACCCGAATTTGCCGTTGCCGCCGCCAGTTCCGGTGGCGGAACCTTCCGTTCTGCTGCAGCGGCGGCCGGATGTTGCGGCGGCGGAGCGCCGGGCGGCGGCGGCGAATGCGCAGATCGGTGTGGCGCGGGCGGCATTTTTCCCAACCATCAGCATCAACGCGAGCGGCGGCTATGAGGCCGCAGGCGGCGGCATAAATCTGTTCAACATTTCCAATTCGTTTTGGTCGCTGGGACCAAGCCTGGCGCTGACGCTGTTCGACGGCGGCGAACGGCGCGCCGCCGCCCGGGCCGCGATCGATCAGTTCAACGAAGCCAGCTCTAATTATAAATCCACGGCACTTACCGCGTTCCAGCAGGTGGAGGATAATCTGGTGCTGTCCAACGAATTGGCCATCGAGGCCGGGCAGCAGGCCGACGCCGTGCAGGCGGCGGCGCATACCCAGGACCTGTCGATGACATTGTATCAGGGCGGGGCGGCGACCTATCTGAACGTAGTGACCGCGCAGACCGCACTTCTGGATACCCAGCGCACGGCGCTCAGCATCGCCACGCGGCGGCCGCAGGCCAGCGTCAATCTCATCGAGGCGCTGGGCGGCGGTTGGACAGCAGGGTCTTAGAGGTTGAAGCGGTTAGGAAGCGGTTCTTTTGTGAAGAAAAGAACCAAAAGACTGTTTTTACTCCGGGTACGGGAGTTGGAGAAATTGTCGCTTCGGTTCGAAAAGCCGAAAAGTTTCGGTACCATACTTTATTTCGAAATTGGGTGTTTGTCTGGCACGCATCCGCAGGAAAATAACAGTTTGTTGCTAAAATGATTGTATTTAACAAAAAATACTAAGAAATCAGTTTTTACACAAACGCATCGATCGTAGCGATGTGTAATCCCAGTTCCGCGCCGGGTCAGGTCCGGATTGTTGCGGATATGATATATTTTGCGTGGCAAAACGCGCGTGAAGCGCTTAAGACTCACTAGACAGGACACGCGTATCGCCCGGTGCCTGCTTTTTGCTGGAGCAATCGCTAATGGCTGGAAGCACGATTTCTTCGACCATTACCAATCAGGTGACGCTGGGTTACGGCATCTTGCTCAGCCCGCTCACCATCACCAATACCGGCGACCTCAATTACGCCGGCGGTTATCCGATTCTCGTGGCGACGGGCTATGACTCAACGATCGTCAACAACGGGTCGATATTTGGCAGCACCGACGGTATCTATACGACGGCATACGCCGTCACCATCTTCAATCACGGAACAATCCATGGGGATCGGGCCGGCGTTTCGATAGCCAGCTTCCTGGATGGCCCCAGTGACGTCGTCAATTCGGCAGTTATTTCCGGTATCGTCGGGGTTCAGGGCAGCTACATAGATTTAACAAATACCGGCTCAATTGAGGGAACGAATTTTGGAATTCGCCTTAGCTCCTCAACCATTGTGAACTCCGGCACGATTATCGGGCAGACCGGCGCGGAAGCGCAACAGGATATGTTCTCCAATAGCGGACTTGTAGAGGGCGTTCTGATCGGCGTTTATCTCGGGGGCGGCAGCGCGGTTAACACCGGCACGATCGCCGGTGACGTTGGCGCGCGGATCGTCAATGTTAACGGCAATGCCAGTCTTACCAATAACGGATATATATCCGGCGGCGTCATCGTCACCGGCGGCGTCCTTGACAATGGGGCGAGTATTTCGGGCAGCACCGGAGTCTCGATGGGCGCCGGCGGGTATGTTACGAATAGCGGGTATATCTACGGTCAGGCCTACGGCGTGATTATCACCGGCCCGTCCGGCAATGGTGCGAGCTTCATCAATTCCGGTTCTATCTATAGTCCGGATCTGGGCGTGACAATTTCCGGCGCCTATATGCGGAATTCCGGCAGCATCGGCGGCGGCAATATCGGGGTTTCTCTGTCGGGGGGGGGGCTTGCGAATTACGGCAATATTTCGAGCGACGCCATGGCGGCGGCGATTTCCGGCGGCAGTCTTGCAAATTCCGGCACCCTTGCAGGGCTGGATCTCGGGGTCTCAATATCGAGCGGAACCGTAACGAATTTTGAAAGCATCAGTGGCGGTTCGGTCGGTGCGGGGCTGGTGGGGGGCAGTCTCGCGAATTACGGAAAAATATCAGGCGCCGCCTATGGGGTGGAGGATTCCGGCGGGACGGTCATGAATGACGGAATGATTTCCGGCGCGTCCGATGGCGTGCTTGTCTCCAACGGTATGCTGACGAATACAAGCACGATCGTGGGCGGAACGGATGCTGTCTACGGATCATTTATTACGCTCGGTGTTGAGCCGGGCGCCGTCTTTATCGGCAATGTCGTGAACAAGAATGGTCCTGGCCTGCTTGATCTGGAAGGTGCGGGCGTAGGATCCCTCGGCGGCATCGGCAGTCAGATAAAGGGGTTCGGGGCCATCAGCTTCGGCAGCGGCGCCAACTGGGTCATTTCGGGCGATGTGGCGGGGCTCGCGAATGGCGTGACGATAGCGGGAATGACGCGGTTGGATACGATCGTGCTGGATGGGTTTTCCGCTGTCTCGGAAAGTTTTGTCAGTGGTAAGGGGTTGGAAATTTCCGACGGCACCACAACGGTTACGCTGGATATCACCGGGAGTTTCCCGAACGGTCTGACGGTGACGGAGACAAACGGTAACGCGGTGATTACCGATGTGACCTGCTTTGCCGCCGGTACGGGGATCGCAACGCCGGATGGGAATGTTCCTGTGGAGCAATTGCAGATCGGCGATCTGGTGCGAACCCTGCATGCCGGCGATCAGCCGGTTAAATGGGTCGGCTGGCGGCATTATGACGGCAGGATGATCGCGGGAAATACGGCGGCGCTGCCGGTATGCATCAAGCAGGACGCGATTGCGGATGGCATGCCGGCAAAAGATCTATGGGTCTCGCCTGGGCATGCGATCGCGATTGATAATGTGCTGGTCCATGCGTCGCGGCTGGTGAACGGAGTTTCGGTGGTGCAGGCGCCGCAGGTTGAAACAATCACCTATTATCACGTCGAGTTGGACACCCATGAAGTCCTGCTTGCGGAGAACTGTCCGGCGGAAAGTTTCCAGAATGAGCATTTTAGAAAGCAGTTCGTGAATGCGGAGGATTTCCAGCGCCGCTATCCCGGGGAAGCGGCCCCGGCCGTGTTGCGCCTGCCGCGGCTCGACAGCGGATTTCAGCTGAATGCGATTCACCGTCAGGTGGCGGCGCGGGCCGGGATTTCGCCGCCCGGCACGACCGGGGTTTTGCGCGGCTATGTCGACCAGGCGGGGCCGGAGCGGTGCTTCGGCTGGGCACAGGACATGGCCGCGCCGGCGACGCCTGTCAGTCTCGATATCATGAGCGGCAGCCGCCTTATTGGACAGGTTTTGGCCAATCTCTACCGTGCCGATGTGCATGCGGCCGGGTATGGCAATGGCTATCAAGGCTTCGAATTTCTGCTGCAATCCGGATTTTCGGGGTTGATCGAGGTTCTGCGCAGCTCGGATGGCGCAAAATTGAAATTGGCTGCCAACGCCGTGCAGCCAGCGGCATGAAACCTGATTCCGGACTTACCGAAGCGCTAAAAATTTCGATTGATGCCAACACCTCTGTAGAGCATTGATATGAAGCGGTTTCTGCTGCCGGCGAAAATTCAGCAAAAAAAGGCGGCGCATAAGCGCCGCCAAGTTTAGGGAGGAAACGTCCAAGAAAGCAGCAGAGCAAGCTCATGCTGCAGTGCATCATATACGACAACCCATGCGGGATGTGCAAGCGCAATTTTGCAGTGCAGCAATGCTATTACGCATACGGTATGGTTAAGTTGAGCGCGGCTTTACCATCAAGTTCATGGGGTTTGTTCTTCCTAAGCGGGAAGTAAAATTAATACCGAGGCTTGCGCGGCTATGCCTTCGCCGCGGCCGGTGAAACCTAGGCGCTCGGTCGTGGTGGCTTTCACCGAGATAAGATCGATGGCCACGCCGAGCAGTTCCGCCAACCTGGCGCGCATGGCGGGCGCATGCGGGGTAATCTTCGGGCGCTCACAGATCAAGGTAACGTCGGCATTGGCAAGACCGCCGCCGCGGGCCGCGATACGTTCCGCCGCGTGACGCAGAAAACGGGCGCTGTCGGCATCTTTCCAGGTGTTTTCGCTGGGCGGGAAATGCCGGCCGATGTCGCCTTCAGCCAAAGCGCCATAGATTGCGTCGCATAGAGCGTGGATGCCGACATCGGCATCCGAATGCCCGGCGAGGCCCAACTCGAACGGGATCGTGACGCCGCAAATGGTCATTTTCCGGCCCGCTTCCATGGCGTGCACGTCGAAACCATGGCCAATGCGGGGGGTCATGCGCGCTCCTAACAGATGCTCCGCCTGAGCAAAATCGGCGGGAATCGTCAATTTAATGTTTTGTTCGGCGCCGGGGACTAAAGCAACCTCCAGTCCGGCCGCTTCCAGGAGAGCGGCATCGTCGGTCGCGGCTGCCTGGCCGGCAGCCGCGAGATGCAGGCGCAACAGCTCCGAATAGCGAAACCCTTGCGGGGTCTGGGCGCGGAACAGGTTGGCGCGCGGCACCGTTTCGGTGATGAGATTTTGGGCGCCGCGTTTGAGTGTGTCGGAGACCGCAAGCGCGGGAATGGCACCCGAATGGCTGTTGAGGGCCTCAAGGACTGCCTCGACGGTGCCTGCTGGGATGATGGGGCGGGCGGCATCGTGCACCAGCACAATGTCTGGGGCGTGGGGTTGCAAGGCCTGCAGACCGGCGCGGACGGAATCCTGCCGTTCAGCGCCGCCGGGAATGATGGGCAGATGCGGGATACCGGATAGTGCCGGGCCGATCAGCGCTGCGTCGCCGACCGGCTGCAGAAGATCGACATGACCGGTCAAGGCTTCCGCCGCGTGGCGCAGCACCGGCTTGCCGTGCAGCAGCAATACTTGTTTTGGCGTGTCGCCGCCGAATCGCGAGCCGGTGCCGGCGGCAACAAGAATGGCGGCTATTTTCATGCGGCGCAGATGTGACGGCCGGCGGCCGGCGCGTCAACTGGGGAGCAAAGGAGTCCTACGGTTCGTCGTCTTCGCCGGATTCCGGGCGGGCCGGCAGGGCGTAGGATTCCGTCAGCCAGCGGCCGAGGTCGATATCGGCGCAGCGCTTGGAGCAGAAGGGCTTGTCTTCAGGGGTTTGCGGTTTGCCGCAGACCGGGCATTTGGGTTTTTGGGCGGTCATTGCGGGTATTCGTGCAAAGGCGGACGAATTCGGGCGCGCGTGACCTCGGCAAAGCCGAGATTGGAAAAGCCAAGAATCTGGGGCTTGAGGGGGTCATTTTTAAGGGCGGCGGCGAGGGCCGGGAGCAGTTTCTGGCGGGCGGCGGGCTTCATGCCGGCGAAGTCGATGAGAATGCCGCCGGAGAGATTGCGGAGCGTGATCTGGCGGGTGAGTTCGGGGATCAGCGCAAGGTTGAGGGCGAGTTGGGAGGAATGTTTGGGCGCGTTGCCGGCGGTGGCGCCGCCGGCGTCGATATCGATGGCGGTCAGCGCTGGGGTTACCGAGACATGCATGCGGGCGCCATTGGTAAGATCGCCGGAGGATTCCATCAACGCGGCGACTTCGTCTTCGAGAACCGCATCGAAACTGTTGCTTTGATAAATGACGCGTGCGGCCACGCCGGTATTTGAATCTTCGCGGCAGCGTTTGGCGATTTCGGCGATCAGACCATAGTCATCGACGGCGATTTGGGCGTTGGGCAAGCGGGTCGCCAGATCTATGAGGGGGCCGAGGCCAAGGTGGATGAGGCCGGGTTTCTCCGCATGCGGTTCTGCGATTGCGGCGAGCCGGGGGCCCTTGCCGGATTGTGCCATGCGGGTGATGCGGGCGGCAAAATAGGCGCCTTCCGTGAGGCCGGCACCGGCGCTGTCCGGCAGAAAGCCTGTGATGGCGCCGAGATCGGCGAAGCTGCCGGCCATGGCCGGCGCCTTGGCGGTGAGGCGGGCGGTGAAGCGGTCGCCGATATCGCCCGCTTCGGTGAAATTCCAGATGGCGTATTCGGTCAGGCGATCGCCGTCGAGCAACGCGATGCGGGCGGCAGCGTTCTTAACCGAGATCGCGATGCGGATCATGGGCGATAGTAACCGAGGCCGCGGAGGAGATTGGCGGTCTCGTGCAAAGGCAGGCCGACGACGTTGGAATAGGAGCCGGACAGAAAATCGATGAAGGCGGCGGCTTTGCCCTGGATGGCGTAGCCGCCGGCCTTTTGCTGCCATTCGCCGGAGGCGAGATAGTCAGAAATCTGCAGCGCATCGAGCCTGGCGAAGCCGACGATGGAGGTGACGGCGCGCGTCGCCTGCTTGCCGTCGGGCGCACGAATGGCGACGCCGGTAAAAACGCGGTGGCGGCGGCCGGAGAGCAGGCGCAGGTATTTTTCGGCGTCCTGGACAGATGTGGTTTTGGGGAGGATGCGGGATCCCGCGGCAACAACGGTGTCGGCGGTGATGACGTACCCGCCGCGTTGAATGGAGGCCAGTTTCTCGCAGGCCAGGCGCAGCGCGTGGGCGCGGGGAGATTCCTGGGGAAGCGGGGTTTCGTTAATATCCGGCACGATGATCTCGTCAGGCTCGATGCCGATTTGCCGTAGAAGTTCCAACCGGCGGGGGCTGGCGGAGCCGAGTATTATTTGAACCGGAATGTGATCCGACCCTTGGAGAGGTCATAAGGGGTCATCTCAACGTTGACCCGGTCGCCGGCCAGAACGCGGATGCGGTTTTTACGCATTTTGCCGCTGGTATGGGCCAGAATGACATGCTCGTTGTCGAGTTTTACACGAAACATCGCGTTGGGCAGGAGTTCAGTGACCATGCCGCTGAACTCGATCATATCTTCTTTAGACAAACAGACCTCATTAAATGATGGAAAACGTAATTATGGACGCTGGCGGGTCAGATGGGCCGAGATCGGCCGCAGGTCAAGTTTTTGGGAGGCGAACCGCGACCGATTGGGCGTGGGCGGTCAGGCCCTCGGCATTGGCGAGCGCCACGGCGGCGGGGCCGATTTTCGCGAGCGCCGTATTATCGAGGCCGACCCAGGTGGTGCGCTTGAGGAAATCATACACGGAAAGGCCGGAGGCAAAGCGGGCGGTGCCGGAGGTGGGCAACACATGGTTGGGGCCGGCGACGTAATCGCCGATGGCCTCCGGGCAGTTGGGTCCGAGGAAAACCGCGCCGGCATGACGGATATTGGCGAAGATCGCTTCCGGGTTTTGTACCACGAGCTGCAGATGTTCCGGCGCAATACGGTTGGCGAGCGACGTGGCCTGCGCCCAGTCCTGCACCAGGATGATGGCGCCGTGATTTTCCCAGCTGGCGCCGGCGATATTGCCGCGGGGCAGGGTGGCCAATGCGGTGTCGACAGCAGCCGCAACGGCGGCGGCGAAATCGGCGTCATCGGTGATCAGGATGGATTGCGCCGCCTCGTCATGTTCCGCCTGGGCCAGCAAGTCGAAAGCGATGTGCTCCGGATTATTGCTTGCATCCGCCAGGATCAGCACTTCGGAGGGGCCGGCGATCGAGTCGATCCCGACCTGGCCGAACACCTGGCGCTTGGCCTCTGCGACATAAGCGTTGCCGGGGCCGACGATGCGGTCGACCGGAGAAATGAGTGCCGTGCCATAGGCTAATGCGGCGACGGCCTGGGCGCCGCCGATGCGATAGATCTCGGTGACACCCGCAAGCCTGGCGGCGGCCAGCACCAGCGGGTTGAGAATACCGTCCGGCGCCGGAACGCACATGGCGATGCGGCCAACACCTGCAACCTTTGCCGGAATGGCGTTCATCAACACGGAGGACGGATAGGAGGCCTTGCCACCGGGGACGTAGATCCCGACCGCATCCAGCGCGCCCCAGCGCAGGCCGAGCGTGGCGCCGGCGGCGTCGGTGAATTTCTGGTCCGCGGGCAGTTGGGCGCGATGGAATGCTTCGATGCGGGCGGCAGCCAGTTCTAGGGCAGCGCGGAGATCTCCGGAAATGCTGTCGGCCGCTGCAGCAATTTCGTCTTCGCGAATCGTCAGCGTGGAGAGGTCGAACTGCACGCGGTCGAATTGGTTGGTGAGATCGACCACTGCGGCGTCGCCATCGCGGCGAACCCGGGCGATGATCTCGCGAACGATGTCGGTGACCTGCGGCTCGGTGGTGGCGCGGGAGAGCAGTGCCGCGAATTTATCCTCGAAATCCGCCGTTTCGATATTTAAGCGGCGCATTTTCGAATCAATGCGGCGCGAAAACGCTCGATCCAGGCGCCGATCTCGTCCGGGCGGGTCTTGAAGGCGATACGGTTGACGATCAGCCGGGAGGAAACTTTCGCGATGATGTCGGTCTCAACCAAGCCGTTGGCCTTCAGCGTGCTGCCGGTCTGTACCAGATCGACGATCAGCCGGGACAGGCCAAGGCCGGGGGCCAGCTCCATCGAGCCGTTCAGGGCAACGATTTCCGCCTGCACGCCGCGGCTGGCGAAATGTTTGCGCGTGACATTGGGATATTTGCTGGCAACGCGAATGCTGGAGAGCTCGGAAAGCTTGGTGAGCCCGGCTGCGTCCTTCGGCTCGGCGACGGAGATGCGGCAATGGCCGATATCGAGGTCGAGCGGCGCGTAGACCTCCGGATAGTCGAATTCCATCAGCACGTCGCCGCCGCAGATGCCGATCTCGGCCGCCCCGAAGGCAACGAAGGTCGCGACATCGAAGGAGCGGACACGGATGACGTCGAGGCCGGGATGGTTGGTAGGAAAACGCAAACGCCGGCTGTGCTCATCGGCGTAATCGGGCGCGGGATTGATGCCGGCGCCTGCGAGCAGCGGGGCACATTCATCCAGAATCCGGCCTTTGGGGAGCGCAAGCACGATCGACATGCCGGGCCATTAGCACTGGCAAGACAAGCAAGCTAGATTAAGTCAAGCAGGGCAGATGCTAAGGGAAGCAGTTCTTTTTTGAAAAAAAGAACCAAAAAACTTCTTTTAATTTGGGCTATGGGCGCTATGCGGCCAACGCCCCAGGCCCAGAGGAAGAAAGTCTTTTTGCTTCTTTTTCTTCAGAAAAAGAAGTTCTTAGCCCTAACTCAGCCTTTCGATCTTAGCGCCGCAGGCGGCCAGTTTTTCTTCCACCGCTTCGTAGCCGCGGTCGAGGTGGTAGACGCGGCTGATGGTGGTCTGGCCTTTGGCGGCCAGGCCGGCGAGGACCAGGGAGACCGAGGCGCGCAGGTCGGTTGCCATGACCTGGGCGCCGGAGAGGTGGTGGACGCCGCGAATGATGGCTGAGGAGGCGTGGGCGTTGATGCGGGCACCCATGCGGTTAAGTTCGGGCACGTGCATGAAGCGGTTTTCAAAGATGGTTTCGGTGATCATCGAGGCGCCTTCGGCGACCGCCATCAGGGCCATGAACTGGGCCTGCATGTCGGTCGGGAAGCCGGGGTAGGGCTCGGTTTTGACGTCGGTTCCGCGGAGCTTGCCGGTGCGTTCGATCCAGAAGCCGTTGCGGGCCGGGGTGATGATGATGCCGGCTTCGGTCAGGGCGGAGATGACGGCGCCGAGATCGTCGGTGCGGGCGTTTTCCAGGAAGATTTTTCCGCCGGTGATGGCGGCGGCGCAGGCGTAGGTGCCGGTTTCGATTCGGTCCGGCAGGATGGCGTGGTCGGCGCCGTGCAGGGTCTTTTTGCCCTCGATGGTCAGCGTATCGGTACCGATGCCGGTGATTTCGGCGCCCATGGCGATCAGGCATTTGGCGAGGTCGGCGATTTCAGGTTCGCGGGCGGCGTTTTTAAGGACGGTGGTGCCTTCGGCCAGGGAGGCGGCCATCAGCAGGTTTTCAGTGGCGCCGACGGAGACGAAGGGGAAGACGATGTTGGCGCCGCGCAGGCCGGTGGGGGCGGTGGCGTCGATATAGCCGGCGTCCAGTTTGATAACTGCGCCCATCGCTTCAAGGCCCTTGAGGTGCAGGTCGACCGGGCGGGTGCCGATGTCGCAGCCGCCGGGCAGCGAGACGCGGGCCTCGCGGCAGCGCGCGAGCAGGGAGCCGAGGACCAGGAAGGAGGCCCGCATTTTGCAGACGATCTCGTAGGGCGCTTCGGTATTCGTGATGCGGCCGCCAAGGGATAGCGAGCGGCCTTCCGGTTCAACGGCGATGCCGTGCTGGGCCAAAAGCTCGGCCATGGTCTGCAAATCCGCAAGCTTGGCGACGTTGGACAGGACCAGGCGGTCATCGGTGAGGAGCCCGCAGGTCATCAGGGGCAGTGCTGCGTTTTTGGCGCCGGAGATGGTGATGCTGCCGGCAAGCGGCACGCCGCCGGTTATTCTGATGCGGTCCATGGCCTACATTCTTGGCAGCGCGACGCCGCGCTGTCCCATATATTTACCCGCTTTATCGGCATAGCTGACCTCGCAAGGCTGCGAGCCCTGCAGGAAAAGAAACTGGCAGATGCCCTCGCCGGCGTAGATTTTGGCCGGCAGCGGGGTGGTGTTGGAGATTTCGATGGTGACCTGGCCTTCCCATTCCGGCTCCAGCGGCGTGACGTTCACGATGATGCCGCAGCGGGCATAGGTGGATTTGCCGAGGCAAATGACGAGGATGTCGCGCGGGATGCGGAAATACTCGATGGTGTGGGTGAGCGCAAAGCTGTTCGGCGGGATGATGCAAACCGGCCCGGTGCGGTCGACGAAACTCGCGGGGTTGAAGGCTTTCGGGTCGACGATGGCGCTGTCCACATTGGTGAAAACCTTAAAGTGGTCGGCGCAGCGGGCGTCGTAGCCATAGGAGGAGAGGCCGTAGGAGATGACGCCTTCGCGCTTTTGCTCCTCGATGAAAGGCTCGATCATGCCGTTGCGGGCCTGCTCGCGAATCCAGTGATCAGGCATTACCGGCATGGTTTCTGTTCCCCTTGGGGCGGTTCGGCCTGGTCCTGGTCCAGGCTGGGTGCTTGGCGGGCGCGGGATTGGGCCTTTCGGCGCAGGAGATTGGCACGCAAAGCGGCGGCTTCCAGAGCAGCGCGGCGGGCGTTGCGCTTAGCCGCGGCGAGCTCTGCTTTGGTCTGGGGTGCTTCGGGATGGGTCGGCATGGGATGTTCAAGCCGGGCGAGGCGGGTTGCGTCAAGAGCGGGGTGTATTGCCTCTTGTGATGGTGGGCGATATAGGCGGGGCGCCGACGGCGCTGTCATAGCTCAGGGGTAGAGCACTTCATTGGTAATGAAGAGGTCCTGGGTTCAATTCCCAGTGACAGCACCAGTTGGCGAGATATGCCGTGCCCAGGTAGCTCAGTTGGTAGAGCATGCGACTGAAAATCGCAGTGTCACTGGTTCAATTCCAGTCCTGGGCACCATTTTTCCACAGATTTTTACGGGCAGCGCAAAATAATCTGGCTTTTTGTATCGGATATGCGTTCAACCCTGCGTAATGGGCCTAGCGTTTTTTGTAGGCTGAGGCTACTCCTTTGGGGACGCGCCGATTTGCACCAGGGGCACGTCGGTGTTTTTATACTATAATTCAGGCCCGCTGGCATCGCCATGACGGAGCCATTTAGCAGGAAAGAGGCTAGCCAATGTCGAAAGCGTTTATTGCGGAAGTCATTCAGAACTCTGCGGAAATCACTGGTGTTGCAGCGAATCGCGCTGCCGCCGACTTGATTGAAGCGATTGTCAAGGATCTGAAGAAGAACGGGAAATTCACTCTGCCGAGCTTCGGGACCTTTACCGTGCGCAAGACCAAGGCCCGCAAGGGCGTGAACCCGCGAACCGGCGCCGAGATCAAGGTGAAGGCCGGCAAGACCGTGCGCTTCAAGGCTTCGCCTTCGCTGAAAAAGCTTGTCTGAATTCGGTTACAGACGTTTTTCAGATATTAAAATGCAGTCCAGGATTCTGGGCTGTATTTTTTTGTGGGGCCACGAAGGCGGGCCGGCGGGCTATTATTATCTTGGGCAGTTCCTCTTGGTGCAGCAAGGAGCAGGCGTTTTGCCCCGGCCGGCCACAGTCCCGCGCCGCAATTCATTTCGAACCTAATACGTCGGCTTTTTCGACATCGCGCCCGTGAAGCAAATTCGAAAAATTTTTTGCGCCGCTTTTTTCTAAAAAAGCGGCTGCTTAAATATCCAGTTCCGTCACAGACTGCGCATTTTCCTGGATGAACTTCAGGCGTAGCTCAGGCCGTTTTCCCATCAAGCTTTCGACGCGGTCGGACGTGTGGGCGCGGGTTTCGGGCGCTGCGACGATGCGGAGCAAGGTTCGCTTGCCCGGATCCATGGTGGTGTCCTTGAGCATTGCCGGCGGCATTTCGCCCAGTCCCTTGAATCGGCTGACTTCGACCTTGGTGCCGGGCTTGAACGTTTTGAGCAGCTTTTCGCGACTCGCGTCGTCCATTGCGTAAATGCTTTTGGCGCCCTGGGTAAGTCGATAGAGCGGCGGCTGGGCCAGATAGATATGGCCGTGGCGGATCAGTTCGGGAAGCTCACGGTAGAAAAACGTCATCAGCAGGCTGGCGATATGGGCGCCGTCGATATCGGCGTCGGTCATGATGATGATGCGCTCGTAGCGCAGATTGGCGCGGTTGAAGCTGGGCCCGACGCCGCAGCCCAAGGCTTCGATGATATCCTTCAGCTCCTGGTTTTGCCGGAGCTTGTCTGCGGAGGCTGAGGCCACATTCAAAATTTTGCCGCGCAGCGGCAGGATTGCCTGAGTGTTGCGGTTACGTGCCTGTTTGGCGGAGCCGCCGGCGGAATCGCCTTCGACCAGGAAGAGCTCGGTGCCCTCGGCATTCTCCGTGGCGCAGTCTGAGAGTTTTCCGGGCAGGCGCAGGCGGCGGGTGGCCGATTTGCGAGGGGTGTCCTTGGCTTCCTTGCGGCGGATGCGGTCTTCGGCGCGGTCGATGACAAAGGCTAACAGGTTGTCAGCGGCGGCTGGATCGCCGGCGAGGAAGTGATCGAAACGATCGCGCAAGGACACTTCGGTGAGTTTACCGGCTTCCGGATTGGTGAGTTTTTCCTTGGTCTGGCCCTGGAATTGCGGTTCGCGGATGAAGAGCGAGAATTTGGCGGCGAGCGCGCCGGTGACGTCTTCACCGATGAGCTGCGCGCCGCGCTTATTGCCGCGCTGCTCGGCCCAGGCGCGTAGGCCTTTCAGCAATGCGCTGCGAAAGCCGGCCTCATGCGTGCCGCCGAGCGGCGTTGGTACGGTATTGCAATAGGTGTCGAGCATGGAATCGCCGCGTTCCAGCCAGGCGCAGGCCCATTCGAGTTTGCCTTGGGCGTCGCCATTGGCAAGGTTCGGCAAATTGGCCTCGCCGGCCCAGATGGCGGGCAGGACGCAGGGCGAGCCGTTCAGCTCGGCTGCCAGCGAGTCGCGCAGTCCGCCGGGGAAATGCAGTTCGGCGGTGGGAGGCGTATCCCCGTCGCCTTTCAGGAGCGCCGGATCGACCGACCATTTGATGCGGACCCCGCGAAACAGATAGGCTTTCGAGCGGCAGAGGCGGTAGAGCCGGGCCGGGGAAAAATGCTTGTCGCCGAAGATTTCAGTGTCGGGGGTGAAGCGGATTGCTGTGCCGCGGCGGTTCTGGATGGGACCGGCATCAATGAGCTTCGTTACCGGAATGCCGCGTGAGAAATCCTGGCGCCAGAGCCGTTTGTCGCGCGCTACTTCGGCGGTGAGGCTGGAGGAAAGCGCGTTGACCACCGAGGAGCCGACGCCGTGCAGTCCGCCGGAGGTGGCATAGGCTTTGCCCGAGAATTTGCCGCCGGAATGCAGTGTGGTGAGAATGACCTCCAGCGCCGATTTGTTTTTGAATTTCGGGTGCGGATCCACCGGCATGCCGCGGCCGTTATCGCGAACGCTCAGGCTGTTACCGGCGGCCAGCGTCACTTCGATCAGCGTGGCGTGTCCGGCGACGGCCTCGTCCATGGAATTATCGATAATTTCGGCGGCCAGATGGTGGAGCGCGGTCTCGTCGGTGCCGCCAATATACATGCCGGGCCGCCGGCGCACGGGCTCCAGCCCTTCGAGAACCTCGATATCCTTGGCGGAATATTTTTGGTCCGCCCCACCGTTGCCCTCAAACAAGTCACTCAAGCCTTCGACTCCGTAGGTCATATGCCGATCGCAGCATGAGTTGGCACGACCAGCCCTAGCCGCCAAGATGCCTGGCGGCTAGGCCAGACCCGTTGAAAGAAACGGCGTGGATGGCCGGGTCAAGCCCGGCCATGACGTGATTAAAAAATGCGCTGTCCCGTAAACGCGCTGTGGTGAGGAAGCGTGGGCGTCTGTCGAGAACCGGAGCGGAGCGTACGTAAGTACGTGAGCACGCCACGCGGCGCCGCGCGGAAGCGGAGACCGGCGCCTCAGATGGCCGCCACAGCGCGTTTACCGTTGGTGGATGTCGTGGGTGGCTATGCCGTCACCTATGCTCGACATCGTCAGCCAGTCCTTGTGCTGCAGCGTGTTGCGGGTGTCGTAATAGCCGCTGCGCCAATGGTCCTTCATCGACAGCTTGCTGAATTCATAGTCCTTGGCGTCGCCCTCATAGGCTTTTTGCCGGTAAATCAGCTGCATGATGTTGATGGCCGGCAGGCGTTCCAGATCGGTTTTTAGCTGACGCTGTTCCGGCGAGAGGTTGGCGTCCGGAACCAGAAGCAGCGCGTCGAGCAAGGCCTGGCGAAGCCGGTGGGTTTCCTTGAAATGGTCGGTCGTCATGCGGGTGCGGGAGGAGTATTGGATGTCCTTCTGGCGGGAGAGGACTTCCGGCATATCGCGCGGGATTTCGCCACTGGCACTGAACAGATCGACCTGGAAAACCAGCGTGTTCTGCGAGCCGCAATTATCGAGCAGATGCTGCAACGGGGTGTTGGATACCAGGCCGCCGTCCCAGAAATAATCCTTGCCGATGCGCACCATGGGGAGTGCCGGCGGCAAGGCGCCGCTGGCCATGATGTGTTCCGGCGTAATCTCGATATCGGCATTGTCGAAATAGGCGAAGTTGGCGGTCTCCACATTGACCGCACCGACCGCGAACCGGGTCCGGCCAGAGTTGATCAACTCGAAATCCACGAGTTTTTCCAGTGTCTGGTGCAGCGGGGAGGTGTCGTACAGCGCGGTTGCGGCTTTGGAGCCGCGCGGGGCCATCCAGCCGTTCACCGCGTTTGGTTTGAAAAAGCCGGGCTGGCCGACCAGCATGGCGTTCATGGCCGACAGGGCGTTGCGCATTTTACGGGGACCATCGCCCTCCGGCCAGAATATGAACGGATCCTGCGAGGTGATGGTGTTCCAGAATTCTTCCAGCCGTTCCAGCCGGCGCTCCGGCGGGTTGCCGGCGATGATGGCGGAGTTGATGGCGCCGATGGAGACGCCCACCACCCAATCCGGTTCCAGCCCGGCTTCGTGCAAAGCCTGGTAGACGCCGGCCTGATAGGCGCCGAGCGCGCCGCCGCCCTGCAGAACCAGGCTGATCCCGTCGCAGCCGGCCGGCCGGGCGACGGCCTTGATCGGGTCCTCAGGCTTGCGAAGCGGGGTTCTGGGATCGCGTGACATGTCCATTTGGCGGGCTCCGGGATCAGTGCGCAGATTTTACTATCGCAAATAAACGGTTTGGGTAAGCATGCGTAAGGGAATAGACGGTGACACAAACGTCACACGAATTCCGGGTTCATCTGTTCTAGAGAGGGACCGCAATCAGGAGGATTTGAATGACCCGTGACGAGATTCTCAACGCTTCGTCGATGCCGCTGGCCAGCCCCAGCTATCCTAAAGGCCCGTTCCGTTTCATAAACCGGGAATATCTGTTGATCCATTACGAGACGGATCCGGAAATCATACGGGCATTGCTGCCGGAGCCGTTGGAACCGGATGGCAACGACGTATTTTTCGAGTGGATGAAAATGCCGGATTCCACAGGGTTTGGCGATTATGAGGAAAGCGGCTGCGGAATCGCGGCACTCTATAACGGGGTGAAATGTAACTATAGCGTGATGATGTATCTGGATGATGAATCGCCAACGACCGGCGGGCGTGAGATCTGGGGATTTCCAAAAAAATACGGCATTCCGCGGCTGAAGGTCATTCATGAAACGCTGACCGGAACGTTGCATTATGATGAGGAGCGGGTGGCCTTGGGGACGATGGTGTATAAAACTACGCCGCTCGATCACGCGAAGACGCTTGAGGGGATGAAGAAGCTCAACGTTAATCTGAAATTCATTCCGGACGTTGATGGGTCACCGAAAATTGCGCAGCTGGTAGGATATCATCTTGAAGATATCGACCTGAAATACGCGTTTACGGGGGAGGCGCGGCTGCATCTGATACCGCATGCGAATTGCCGTCTGGCGGATTTGCCGGTACGGAAAATTCTCTACGGCAACCATCTCTGCGCCGATCTGACTTTGCCCTATGGCGAGGTATTACACGATTATCTCGCCTGAACGGTCTCTTGCCTGAAATACGACGGAAGGAAAGCAATATGGCTCTTAAAGGAAAGGTGGCACTCGTCACCGGTTCGACCAGTGGGATTGGCCTTGGAATCGCGCGGGCGTTGGCGGCCGAGGGTGCGGATATCATGCTGAATGGGTTCGGCGACGCGGGTGAAATTGAAAAGCTGCGCAGCGAACTGGCGGCCGAATTCAAGGTCAAGGTCGAATATGACGGCGCGGATCTGAGCAAGCCAGATCAGGTGGCGGCGATTGTCAAAAAGACGCAGGTTGATCTCGGCAGCCTGGATATTCTGGTGAATAACGCCGGGATTCAGTTCGTGGCGCCGGTGGAAGAGTTTCCGGAAGCGAAGTGGGAAGCCATTCTGGCGATCAATCTCTCCGCGGTGTTTTACGGCATGAAAGCGGCCATTCCCGGGATGAAGGCGAAGAAATGGGGCCGGATTATCAATATCGCCTCGGCGCACGGCCTGGTGGCGAGCCCGCATAAGGTGGCTTACGTGGCCGCCAAGCATGGTGTGGTGGGCGCGACCAAGGTGGCGGCGATCGAGCTGGCGAACGACGGCATTACCGTGAATGCGATTTGTCCCGGCTGGGTCCTGACGCCGCTGGTCCAGCATCAGCTGGAGGACCGGGCCAAGGAGGCCGGTACCGATGTGCCGACCGAAGAGAAAAAAATGCTGCAGGAAACCCAGCCGATGCTGAAGTTCACGACTCCCGAGGAGATCGGCGCGTTGGCGGTGTTTTTGAGCTCAGATGGCGCGGCGACCATTACCGGCGTACCGCTGCCGATTGATGGCGGCTGGGTCGCGCACTAGATTGCTCCAGAAGTCTACTCTGGCGGCCGACTGACGGCGATTTTCTGCGCTCCGGTGCTCACGGCCTGTAGGCCGCTCCGCTCCGGTGCTCAAAAATCACCGACATTCGACTCGCCAGAGCGACTTCTGAAACAATCTGGAAAACAAACGCACCCCCGAACCTACCGGAGTTTGACCAATATTAAGTGATGAGACCGAGGCTGGGCGGTTTGCGGCGATGCTGCGCCGCTCGGCTGAATTGAAGCTGAGCCTGGCGGAAGATGCCGGGCCCGTGCTGGCTGTGGTCGGCGCTTGCGAGCGCGCGATCCTGGCGGGCGGCAAGATCATGTTTTGCGGCAACGGCGGCTCAGCGGCCGATGCGCAGCATCTGGCGACGGAGCTGCTCATACGGCTGCGGGGGAGTGTGGCCAGGGACAGCTGGCCAGCGTTGGCTTTGACGCTGGATGCAACGATGTTGACGGCGGCGGGCAATGATTTTGATTTCAGCCAGGTTTTTTCGCGGCCTTTGCAAGGATTGGGAAAACCGGGCGACGTTCTGTTCGGGATCACCACCTCCGGGCGGTCCGCCAACGTCGTGAACGCATTGGCGGCGGCCCGGGCGATGGGGATCACTACGGTCGGGATGCTGGGCGGCGACGGTGGGCCGGCAATGGCACATTGCGACCATGTGCTGCTGGTGCCGGATTTTGAAACCGCGCGGATCCAGGAGTGCCATATCACTTTGGGGCATGCGGTCCTGACGCTGCTGGAAGACCGGCTGGTGAGCTGATGCGGGTTCTGGTGACGGGTGCTGCCGGCTTTGTGGGCTACCATGTGAGCGCGGCGCTGCTGGCGCGTGGCCTGGATGTGCTGGGCGTGGATGATTGCAACCCGTATTATGACGTGCGGTTGAAGCAGGCGCGGCTGGCGCGGCTAGGGGCGGACTCCAAATTTGCCTTCAAACAGCTAGATATCGCCGATCACGATGCTGTTCTAAAGCTCGGGGACGGGGTTGAGGCCGTCATTCATTTGGCCGCGCAGGCCGGCGTGCGTTATTCGCTGGAGCAGCCTTTTGCCTATGCTTCCGCGAATATGACGGGGCATTTGTCGATTCTTGAGCTGGTCCGGCACTCCAAAAAAATCAACCATCTGATCTATGCCAGCTCGTCCTCGGTCTATGGGACCGGGTCGGCATTGCCGTATTCGGAAAACGCGCGGGCGGATCAGCCCTCGTCGCTGTACGGGGCGACCAAGCGGGCGGATGAGCTGATGAGCCATTCCTATACGCATTTATTCGGCTTGAAGCAGACGGGCCTGCGGTTCTTTACGGTCTATGGGCCATGGGGACGGCCGGATATGGCGTATTTCGGCTTTGCCGAGGCGATCATGGCGGGCCGGCCGGTGACGCTTTACGACCAGGGACGCCTGAAACGGGATTTTACCTATATCGACGATATCGTCGCCGGGATTTGTGGCGTTTTCGACCACCCGCCGGAGGATGCCGCACGCCATCGGCTGTTTAATATCGGCAACAATAAGCCCGAATATGTCACTGATTTGGTTCGGCTATTGGAAATTTCATTGGGCCGCGAGGCGATTATTTCGGCGTTGCCGAAGCCTGAAGCGGATCCGGTTGAAACCTGGGCCGATGTATCGGCGTTGGCGGCGCTCTGCGGTTATGCGCCGCAGACCAAGCTCGAGATCGGGGTTCCCCGCTTCGTGGAATGGTATCTTGAATGGCGGGAGGCCATTCGAAGCTAGGCGCATTTCAGGGGTTGACGGGGTTCAATCGCTGGCCTAGATGCTCGCTCCACCGAGCACCGACCCATGCTTGAATTTGCGTTCGTGTTTGGTTAATCTGCTACGCTCCGCGACGGGAAACTTTGTCCCGTCGTTTTGTTCTTTGACAATTGCATAGGCTGGGAAGGGATACGTTGGTGGCGTTGTCTGTGCTGTGTTCTTTGGAATACTGGTGCGGGGTTTAGATTTGGGTTGTTGTTTTACCGGCGATTTGGATTTGGATTTGGTGATGGATTGGTTGATTTTGGATAGGGCTTGTTCCTGTTCATAGTTGGTCATTTTATGATCGGCGGCGTGTTTGCTGATGGATCTCTTTTGATGCGTTAACAGATACGCTTTGAATATTTGCGTTTTCTGCGAGCTTTGGTTTGTGGATTGCGTGGAGACTATATGTGAGCAGGGCTTTCGTTTTGTTTAGGACGGAAGAGCGCTTGTATTTGATTATTTGATTTATGAGCTGGATTTTGTTTTGGACGGGATGAACTTGAGAGTTTGATCCTGGCTCAGAGCGAACGCTGGCGGCATGCTTAACACATGCAAGTCGCACGGTCAGCAATGGCAGTGGCGGACGGGTGAGTAACGCGTAGGAA
>JAMFSE010000005.1 GCA_026225115.1 Rhodovastum atsumiense
CCCATGCCCCAGAGTAAAAAAGTTTTTTGGTTCTTTTTTTCAAAAAAGAACCGCTTCCCTTTACTTCAAACCTTCACAAAATTCGGCAATCCTCGTGCAGGCTTTTTGCAGGGTTTCGCTGGAGGTTGCGGTGCTGATGCGGATATGCGGGCTCATGGCGAAGGCGGCGCCCTGGACGGTGGCGACGTGGGCTTCGGCAAGCAGGGTCATGGCGAAGCTTTCGTCGTTGGTGATGCGGATGCCGGATTGACTGGTTTTGCCGATGAAGACGGAGATATCCGGGAAGACGTAAAAGGCGCCGTTGGGTTTGTGGCAGGACATGCCTCGGATTTCGGTAAGGGCGCTGACCACCAGGTCGCGGCGGGACTGGTAGGTGGCGGCGCGTTCGGCCAGAAATCCCTGCGGGCCGTCGAGTGCCGCGGTAGCGGCGGCCTGGCCGATGGTGGAGACGCCGGAGGTGGCGGTGGCCTGCACGATCGTCATGGCTTTGATGAGCGCCGCGGGCCCGGCGCAGAAGCCGATGCGCCAGCCGGTCATGGCGTAGGATTTGGAGACGCCGGTCATGGTGACGATGCGATCGGCGAGGTCGGGCGCGACGGCGGCCAGCGTGGCGTAGGTGAAGCCGTCGAAGAGCAGGTGTTCGTAGATGTCGTCCGACAGCACCCAGATTTGCGGATGCCGCCGCAGGACCTCGGCGATGGCGGCGAGCGTGGCGACGTTGCAGGCGGCGCCCGAAGGGTTGCTGGGGTAGTTGAGGAGCAGGAGTTTGCTGCGCGGCGTGATGGCGGCTTCCAGGGTTTCCGGGCGGAGCACGAAGCCGTCGGATTGCGGGCATTTGATAAAGACTGGGATGCCGCCGGCGAATTGCACCGTCTGTTCATAGCCGGCCCAGGCCGGGGCCGGGATGATGACCTCGTCGCCGGGGTCGATGACCGACATGATGGTGTTGAAGATGGCCTGTTTGCCGCCGTTGGTAATGAGGATGTTTTGTTCGGGGACGTCGAGTTTCTGGTCGCGGGCGTATTTGCGGCGCACCGCGGCTTTCAGGGCTTCGGTGCCGCCGATGGGCGGGTATTTGGTGTCGCCGCGCAGGGCGGCGGCGTTGGCGGCTGCGATCACGTGCGGCGGGGTTGGGAAATCCGGCTCACCGAGGGAGAGCGAAATGACGTCGTGGCCCTCGGCGCGCAGAGCGCGGGCCCGGGCGGTCATCGCGAAAGTGGCGGCGAGTTCGGTTTGCGCGAGGCGGGTGGATAGGCTTGGCATGGCGGTTTAGTGCCATTGGGCCAGGGGCTAGGCAAATGACTCTGTTCGAGGTCCCCGCGAAATTGCGCCCTGGCCGCCCTAGTTCAGCTTTTTGTAAGCCCGCCAGCCGCCGTAGGCGGTAATGTTCTCGGCGTTTTTCAGCGCATGGGCTTCGCAGAGAAAACCGGGATGTTCGCTGCCGTCGGCCAGGGTGACTTTGCCGATGCCCATCGGCGCCGGCAGGGCGGCGACGAAACGGGCGAAGCCGGCCGGGGAGAGCGACCATAATTCGACGGCGATGGGTGCGCCCGCATCGGCGCGAACCAGGCCGGGTTTGGGCGGCGTGGTGGCCAGGGCAAACAGTTTGTAATTGGGCGCGGTTGTTGTTTCCGCCAGTAATCTGGCGCCGAGCGCGGTCAGTTCGTGGTTCAACACCATGCCGGAGAGATGCGCGCCGGCGACCACCAGGGTTATCGCGTCATCGGACGGGTGGGACACGGAGGTGCCGGATTGGATGCGGGATTTTCCGGCGCCAGCACCCAAAGATTTGTGCAGCTGGTCGGCATAAGCGGCGAGCGCGTGTTCCGAGAAAGCCGGGCCGACCAGGGTGACCCCGGCGGCAAGACCCTCGGTGGTAAAGCCGGCCGGCAGCGCGATGGCCGCCAGGTCCATCAGATTGACGAAATTGGTGTAGGTGCCGAGCACGGAGTTGCGGGCAATCGGCTGCTCCGTGAGTTCGGCGACCGTGTAGATGGTGGGCGCGGTGGGCAGCAGCAGAATATCGCATTTTGCCAGCTCGGCTTTTGCAGCGCTCCGTAACGCTTGCAGGCGATAGATATCGTTGAACAGATCGGCGGCGGAGAATTTTGTGGCGCTTTCGATGATGGCGCGGACCGAGGGATCAAAATCATCGGCGTTGGATTTGAAGAAGGGTGCGACGGCGGCGAGACGCTCGGCGACGAAGGCGCCGCCATAGAGCGATTGGGCGATCTCCAGGAACGGTTCGTAATCGATCGTCTGTTCGGTCCAGCCAAGCGCGCAAGCGGCGGCGATGGCGGCATCGTAAAGTTTTTCGGTCTGGGCATTGCCCGCGAATTGCCGATGCGCGGGCGCCAGCGTGCCAAAAACGGGCTTTTCCGGCAGCAGGGTGGTCGCGGGGGGCCGGGAGTAGCAATCCGCGGCGTCAAAACCTTCGGCGATGGTGAGGATACCGAGCGCATCGGCCGCCGAATTTGCAAAGATGCTGATACAATCAAGGGATTTGCAGGCAGGAACCATGCCGGCAGCACTCAGGCGGCCGATGGTGGGTTTAAGGCCGATCAGGTTATTGATGCCGGCGGGCACCCGGCCTGAGCCGGCTGTGTCGGTGCCAAGGGCGAAGCAGGCGAGGCCGGCGCCGACCGTGACCGCCGATCCGGAGGAGGAGCCGCCGGAGATGTATTCCGGATTGAAGACCGAACGCGGCGCGCCGTAAGGCGAGCGGGTACCGTTCAGCCCGGTTGCAAACTGATCGAGATTGGTTTTGCCGAGCACGATCGCACCGGCCGCACGCAGCTTGGCCACCACGGTGGCGTCCGCCGTTGGCGCGTAGGCGAATGCCGGACAGGCGGCGGAGGTCGGGATGCCGGCGACGTCGATATTGTCCTTGACCGCAAAGGGGATGCCGAACAGCGGCAAGGCGTCGATTTGGGCGAGGTCCAGTTTTGCGGCCTGGCCGAGGATTTCCGCGCGATCGAAGCGGGAGATGAAAACGGCCTTGTCGGTGTAGGAATCGATACGATCCAGCAATTCCGTGAACAGTACGGTGGGGCTCAGTGTACCGGCGCGATAGGCCGCGTGGATGGAGGCGATGTCCAGCAATTCAGGGAGCATTATTTCTTCACCAGATATTCGAGAAGACCGGCTGTCGATGAATCGAGGCCGGTGGCCGGCTTTTCGCCTTTGACAACCGGCAGCAAATTGGTTGCGAGTTCCTTGCCGAGTTCCACGCCCCATTGGTCGAAGGCGTTGATGTCCCAGATGGCGGCTTCGACGAAGACGCGATGTTCGTACAAGGCGATCAGGCGGCCGAGCGTGCGCGGCGTCAGCTTGGGGTAGGCCAGCGTGATCGAGGGCCGGTTGCCGGGGAAGACGCGGTGCGGGTTGCCCTTGGCTTGCGCCAGGGTGCGGCCTTTCATCAAAGCCTCGCTTTGGGCGAGGCAATTGGCGATGAGCAGGTTATGATGGTCCTCCATCATCGCTTCATGGCCGTTCGCCGCGATCAGGAATTCGCAGGGGATAACGTCGGTGCCCTGATGCAGCAGCTGGTAGAAGGCGTGCTGGCCGTTGGTGCCGGGCTCACCCCAGACTTGCGGGCCGGTGGCGCGCAGGACGGGCTCGCCGGATTTGGTCACGCTTTTGCCGTTGGATTCCATGTCGAGCTGCTGCAGGTAGGCCGGAAAGCGGGCGAGCCGCTGGTCGTAGGGCAGCACGGCGCGGGCACTGAAGCCGCAGATATCGCGATGCCAGATGCCAATCAAAGCGAGCAGGATGGGGAGGTTTTTCTCGGCCGGGCAATCGCGAAAATGGATATCCATTTCATGCGCGCCGGCCAGGAATTTTTCGAAATTCGCCGGACCGATGGCGATGATGACCGCGAGCCCGATGGCGGACCAGACCGAGTAGCGGCCGCCGACCCAGTCCCAGAATCCGAAGATGCGGTTCGGCTGAATGCCGAAGGCGGCAACCTTGTCCACGGCGGTGGAAATGGCGGCGAAATGGGCGCCGACGGCGGCCTCGCCCAGGCTGCCCGCAATCCAGCCGCGGGCGGAACGGGCGTTGGTCATCGTCTCGATGGTGGTGAAGGTTTTGGAGGCGATGAGGACCAAACTGCGGGCGGGATCGAGCTGCTCAATGGTGTCGGCCAGATGTGCTGCATCGACATTCGAGACGAAATGGATCTTTGGGCCGTCATGGTAGGGCGCCAGCGCCAGCGTCACCATGGCCGGTCCGAGGTCGGAGCCGCCGATGCCGATATTGATGACATCGGTGAAGGGCTTGCCATCGGCGGCGGCGATTTTTCCGCTGCGGATGGCATCGGCAAAACTGTAGAGCGCGGCAAGGCTTTTCCGGATTTCCGGCATGACGTCGGCGCCATCGGTGAAGACCGGCGTGCTGGCGCTGTTGCGCAAGGCGGTGTGCAGCACCGCGCGATTCTCGGTGGTGTTGATCCTATCACCCGCGAACATCGCGGCGCGTTTTTCAGCGACGCCCGACGCGGCGGCGAGACTTAGCAGGCGCTGCAATATTTCCGGCGTGAAATGGGTTTTTGAATAATCCAGCAGCAGATCATCCAGCGATGCCGAATATTCCGTGAAGCGGCCGGGGTTTTCGGAAAACAGGGTTTTGAGGTCTTTGGAGGTTTCGCGAAGTGCGGCGAGCTCTGTCCAAAGATCGTTCATAGGCTACATGCTCCGCCGGTATTCATGAAGCGCCGCGGCCTTCATTGCAGCTGCAGTGATAGCAGACCAATCGGAGGCGGCAATGGTCTTTCGGTTGACCATCCAGGAGCCGCCGACGCAGATGACATTGGGTAGTTTGAGGTAGCTGGGCGCCGAGTCGAGCGTAATGCCGCCGGTGGGGCAGAAGCGCAGCTGCGGCAGCGGCGAGGCAATGGCGGCGAGATAGGCAGCTCCTCCGGCCGGCTCCGCCGGAAAGAGCTTAGCGAAGCGGTAGCCGCGCTCGATGAGAACCATCGCCTCGGAGGCGGTGGCGATGCCGGGCAGCAGCGTGACTGCCCCGCCTGCCGCGGCGTCGAGAAGTTTTGGCGTCGCACCCGGCGAGACCGCGAAACGGGCGCCGGCTTTGGTCACGTCGGCGAGCTGCGCGGCATCCAGCACGGTGCCGGCACCGACGATGGCGTCGGGCACTTCCGCCGCGATGGCGCGAATGGCTTCCAGCCCGGCCTGCGTGCGCAAGGTGATTTCGATCACCGGCAGGCCGCCGGCGACCAGCGCACGCGCCAGCGGCACCGCCTGCGTAAGGTCGTCGATGATGACGACCGGGATGACGGGTGCGGCCAGCAGGATGGTTTCCAGATCCGGTGGGCTCATGCGGCCAGCTCCGTCGCGGTGAGACTGCTGAAGATGGTGCCGCCGGTGTCGGCGGTGCTGGCATTGGCGCGAAACGTCTGGAACAGCTCGCGGCCGGTTCCCCACTGATAGGCGGAGAGATCGGCGGTGGCGGCGGTGCGCGCCGCCCATTCGGCCGGATCGACCAGCACCGTCAAATGGCCGTTGGTGCCATCGACGCGGACGATGTCGCCGTCGCGGATCTTGGCGATCGGGCCGCCGTCGGCGGCTTCCGGCGTCACATGAATGGCGGAGGGCACTTTGCCGGAGGCGCCCGACAGCCGGCCATCGGTGACCAGAGCAACTTTGTAGCCGCGATCCTGCAGCACGCCCAAGGGCGGCATCAGCCGGTGTAGTTCCGGCATGCCATTGGCTTTCGGGCCCTGGAAGCGGACCACGACCACGGTGTCCTGATTCAGCTCGTTTGCCCTGAAGGCGGCCTGCACCTCCTCCTGGTCATGGAAGACACGGGCGGGGGCTTCGATGATGTGACGCTCCGGCGCCACCGCGGAGGTTTTGATGACGGCGCGGCCGAGATCGCCATCCAGCACCCGCAGCCCGCCGGTCGGCTGGAACGGATTTTTGGTCCCGCGCAGCACCGTCTCGTCGCCGCTGGTCTCGGCCGCCGGATGCCATTGCACATGGCCGTCCGCATCGATGAAGGGTTCGGTGGCATAGGCCGAAAGCCCGGCGCCGAAGACGGTTTGCACGTCTTCATGCAGCAGCCCGGCGGCGAGCAGTTCGCGAATGATAAAACCCATGCCGCCGGCGGCGTGGAAGTGATTCACATCGGCGGTGCCGTTGGGATAGATGCGGGTGAGCTGCGGGGTGACCTCTGCCAGGTCGGACAAATCCTGCCAGGTAAGGATGATGCCGGCGGCGGCGGCCATGACGATCAGATGCAGCGTGTGATTGGTCGAGCCGCCGGTGGCGTGCAGGCCGATGACGCCGTTGACGAAGGCTTTTTCGTCCAGCATCCGGCCGATCGGAGAAAAATCATTGCCGGCGGCGGTAATCGCCATCGCCCGTTTGGCGGCGGCATGCGTCAGCGCGTCGCGCAGCGGGGTGTTGGGGTTGATGAAGGCGGCGCCCGGCAGATGCAGGCCCATGATTTCCATCATCATCTGGTTGGTATTGGCGGTGCCGTAAAACGTGCAGGTGCCGGGGCTGTGATAGGATTTGGATTCCGCCTCCAGCAGATCGGCGCGGGTCACCTTGCCCTCGGCATAGAGCTGGCGGATTTTGTTCTTTTCGGAATTTGGCAGGCCGGAGGGCATCGGGCCGCCGGGGATGAACACCGCCGGCAGATGGCCAAAGCTCAGCGCGCCGACCAGCAGGCCGGGGACGATTTTGTCGCAGATGCCGAGATAGACGGCGGCATCAAACGTGGCGTGCGATAGGGCGACGGCGGTGGAAAGGGCGATGACATCGCGCGAGAACAGGGAAAGCTCCATGCCGGTCTCGCCCTGGGTGATGCCGTCGCACATGGCCGGCACGCCGCCCGCCACCATCGCCACGCCGCCCGCCTCGCGCGCGGCGGCGCGGATGAGATCCGGAAACCGTTCATAGGGCTGGTGGGCGGAGAGCATGTCGTTATAGGCGGTGACGATGCCGAGGCTGGCGCCGTCGCCGGAGCGCAGAACCGCTTTGTCGTCCGGCGCGCAGGCGGCGAACCCATGCGCCTGGTTGGCGCAGCCAAGCGCCCGGCGGTGCGGCTTGGCATCCACCGCGGCACTGATACGGGCGAGATAAGCGGCGCGCGACGCACTGCTGCGGGCGGCAATGCGGGCGGTTACGTCGTGGATGCGCGGATTAAGCATGGGAATCTCCTACCGGCACTTGGCCCGGTAGGATCAAGATAAGCGATTCCGCTTCGAAAAAAAGAATTACTTGCCGCGTGCCCGTGCGCGCCGCGCGTTTGTAAAAACCGGCGCGTTAAAACTGGCCGTGAATGCCGACCTTCATCGACTGCCCATCGCCGAAAATCATCAGCCCATAATCGGATTGCGGAAACAGCCGGCGGGTGACGTCGGCGGTCAACCAACCAATAAATGCGCCGCCGACAGCATCAGAGGCCCAGTGCCCGTCCTGTGAGGCAACCCGCGCCAGCCCAACGGCGACCGGAAGCGTATAGAGCCAAGGCTGATGATATAATTCCGCGTAGGGTGTCACCAGCGCAAACGCCAATGCGGTATGGCCGGACGGGAAGGACGAGGTACCCGAGCCGCCGCCCGGAAACACCGCACCGAGGCTATGCAGCTGGCTGGGATTGCTGAAAGGGTGAAAGACAAACGGGTCACTACCCTCGCCGCCCGGCCTCTCCCGGCCGATTGCGTATTTGAGCCCCAGGGATTCCACGGTAACCGCGGCTGCGGCGGTAAAGGCGACGGAAGACGCATGCGCCATCTCCGGATCGGAGATCGGGCTTTGCACCATGGTCAGGCCGGCATAGGCCAAGGGTGCGATTTCCAGAATGTCAGCCAGCTTCAGCGCCACATTCTTCCGGGTATTATAGCTGATATGCGTCACGACGTAATTATTGACGCTACGGTCGACGGTCATCGTCACGCCGGTCGCCACGATGCCCATGCCGGCAATAGCCCAATCGTTTTCATACCAGGGCGTCGGCGCATTATAGGGCTGGTAGTTTGGCGGCGGCAGGGTGTCGACAAGATTGCTGTCGATGACCGGCGACGTCGTTGGGGCCGAATGCGATTCAATGACGGCGCTGCCCGATGACACCGATTTCGTCACGCCATCGACCGGCGGCATGAAATATGCCGGGCTGCCCGCCGGGGGAATATCTGTCGGGGTCGCTACCTGGGCCGTCGGCTGTTGCGCTTGCGCAAATCCAGGCAGACCAAGCAGTAGGCACGTGGATAGTGTAACGCCAACGCAAAACTTCACGTCCAAAATCTCCCCCAGACCCACCCAAAACCGTCGCCATCCCACAGGCGCCGGGTATCCCCAGGAACAATACAAAGTTCCGGCTGTCCAGCATACGAATATTAATTAATGCTTCTCGCTCTCAAGCCATGCGCTCCTGGCCGAGCCAGCGGATCGGCGCCTGTCCGCAGTATAATGCCGTAACATTTCTCTCATCATGTAACAATCTTATACTAAAACTCCTTCAAATCACGAAGAAAGAATGGGCAGCCAGACGGTAAATGTCGTGCCCACGCCCTCAATGCTTTCGATCACCAGCCGGCCGCGATGGCGATTGACGACATGTTTGACGATGGCAAGACCGAGGCCGGTGCCGCCGACGGCGCGTGAACGGCCCTTGTCGACGCGGTAAAATCGTTCTGTCAGGCGCGGAATATGCTCCCGTGCAATGCCGGCGCCGTCATCGGCGACGCTGATCAGCACGCCGGCCGGCTCAAAGCGCTGATCGCCCGCCGCCGGCGCCGCGGTGACTTTGATGCGGCCGCCGCGCTTGCCATATTTAATGGCGTTATCGAGGAGATTGGTGAACAATTGGGTCAGCTGGTCGGTATCCGCCGGCACCCTGGGCAGGTCCTTTGGAATTGCCACATCGATATGGGCGGCGTTGGCCTTCAGCATGGGCTCCAGCCCGGCGATGATCCGTTCCAGCAGCGGTGGCAGGAACAGGATTTCTTCCGGCGGCTGGTGTTCGCTGATCTCGATCCGCGACAGGCTGAGCAGATCGGCGATGACCCGTTGCATCCGCATCGCCTGTTCCGCCATGATACCCAGAAACCGTTGCTGGGCCTCGACATCGTCGGCCGCCGGGCCGCGCAGGGTTTCGATAAAGCCGATCAGGCTGGCCAATGGCGTGCGTAATTCATGGCTGGAATTGGCGACGAAATCGGCCCGCATTTTCTCGATGCTGCGCTCGCGCGTGCGGTCGGTGACAAGAATATAGGTGGGGCCGCCGACCGGGATGACCGTGGCGTCCAGATCGCGCGGCACCGGCACCGCCAGGACGATGCTCTTGCGCACCGGCTGCGACGTTTGCGCGGCTTCGGCAAGGGCCGCCCGCAGTTCGGGATGGCGCAGCAAGGCCGCGGTTTCAGTACCAAAAGCCGATACCGCGCTGGCGTTGCGCCAGTTTACCGCCCCGGCTTCGTCCAACCCCAGTAACGGGTCGGGCAGCCGTTCGAGCAATGCATGATCGGCGGCCGCCGCGTTGCGCAGCCTGGCGCGGCGCAGTTGCTCGGTCCGGATCAGATTAATGACCTCCTGCCCAAGCGAACGCATGCCCGGCACCAGCAGGACGGTCTCAGGAGGCATTTTATCGTCATCCGCCCGCAACGCGTTGACCAGCCTGGCCATTACCGTGATGTCGCGCCCCAGCAAGGCGCCAAAACCGAGTGCGACGATGGCGCAAATGCCCCAGCTGAGCAGGCCCGGCAGCCAATCCAAGGCGCCAAAGCTCACCAGCAGGCCGAAAATAAGCGTCGGCAACGCTCCCAGGGCCAGCATGAACGCCAATGCAGCGGGCCAAGAGCTACGGCTTAGCCGGGCCTCCCTCATGCCGCCGGGCTCATTTAGCTGTTTGGGGGTGTGAGGGTCGTGGGCGCGGGGGAGTTGATCACGGGTCCGCCAGGCGCGATTTGGAACACCGCCAGCCCGCGCTGCACCTGGCCATTGGGTTCCAACTGCAAAACGCCATCGGTCCCGCTGAAGCCCACGGGGTTGGTTAAGGCTTGCAAGGTAAAGCCGCCGCTGCCGGCCAGCAGCTGGGCGATCGCCCCGGCATCGAACGCGACATCGGCGATCGCGGGCGGGGCGCTGCTGTAGACGGTTTGATATTTGGCGTCGAACGCGGCGGCGGCGGCGGGATCGGGTGCTGCATAAAAAGCGCCGGAATAGACGCCGTTACTGCCCATGGCGGTGGCGACATTGGCCCAGAGCGCCGGGCCCAAAAACTGCACCTGTGACGAATAAACAGAGTAATACGGTAATAATGTCGCAAGCTCCGCCAGCTCTTCACCCTGGGTCGCTCCGATGAAGAACGCATCGAACGGCGGCGGCGGAATTGGCTGGTGCTGCAGCGCGCGCGCCTCGTCACGGCCGGCTGGCGTGTTCAAGTCCTGCGCTTTCTTGATTTGCGCCATCAGTCCTTGGCCGCGATCTGCGAAGTCCGAAGCAGTTTGAACGGCCTGGTTGATGCCACTGAAGCCCGGTTCGTAGAACGTAATGCTGGGGTCGGGTTGGCCAAGGCTGGCGGTCTCGGTCTGTATGGCGGTTCCCAGCGAATGGCCGAACACATTATCCGGCAGCATTGCCGCAAGCTTCGCATGCCCGGCGCTGGCGGCAACTTGCACAACCCGTTGTACCTGCTGGGTGGGGCTGATCCCGAGCGGCCAGATGCCAGGTGCCGCAACCGAATTGTCATTGGTAAATGCCAGCACGTTGACGTTCGCCGCCTGCGCGATTGGCGCCACGGCGTGGGCTTCGGCGGAAGTCAGCGGACCCAGAATCAGCCCGTCGCCGGCCGCTATCGCCGCCTGCGCCGCACTGGCTGCCCCCGGCGCCGTGCCGCCGGTGTCGCGAATATCCAAGGCCGGGGCTGAGCTGTTGGTGAAGGCGAGCTTCGCGGCGTTCTCCAACACCTGGCCGACTGGCTGCATTGGACCGGATAACGGCAGCAACAGCGCCACGGGGCCGGTGGTTTTACCGGTAGCGGGCGCCGTCGCCATGGGCTGGGCAGAACTGCTTCCCGGCAGCGGTATTGCTCCGGTCATCGGCGCATCCGGGGATTGACCCCCGCAACCAACCAGAGCCAGGGTCCCGCAGAGCAGTGCACCGCGCAGGATAGTGGATGACCGAAGATCCCGTAACAAAACCATCAATAGCCAAACCCCTCGCTACCGGCACGCCGCCTTTGCCCGCTCTTGTGCTGGTTTCCACCCCGATCGGCAACCTTAAAGATATGACGATTCGCGGCCGGGAAACGCTGGAGCAGGTGGACGGCATTCTGTGCGAGGACACGCGCAGCAGCCAGCATCTGCTGAAAACCTACGGGATCGGAACCCGCTGCTATCCGCTGCACGACCATAATGAGGATTCCCGGATTCCCGGCCTGATCCGATCGATGCAGGAGGGCACGCGCTATGCGCTGATTTCCGACGCCGGCACGCCGCTGGTGTCCGATCCGGGCTATCGGCTGACCCGGGCCGCCATCGATGCCGGGCTGCTGGTTGGCGCCATGCCTGGCGCCAACGCGGCAATCCTGGCGCTCACCCTCTCGGGCCTGCCGCCGCACCCGTTCATATTTTTCGGTTTTCTGCCGGTGAAGGCCGGCGCGCGGCAGGCCGCATTGACCAAGCTCAAGCACGCTGAAGCAGCCGGGCTCAGCGCCACCATCGTGCTCTATGAGGCGCCGCATCGCCTGGCCGAAACACTGCAGGATGCAGCTGCAATCCTCGGACCGCGTCCGGCGGCGGTTTGCCGGGAATTGACCAAGCATTTTGAGGAAATTCGCCGGGAAACGCTCCCCAACCTCGCGGCGCATTACGCGCAAACCGCGCCGCGCGGTGAAATTACACTCGTCATCGGCCCCGCCACCGAGGTGCTGGCGACGGAAGAAGATCTGACCGCGGCGCTGACCGGCGCCTTGGTGCAAATGAGCCTGAAAGACGCGGTGGATGCGGTGGCCGCCGCAACCGGACTGCCCCGCAAACAAGTCTACGCCAAGGCTTTGGCTATTGGCCGCGACTCGCAAAGCGGTGCAGTCTGAGGCAACACGGATACTTCCGGACGTTGCCGCAGGATGGGATGCCGCTGAATTGTCGAATCGATTTTTGTCGTCAGTGGAGAATTTTGCGTGGCGGATGATCTACCGCCTGGCCTTTCTGTTTGCCAGGGTCTGGTGGCGGGTCGGACGCATTCCGCATGAGGGGGCTCTGGTCGCTACCTATGTCGGTGACGACGTGCTGCTGCTGCGCGCCTCCTACCGCCGCAGCTGGAATTTTCCGGGCGGCGGCGTTCAACACCTGGAAAAACCGGAGCAGGCCGCAAGACGCGAAGTGCAGGAGGAAATCGGCCTGCTGGTCCCGACGCTGAAACCCAAAGGCAATATCGTTGGTTACTGGGAAGGCCGGCGCGATAGCGTGCATTATTTCGAATTGCGATTGGACCAACTACCGGTTTTGCACATCGACCACCGCGAAATTGTTGAGGCGCGCTTAGTGTCGCCGGAGGACTTGAGCCATTTCAAGTTGACCGGCGCCACAGCTGCGTATTTTAAGGCGCAGAAGGAAGCTGCTTAGGTAAAGAGAAGCACTTCTTTTTCTGAAGAAAAAGAAGCAAAAAGACTTCTATTTATCCGGGACATGGGTGTTTGAGCGGCCACAGCCATGGCCCAAATGAAAAAGAGTTTTTTGGTTTCGCGGGCGGCCAGCCTTTTTTGCAAAAAAGAACCGCTTCACCTGCCATGCCAAAGCGGCCCGTTGCCTTCGCCGAAACCTGGAGCTCGAAGGATGGCGTTTTGCAGATAATGCCGCGCCCAGTGGACGGCGTCCGATAGGGTCATTTGCCGAGCAAGGCCGGTGGCGATGGCGGCGGCCAGGGTGCAGCCGGTCCCATGGGTATTCCGGGTTGCGATGCGCGGATAGCTGATTGCTTCGATACCGTTGCGGTGGACCAGGAAGTCGGTGAGCAGATCTTCCTCCGCGTGGCCGCCTTTGATCAAAGCGGCGCCGGCGCCAAGGGCGATCAGCGCGCGGCCGGCGGTAGCGGCTTCTTCCGCCGATTTCGGGAATATGTCGGTGAGCGCTGCTGTTTCAGGCAGGTTTGGCGTGATCAGCGTGGCGCGCGGGATCAGGCTGCGGCGCAGGGCGTCGATTGCCTCCGGCACCAGAAGCGCGGCGCCGGAAGTGGCGATCATGACGGGGTCGAGGACGATAGGGAAAGTGGGCGGAAGGGTTGCCAGCGCTTCGGAAACCGCGCGAACGATTTCTCCATTGGCCAGCATGCCGATTTTGACGGCGTCCGCGCCGATGTCGGAAAGCACTGTCTGGATCGTGAGTTTTACGAAATCGGGCGGCAAGATATGGATTCCGAAGACGCCGGTGGTGTTCTGCGCGGTCAGCGCCGTGATGGCGGTGCAGGCGTAGCCGCCAAGGGCGGAAATGGTTTTGATATCGGCTTCGATGCCGGCGCCGCCGCCGGAATCGGATCCGGCGATGGTTAATACCCTCGCGGGTGAGGTCATGCGGCGCGGGCGATGGTCATGCATAGCCCGTCGACGATTTCCTGGATCAGGTCGAAATCCTCGCCTTCGGCCATGACCCGGATGAGCGGTTCGGTGCCGGACGCGCGGATCAGCACGCGGCCGGTCAACGCCAGCCGCTCGCCGGCGGCGGCGATTGCGGTTTGGATATGCGGCTGCACCAAAGGCGAGATGCCGGCATAGCGGACATTGCGCAGGAGCTGCGGCAAGGGAGAAAAAACCCGGCAGGCTTCCGAGGCGCGCCGGCCGCTGCGCACCAGCACCGCCAGCACCTGCAAGGCGGCGATCAGACCGTCGCCGGTGGTGGCGAAATCAGACAGGATGACATGGCCGGATTGCTCGCCGCCCAGATTGATTTTTTGCTCGCGCATGGTCTCGGCGACGTAGCGATCACCGACGCGGGTGCGGTGCAAGGCGATGCCGAGCCCGTTCAAAAATCGTTCAAGGCCGAGATTGGACATTACCGTGGCGACGATCGCCGGCGCCGAGAGGCGGTTGTTTTGCTGCATGTCACGGGCGATCAGGCCGAGGATCTGATCACCGTCGATGATCTCGCCCCGCTCGTCCGCCAGGATGACGCGGTCGGCGTCGCCGTCGAGCGCGATGCCGATATCGGCGCCATGCTCGAGCACCGCGGCGCAAAGATGATCCGGGGCGGTGGAGCCCACACCTTTATTGATATTGAAGCCGTCCGGCTCGACGCCGATGGAAATGACCGTGGCGCCAAGTTCCCACAGCGCCGCGGGGGCGACTTTATAAGCGGCGCCGTTGGCGCAATCGACCACGATCCGCAGACCGTCCAGGCGCAGGCCGCGCTCCAGGCTGGATTTGGCGGCCTCGATATAGCGTCCGGCGGCGTCCACCAGGCGCGAGGCGCGGCCGAGTTTGTCGGGGGCGGCCAGCTTGCCGGAGAGGTCGCTTGCCATCAGCGCTTCGATTTCGGCTTCGGTTTCATCCGAAAGCTTTGAGCCGTCCGGCCCGAACAGTTTGATGCCGTTATCTTCATACGGGTTGTGCGAGGCGGAGATGACGACGCCGAGATCCAGGCGCAGCGAGCGCGTCAGCATGGCGATCGCCGGGGTCGGCAGCGGGCCGGCCAGCGTGACATGCATGCCGGCGCCGGTGAAGCCGGCGGTCAGCGCAGGCTCCAGCATATAGCCGGAGAGGCGGGTATCCTTGCCGATGATGACGCGATGCCGGTGGCTGCCGCGGGTGAATAGCAGCCCGGCGGCCTGGCCCAGTTTCAGGGCGATTTCGGCGGTCATGGGGGCGGTGTTCGCGGTGCCGCGAATACCGTCGGTGCCGAAGAGCCGGCGCGTGGGCATGTCGTTCATACTGTCCTTGCACTCTCAACCGGCGTTTTGGTCAATTCCCGCCAGATTTTTAACGCCTGTATGGTCTGCGCGACATCATGCACCCGCAGGATGTTCGCCCCTTGCGCCACAGCATAAAGCCCCGCGGCGATCGAACCGGGCAAGCGTTTTTTCGGCTCCGGCTCGTCGCCCAGGGTGCCGATGAAGCGTTTGCGCGAAACTCCGATCAAGAGTGGGTGGCCAAGTCCGGCGAAGCGCCCGGTTGCGCGCAGCAGATCGAGGTTCTGGTCGCCGCGTTTGGCAAATCCGAAACCTGGGTCGAGGGCGATGTTTTCGGATTTGATGCCGGCGGCAAGGGCGGCATCCCGCCTACCCAGAAGTTCAGACAGCACCTCTGCCACGACATCGTCGTACAGCGCCTCTGCGTCCATTGTCTCAGGGGTGCCGCGCATATGCATCAGGATGACGGGGCAACCGCGCGAAGCAACCAGGGCAGGGGCGGCGGGATCGTGCGACAGGCCGGACACGTCGTTGATGATGCTGGCGCCTGCATCCAAAGCGGCCGCCATGGTCGCGGCATTGCGGGTGTCGGCGGAGATTACGGCGCCGGCGGCCGCCAGCCTGCGTATGACCGGCGTGATCCGGGCAATCTCCTCCTCCACCGAGACCGTGACGGCTTGCGGCCGGGTGCTCTCGCCGCCGATATCGATGATGTCGGCGCCGGCTTCCAGCATTGCCATTCCGGCGGCGACGGCAGTGGCCTTGGTTGCATGCGCGCCGCCATCGAAGAAGGAATCCGGGGTCACGTTCAGAATGCCCATCACCAGTGGTGACGTCAGGTCAAACCCGGCCCATTTGGGAGTGCTCGCGTTGAAGATATCCATGCAAGACGGTATCATAATGCGTCGGTGCGATGCCATCGCGACACAGCCGTAAGGATCAAAGTTTTGGCTTGCCGCCGGGGGCGCGGCCGAACTATCGTCGCAAATGGCCGTTCTGCCTCGCCCGGTTGATTTCGTTAACAAAACCATCAGCACCGCTGGTCTGCGGGTGTTTCGCAACATCCCATTCGGCCGGCATGCGCGCCAGAGGCTGGATGTTTATTGCCCCGCAAAATCGAGCCCTCACATTGCCGAGCGCGGGATTGCAGTGGAACCGCTGCCGGTGATTGTCTTTTTCTACGGTGGATCCTGGCAATGGGGGGCGCGGCGGGATTACAAATTCATCGCGGCCCAGCTGGCAAAGCGCGGTTTCGTGGTGGTGGTGCCGGACTACCGGCTGCACCCGGAGGTGAGGTTCCCCGTGTTTCTGCAGGACGGCGCAACGGCGGTGTCCTGGGCGTTCAAGAATATTCCCTCCTACGGCGGCGATACCGGCGCGCTGTTTCTGATGGGGCATTCGGCGGGGGCGTATAATGCGCTGATGCTGGCGCTCGATACCTCGTATCTGGAGCGCGAGCGGGTGGATGCGGCGCGGATCGCGGGGGTCATTGGCCTGGCCGGTCCCTATGACTTCCTGCCGTTCCATGATCCCGCGATCGCGCGAATATTTTCCGGGCCGGAGGATGATAAGGTCACCCAGCCGATCACCTATGTGCGTGAGGATGCGCCGCCGGCGCTGCTGCTGCATGGCGGCCGGGACAAGGTCGTTTTGCCGCGGAATACGGCGATGCTGGCCACAAGGCTGCGTGAGGCGGGGGGTGCGGTTGAGACGCGGATCTATCCGAAACTCGGGCATATCGGGATCGTGCTGGCCTGCCTGCCCTATTTCGCCTGGCGGGCGAGCCCGATGAAGGATGTGCTGCATTTTATTGCCGCCTGCCGGCATGGCGACTTCGCCGACATCCGTTCCGATATTTCGGCCCCCATGCTACGCTAGGGCCGTTCGGTAACGGGGGGTCGGCTTGGCGGACGGAAAATTATACTTAGGCACGCGGCGTTACTCATCCTGGTCGCTGCGCGGCTGGCTGCTGGTGAAACTGGCGCGGCTGGAGGTTGAGGAAATCGTTATCCCAATCGCCGGCGGCGTAACCGCGGCAGTGCGCGAGGTCTCGCCGAATGGCTTGGTGCCGTATCTCGAACATCAGGGCGCGAAGATCTGGGAGAGCATCGCAATTGCTGAATATTGCGCTGAATTCGAGCCTGGCCTGTGGCCGGCCGACCGGCTGACAAGGGCGCATGCGCGGGCGATTGCCGCCGAGATGCACGCCGGTTTCCGGGCGCTTCGCATTGCCATGCCGATGAACCTGGGCCGCGATTATACCGGGGTTGGGCAAAATCCGGACAGCCTGGCGGATGTCGCGCATATCGACCGGCTGTGGACAACGACGCGCGAAAAATACGGCGCAAGCGGGCCGTATCTGTTCGGCGATGTTTTCAATGCGGCCGATGCGATGTTCGCGCCGGTCGTGGCGCGGTTTTTAACGTTTGCGCCGCCGCTGTCAGACGCGGCACGGGTCTATTGCAAGGCGGTGCGAGCGCATCCGCTGGTCGAGCAATGGTACGCGCAGGCTGCGGAGGAGCCGCAATCCTGGCAGCTTGAAAAATATGAAAATCTCGCCTGATACCTGATGATTCTACCCGATTTGCTGGAAGAGGGGTTGTCGCTGGTGCTCTGCGGAACCGCGCCCAGTTCGGCGTCGAAACTACGGCAGGCCTATTATGCGCATCCGGGCAATATTTTCTGGAAAACATTGTTCGAAGCCGGGCTGACGCCTGAGCGGTTGCAGCCGAAAGAATATCCGAATTTGCTGAAATACCGGATCGGGCTGACCGATTTGAACAAGACGGAATGGGGCGTGGATTCCGAATTATCCCGGTCCGCCTTCGATATTTCCGGTTTTTCCGAAAAGATGTTGCGGTCGCGGCCGAATGTCATTGCCTTTACCAGCAAGTTCGCCGGTTGCAATTTTTTGGGGAGAAAGACCGTGCCGTATGGGCGGCAGGTGGAGACGCTTGATGGTATTCCGGTTTTTGTCGTGCCTTCGACTTCGGGTCTGGCGCGCGGGCGATTCGATTTGGCGCATTGGCAGGCGCTGGCACGGTTCGTCAGCGCAGCGTGATGTGCATTGGATCGATCCTGATCGTTTGTGTAATGGCCCATTCTATCAAGGCGTTGCGCACGCCGCGACAAACCGGCTAGGCCGGCGGCTTCGCCGTCCTTGACAGAATGGGCCATTACGCAAGGATTGTTGTGATCACAAACGGCGATCTCCCAATGCGGAACGACCGAGGTGGTTGGGTTAGGCGTGGTCAGGTCAACGCCCCCGGCCCAGTTGAAAAGAGTCTTTTTGCTTCTTTTTCTTCTGAAAAAGAAGTGCTTGCGTCGCTTGCATGGCCTTAAAATTCCTCGACCGCGAATTCGACGTCGCGGTGGACATGCACGGACATTAGCACACCGAAGCCGAGCATGACGGCGGTCAGTGCCGAGCCGCCGTAGGAGATGAGCGGCAAGGGCACGCCGCCGACCGGGATCAGGCCCATCACCATTGAAAGATTGACGAAGCAGTAGAGGAAGAAATTGGTGCCGATGCCGAGTGCGACCAGCCGGCCGTATTGGTGGTTGCAGCGCAGCGCCGTGTAGAAGGCGATGCTGACGATGCCGAATAGCAGGCCGAGAACGGCGATGCTGCCGATGAAGCCGAATTCCTCGGCGATGATGGTGAAGACGAAGTCGGTTTGTTTTTCAGGCAGGAAATTCAATTGATTTTGCGTGCCATGCAAGAACCCCTGGCCGGAAAACCCGCCGGAGCCCAATGCTATTTTCGACTGGATGATGTTGTAGCCGGCGCCGAGCGGATCGCTGCCGGGATTCATGAAGGTGACGATGCGGGCGCGCTGGTAGTCGTGCAGATGATGGTACAGAACCGGCGCCGCAATCGCGATGACGGCGAAGACCAAGGCGAATTTCCACCAGCGCACGCCGGCGCCCGCCATGATGGTGCCGCCGATGGCGGCGGTGATGACGGCGGTGCCGAGGTTCGGTTCTTTCAGGATCAGGCCGACGGGAAGCAGAATGAGCAGGATCGGCGGGATCAGGAAAAACACATTGCCGGCGCGCTCGTAGCTGGCGCGGTGGAACCAGGCCGCCAGGCCCATCGCGAGGAAGAGTTTCATCAACTCGCTGGGCTGGATCTCGACGCCGCCGATGGTCATCCAGCGTTTGGCGCCAAGCCCGGTATGGCCGAATTTGGCGACCGCGACGAGCAGCAGAATGCCGAGAAGGTAGCTTGGCCAGGAGAGTTTGGCGATCAGGCGGATATCGACCAGCGCCAGCGCCAGCATCAGCAGGAGAGACGCCAGGAAGCGGTAGAGCTGGCTATTGGCGTAAGGGGTGGAGGCGCCGCCGGCGGCGGAATACATGGCGGCGTAGCCAACGCCCGCCAGCGCGCAGACGCAGAGCACGAATAGCCAGTTGATCCGCAGGAATTTCCGCACCAGGCCGAACGAGCGGTCGCGGAACGGGCGGTGTAGTGAAATCGCGTAGCTATCGATCGTGTTCATTGCGTCTGGGTCGTGGTGCTGGCGACGGCGGTGCCGTTATCCGCGTTCGCTGGAACATCGGTGGCGGCGATGGCCGGCACGCTGATCGAGGCGGTGGGCTGCCCACCCAGCGGCGCGTCGCGGCCGGCAGGGTCGTTAAGTACCGCATAGGTCAGCAGATCGCGGGCGATCGGCGCCGCCGATTTCGCGCCCCAGTTGCCGTGCTCGACGATTACGGCGGTTGCATAGCGCGGGTTATCATAGGGCGCGAAGCCGACGAACAAGCCGTTCGGGCGGTCCAGGAAGGCCATTTTCTCGGCGTCGAAATTCTTCATCTTTTCGGCGGCGCTATCGTTATGCACCTGGGCGGTTCCGGTTTTACCCGCCATCTGCACATTCGGCAGCATCAACCTGGCGGCAAAGGCGGTGCCTTGCGGGGTGTTCACCACCTCGAACAGCCCCTGGCGGACCAGTGCGAGATGACGGTCATCCACATCCAGCGCCGGCCAGTCTGCCGCATTGGCGCCGACCTGCAGCGCGCCGCCGACCCGGCGGGTAATATGCGGCCCAACCGCGAGGCCGCTGGCAACCCGCGCCATCATGGTGGCAAGCGCCACCGGCGTTACCTGGGTATAGCCCTGGCCGATGCCCTGAACCACGGTATTGCCCGGCGCCCAATGGATGTTATGCGCCCGCGCCCAATCCAGCGTCGGCACCAGCCCCGGTGAGGCATGCGGCATGTCCATCTGCAAATCGGTGCCGATGCCGAGCTGCTTGGCCATCGCCGAGATGTTGTTTTCCCCGACACCCAGAGCGACCTGGTAGAAAAACACGTCGCAGCTGACCTGCAAGGCGGTGGTGAGGTTGATGGTGCCGTGGGCGACATGGTTGTCGCACCAGAACAGGTGGTCGCCAAGCGTGAAGGAGCCGGTGCAGGTGAGGTAGGAGTCCGGGGTCAGCGAGCCGCTTTTGAGCGCCGCCAAAGCGACCGTCGGTTTGAAGGTGGAGCCCGGCGCATACAGGCCGCTGATGGTGCGGTCCTGCAGCGGATGCGAGGGGTCGGCCATCCAGCCTTTCCAGACATCCGTCGGCACGCCTTTGTCGAACAAGGACGGATCAAAACCGGGATTGCTCGCCATTGCCAGAATTTCGCCGTTCTGGGCGTCCATCACCACCGCCACGCCTGGCAGCGCGCCGAGCCGTTGCAGGGCCATGGCCTGCATGCCGGTGTCAATGGATAATGTGACGGTCTGGCCGCCGGTGCCCCCGTCGCTCGCCACCTCGCGTACCACCTCGCCATGCACATTGGTCTCGGTTTGTACAAAACCGGGGGCGCCGCGCAGCGGCTGGTCCTGCCCGGCCTCGGCGCCGGCGCGGCCGATCCGCATGCCGGGCAAGGCCAGCACGGTATCGGATTTTGCCTCCGCCCGGTTGGGGCGGCCGACATAGCCCACCGTATGCGAGAGCGCCGCGCCAAACGGGTAGATACGGCTGGTCCCGACCTCGATGATCACGCCCGGCAAATTCGGGGTATTCACCTCGATCGCGGCCATGTCCGGCCATTGCAGAAAATCCTTCAGCAGGACCGGGATATATTGCGGGCGATCGGCGATGTCGGTGTCGATACGGGCGCGCTCGTCATCGGAAAGGGCGACCAGCTTGCTGAAATTATCCAGCACCGCTTCCGGGTCCGGGCATTGGGCCTTCATGAACAAGGCCCGCCAATGCTGCTGGTTGCCGGCGAGGATGACGCCGAAGCGATCGGTGATAATGCCGCGTTCCGGGGCGATCAGCCGCTCGCTGATGCTGTTGGCCTGGGCCAAAGTGGCGTATTTGCCGTGCTGCACCACCTGCAGATTGTACAGCTTGGTGGCGATGGCGCCGAACAGGCCGAATTGCGCGGCGCCGATCAGGACGGCGCGGCGGCTGAAGGAAGCCCGGCTGGTTATCTCACGTTTCATGGACCGACTTTAAGCGAGCTCGCCGGCGGCGGGGCCGCGATGCGCCCGGATGAATAGGCCGGCCAACGCCGGATAGGCCCCGGCGCAGGCCAGAACCTGAACGGCAAGCGGTACAACCGGCAATAGCGAGAGCGTAAGAAGCGATTGGAAGGCCCAACCCAGGCAGGAGAACAAACTGGCAAGCCCGATAAAACTTACCCAGGTCAACAGGAAAGCCTGTGGCGCCAGCCGCCGCCGCGCCGCCAGCGTGCTCCCCTGCAGCAACAGCAGCAATACGGCCCAGAGCCCCAGCGGCGACAGGCCGAGCAGGTCGAGCAGGATGCCCGTAAGCGCCACGATCGGAGCCGGCAGCGACGCCGGGCGGTAGAGCGACCAGAAAAACACGCAGGCCATGGCGAAGGCCGGCCGCAGTTCCGCCTGTCCTGGAATGCCGAGCGGCAGGCCGATGATGAACAGGCCGAAGATGGTGCAGGAGGCCGGCCAGGCATGGCGCGAGGCGGAATCCAGCCGGCGCCAGAAACTAGGGTTCCTTCGCATGCCGGGGCGCCGCATCACGCTGCAGGTTGCTTGTGCGACCTGGCAGGCTTGCCCGGCTTGGCAATGGGGGTGAGCTGCGGCTGGTCGTTGGGGTAGATGAACAGCCGCAACAGCCGCAGATCATCCAGGTTCGCCAATGGCAGCACTTGCGGCTCGTTCTGCGCATCGTAATGCACCACGCCGATCGGCAGGCCGGGCGGAAAGGCGCCGCCGGTGGTGCTGGAGAGCACCATATCGCCCTCGGCCGGCGGCTGGCCGGGCGACCAATACAGCAGTTTCGGGTCCGGCCCGTTGGTGCCTACCATCAAAGCCGGGCTGCCCTTGACGCCGAGACCGACCGGGATGCGGCTGTTGAGGTCGGTGATCAGCAGCACGCGGGCGCTGCGGGCACCTGCTTCCACCACCCTGCCGGCAATGCCGCGGCCATCCATGGCGATGGCGCCGAGGGTGTTTTGCGGCGCAATGCCGTCAGTGGGTGAGGTTGCGACCAGTACCGAGCGCGCATAAACGCCGCCGAGATCCGCCACCACCGGCGCCGTGAAGAAATCCGGCGCCGGGCGCGGAATAAAATCCAGGCTGGATTTCAGCGCATCGTTCTGCGCCTGCAACGCCATGGCGACGGCCTGCCACTGCAGCAATTTGACGTTTTCCGCCCGTAATTGCGCGTTCTGGTGCGCGAGATTGAATAAATTGCCGATCGCCCCGGTGCCGTTCTCCAGCGCCTCAATCGGGCCGGCGATGACCTGGTAGGCCGGCGCCAGAAGATCGTCGAGCCCGGCACGCAAATGGTCGCCCAGATTCTGATCAGCCCGGCCGAACAGAACAATGCCGAGGGACAGCATCAGCATGACCGGAAGCGTGAGCCGGGATAATGCCTGCCTGAACGGGACCGATAGCCTGATCACCGGTGCGTCTCCACAATGCTAATTATAAATCCAGCGCCCGCTCTACGCGCTTTTACCCCTTGCGCACAATGGATATTTCTTAAATTTTGAGATAAGCAGAATCGTTTTTGAGACGATTTGAACGCAAAAATGCCAGGCGAGCCCGCGTTCAGCAAGCGCTTCTTTTTCTGAAAAAAAAGAAGCAAAAAGACTTTTATGCCGGGTCTCGGGTGTTTGAGCGGCCAAAGCACTGGCCCAAACTATCAAAAGTTTTTTGGTTCTTTTTTCAAAAAAGAACCGCTTAAACCTTAAAACCCTTCGCGCTCAATCCGCTTGCGCTCCATCTTACGGGCCCGGCGGACGGCTTCCGCGGCCTCGCGCGCGCGGCGCTCGGATGGCTTTTCGTAATGGCGGCGGAGCTTCATTTCGCGGAACACGCCCTCGCGCTGAAGCTTCTTTTTAAGCGCCTTCAGCGCCTGGTCGACGTTATTATCGCGAACGAGAACTTGCACTTGGCGGACAGCTCCTGATGATAGCCCAAAAACAAAAATACGGCGCAGCCGGGACGGCAGCACACGTGGTAGCGCGGCCTATAGCACAAAGTTTGATTTCTCCAAATCCTTAACGTTCGCCGCTCCGCGGCAGGGATCATTCGCCGCTCCGCGGCAGGGATCATTCGCCGCTCCGCGGCAGGGATCATTCGCCGCTCCGCGGCAGGCTAGCCATCGCCCAAGCGCGGCGCTAGCTTGGTTGCCGCCATGCCAATATTGAAAATCGCCCGTATGGGCCATCCTGTTCTGCTGGACCACGCTGTTGAAGTTGCGGAGCCGGATGGGCCGGAAATTGCAGAGCTGATCCGCAATATGGTGGAGACGTTGGAGGATGCCGGCGGGGTGGGGCTGGCGGCGCCGCAGGTTTTCACGTCGCTGCGGCTGTTTATTTACGAGGTTCCGGAAATACGGGGCGGCGATACCGGGGCGGTGCCCTTGACCGCCGTCATTAACCCGATCGTCACACCGCTGGATGATGAGATCGAGCTCGGCTGGGAAGGCTGCCTGTCGATCCCGGGTCTTCGGGCGGCGGTACCACGGTACCGTAATATCCGCCTCACCGGGTTTGACGCTGCCGGCAAGCCGATCGACCAGAGTATCTCCGGCTTTCAGGCCAGGGTGGTGCAGCATGAGACCGACCATTTGAACGGCGTGTTGTATCCGATGCGGATGTCGGATTTCCGGTATTTCGGCTTCAATGAGGAAACCCTGCGCTATCCGCTGCCGTTGCCGGAGATTTCTTTGGCGGGCGAGCCCGCGCTGTGATCGAAGATCCGCAACGTGACGCCATTATCGATGCTTTGCTGCCGGAGGTGCCGTTCGACGGCTGGACGCGCAAATCTTTGCGCCAGGCGCTGATATCGATCGGCGAGCATCCGGATGACGCGGTTTTGTATTTCCCGGATGGCGCCGGTGAGATGATTGAGGCGTTTTCCGCGCTGGCCGATGCGCGGATGGAGGCTGAGGCGGCCACGGCGGGCCTGGCGGCGTTCCGCATGCCGGCCCGCATCCGCACGATCATCGCCATTCGGCTGGAACAAAACCGCGGCAATAAGGAAGCGATCCGGCGGGCGCTGAGTTGGCTCGCCATTCCCATCAACGCGCCGCGGGCCATGCGCATCACCGCCGCCACCATCGATACGATCTGGTATGCGGCAGGGGATAAAGCCTCGGATTTTTCCTGGTACAGCAAGCGCGCCATTCTGGCAGGGGTTTACAGCGCGACCTTGCTGTACTGGCTGCACAATAGTTCCGAGGATGATGACGCCACGCTCGCCTTCCTGGATCGCCGGCTTGCCAATGTGGCCGGCATCGGCGGGTTCAGGAAGAAAATCGAAGGGCGCGTCAAGGGACTCAAGGACCGTCTGCCGGGCTTCGTGCGCCGGCCGCAGGCGGGATAGCAGCGCTCTTTACGCAATTTTAACTGCTGTCATCCATCCTGCGCATCTGTTCGAAGGTGCGCATCCATGCCCGAGGTTCAAACGCTTGACCGATATGCCGACCGGCGCCGCCATTTCCGCCGGCCGGTGGAGCTTAACGCGGAACTCACGTTACTCACTGGCGAGGATTTCTACGATTGTACGGTGATCGATGAGTCCGATGGCGGGGTGCAGGTGGAGCTTGCCGAGGCGGTCGATCTGCCGGACGAGGTTATTATCCGGTTCAGCGATCATGCCTCGCAGCTGGTCCGGCGCTGCTGGTCGATGGGTAATAAGGTCGGGTATCAGTTTATCGACCCGGCCCCGGCAATGCGCCGGACGGTTAAAGATGTGCCGCCGCCCGCGCGTGAGGCTGCCCCGGCGGCCATCGGCGATTTTGCCTGCATCACGCCGGCGGCGCTTGGCCTGCAACGGCTGATGGTCTTCATATATCCAGGCGAGCGGATTGCAGTGGAGCTGCGCGATGAGATCCATGCAAATCCCGCGTTTGCCTGATTACTCCGCCATCGCGCTGGCATCTGACCTTGTGGCGCCGACGCGGGCGGCCAGGGAGGCTGCCATGAACGGGTCCAGGCCGCCGTCGAGTACCGCGGCAGGGTTGCCGGTTTCGTAATTGGTGCGCAGGTCTTTCACCAGCTGGTAGGGTGCTAGAACGTAGGAACGGATCTGGTGGCCCCAGCCGATATCGGTTTTGGCGGCCTCGATACTGGCCGATGCGGCCTCGCGTTTTTGCAATTCCATTTCGTACATCCGGGCCTTCAGCATGTTCATGGCGGTGGCGCGGTTGCGGTGCTGGCTGCGATCGGTCTGGCAGGCGACGATGATGCCGGTGGGCACATGGGTGATGCGGATGGCGGATTCGGTTTTGTTGACGTGCTGGCCGCCGGCGCCCGATGCCCGGAAGGTATCGACCTTCAGATCGGCCGGGTTGATTTCGATTTCGATGGTGTCGTCCACTACCGGATAGACCCAGACGCTGGCGAAGCTGGTATGGCGGCGGGCGGCGGAATCGAACGGCGATATCCGCACCAGCCGGTGCACGCCGGATTCCGTTTTCAGCCAGCCATAGGCGTTGGCGCCGGTGATCTGCAGGGTGACGGATTTAATGCCGGCTTGTTCGCCTTCGGATTGATCGAGGATTTCCACCTTGAATTTCCGGGTTTCAGCCCAGCGCGTATACATGCGGAGCAGAATCTCGGCCCAGTCCTGGGCTTCGGTGCCGCCGGAGCCGGCATTGATTTCCATGAAGGCATCGCGGCCATCGGCCTCGCCGGAGAGCAGGCTTTCGATTTCGCGGCGCTTGGCTTCGGTCGCCAGAGCGGTGAGGGAGGTTATGGCATCTTTAACGACCGCTTCATCGCCCTCGGCCTCGGCGAGTTCGATCAGCTCCAGCGTATCCTTGCACTCGCGCTCCAAGGCTTTGACGCCCTCGACGATGCCGGAGATGCGGCCGCGTTCGCGCATCATTTCCTGCGCGGCGGCGGCGTCATTCCATAAAGCGGGGTCTTCGGCGCGGGAGTCTAGTTCGGCCAGGCGGATGACGGCAGAATCCCAGTCAAAGATGCCTCCGGAGCAAGGCCACGGACTGGGCGATCTGTTCGTTCAATTGGTCTGATTCAGCCGACATCGAGAATTCCTTTGAAGGCAAATATTAGAGAATGCGGGCGCAAAAAGAAAGGCCGGGGACACGCCCCGGCCCATAGCTCAGATAATGGGTTCTAAGGCCTCAGGCCTTAGCGGGGTGTGTAAGGGGCAGAGCCCCTTACACAGCCTCCGTATTGGCCATCGAGACATTCTTCGCTTCAGGCCCGAAGATCATCAAAACGATGAGCAGAATGGCGACCGAGCCTGCGACCAGCAAATGCGCATAGCCGTAATCCTTGGTGGCGCCGGCCAGGGCGATCTGCAAGGGCGCATTGACGGAAGCGATGAAGTTGCCGAGCTGGTAGACGAAGCCGGGGAACGTGCCCCGGATTTCCGCCGGCGAGAGCTCGTTCAGATGCACCGGCACCACGCCCCAGGCGCCCTGCACCGCGAACTGCATGATGAAGGCGGACACCGCGAGGATCGCCGCTGTGTGACTATGCGACCAGGTATAGACGACGCAGAGCGATAGCACGCAGGCAAGGCCGATGGCCCAACGCCGGCCGATCCTCTGGCTGAGGTAACCGAAGGAGATGCCGCCGAGCATGGCGCCGACATTATAAAACAGGACGATCTTGGTGAGCGTCGCATGCGAGAGATGCGCCTGCTGAGCGAGATAGAGTTTTGGATAGATATCCTGCGTGCCGTGCGAGAAGAAGTTGAACGCCGCCATCATGACGATGGCATAAATGGCGAGTTTGCTATGTTTGCGCAGCACGGCCATTGCGGAAAGCTGTTTGCCGGTTTTGATCTTGCGAAAGGCCGGGCTCTCTTCGACATGCGCGTTGATGAAGAACACCAGGATCGCAGGCGAGGCGCCGACGAAGAACATCCCGCGCCAGCCAAGATGGGAATAGGCAAAGCCGAACAGCAAAGTGGCGAGAAAATAACCCAGCGGGTAGCCGGCTTGCAGCAGCCCTGAGACCCAGCCGCGCCAGCGGTCCGGGATCGTCTCCATCGCCAGCGAGCTGCCGATGCCCCATTCGCCGCCCATGGCGATGCCGAAGGCTGCCCGAATGACCAGGAAGGATGCAAAGGACCAGGCGAAGCCGCTGGCCGCTTCGAACACCGAGTAAAGCAGCACCACTAGCATCAGAATAGGTTTGCGGCCGTATTTGTCGGCAAGCCGGCCGAAGATGAAGGCGCCGAGCGCGCGTGTCGCCAAAGTGAGGGTGATGGCCAGCGAGATAGACTTGACGTTAACGCCGAAGGCTTTGGCGACGTCGTCGAAGGTGAAGATCAGGATGAAGAAGTCGAACGCATCAAGCGTCCAGCTCAGGAAGGCCGCAATGACGGCGCTGCGGGCGCGCGAAAGGTTTTCGACTGCCTCGGACATTTTTCCCCCAATTGAATTGAGTATTTGCCAGCGTTATTGTCCGATTACCCGAACACCACCGCCTTGGGAATAGAGCGGGCCTGCCGACAGATGCGGCCAAAGCGTTAACCGCGGAAAAATCCAAAAATAGGCAAGGGGAGAAAATGGTCGGAGTGAGAGGATTTGAACCTCCGGCCCCTGCGTTCCGAACACAGTACTCTAACCAGGCTGAGCTACACTCCGATGCGCGCCTCTATAGCGGAACGCAATGCTAAACGGCAAGCCGCTGGGCGGAGTTTTGAAAACTGTAGTGTTTTCAATTAGTCGTAGGTTATTTTGAATGTTTTATGGTAAGCAACGCCCCATGTGTGGGTTCTGCGAACTCGGGCGCCGGCGGTTCGGTAAGGCTTTATTGGCTCTGGGCGCGGTTGCAGCGGTGCAATCGGCCGGGGTTTTACGTGCGCCGGCGGCCATAAAACGGCCATTGATCATGATCGACCCGGGCCATGGCGGCCATGACCCGGGCGCCATCGCGCCGGACGGGGTTTTTGAGAAGAATATCACGCTGGCTTCGGCGTTAACGCTGCGGGAGCATTTGCTCGCCACCGGCCGCTACCGGGTGCGGATGACGCGTTCCAGCGACGTGTTCGTCACGCTGGAAGGCCGGGTCGCCGATGCGGTGGCGGCCAATGCGGATTTGTTCCTGGCCCTGCATTGCGACCATTTGCCCTCGCCCAAAATGCGCGGGGCCAGCATTTTCACTTTGTCCGGCGATGCGTCCGACGGGCTGGCGGCCGGTCTGGCCAATGACGAGAACAGCGCCGATAGCCTGGGCGGGTCCGCCGGCGTCTCGCCGCAGGTCGCGAAAATTCTGGCAAGCCTAGAGACGCGGGCAACCCGGATCAGCTCCGCCACTTTTGCCGAAGACATCAAAACTGCGTTCAAGGGTACGGTGCCGCTACTGCCGGACCCTACCCGCAGCGCCAATTTTGCGGTGTTGCGGGACCCTTCCACTCCCAGCAATCTGCTGGAAATGGGCTGCCTGACCAACCCGCTGGATGAAAGATTGCTCACCAGCCCGACCCATCGGAGCCTGATGGCGGCGCGCCTCACGCAGGCGATCGGCGTGTATTTCCGGGATTATGCCGGTCAGCGCGACGCCAATACCGGCGGATCCACCGGCTGAGCGCGGCAGCACAAGCCATGCCGTCGCCTCAACGGTGCTCCGGCAATATTGACAGGAATTAAGACAGCCCGTTCTCGCGGTGACGCATCAGCAATGCTAATGAGCGACCATGTCCGACCCTAATGCGCCTATATCTGGCCGCGAACGCCTAGCGCCAAGCCGGCGTGAACAGCCCCGCAAACCTCCCGCCCGCAAACCCGGTAAGGATGGCCGGCCAGGCAAATCGCCCCGCCAGCGCCGTGGTTTTCTGGGCTTTCTGGCCAGCTTCCTGGTCGGGGGGCTTTATAAGCTTGGGCTGGTTGCCGTAGTCGGCGGGTTGCTGATTATCGGCGGCGGGTTTTTCGTTCTCAGCGCCGGGCTGCCGGGCATCGATTCGCTTAAAACCTATAAGCCGCCGCTGGAATCACGCATCTATGCGGATAACTTCCAGCTGGTCTCCGAACTGGCGCAGGAACGGCGGATCTACGTTCCCTATAACCAGATCCCGCCGTTGGTGGCCCAGGCCTTTATCTCGACCGAGGATCGCAATTTCTGGATCGACCCCGGCATCGATCCGACCGCCATTATTCGGGCTGGCTTCACCGATATCTCCCGGCTTGGCCAAGACCGCCGGCCGCTCGGCGCCTCAACGATCACCCAGCAGGTGGTCAAGAACATGCTGCTGGATAACCGCATCACCTTCGCCCGCAAGATCAAGGAAGCGATTCTCGCGGTGCGGGTCAGCCGGGTGATGTCGAAACAGCAAATCCTGACGCTTTATCTCAACGAGATTTATCTCGGGAATAATTCCTATGGTGTCGCAGCGGCGGCCCAGGCCTATTTCGACAAGCCGCTCAGCAAGCTGACGATCGCCGAAGCCGCCTCGCTCGGCGCGCTGCCGAAGGCGCCCACCAGCTATGATCCGTTCCGGCATCCGCAGCAGGCATTGGCTAGGCGGAATTGGGTGATCGGCCGCATGCTGGCCGACGGCGCCATTTCCGGCGCCGATGCGCAGGCGGCGTTGGCGGAACCGCTGCTGCCGCGCTCCGCCGGCGCGCCGCTGAAAGTGCCGGATGCCGGGTATTTCGCCGATGCCGTGCAGCAGGCGCTGGTGGCGCAATTTGGCGCGGATGAGACCGTGCAAGGCGGTTTGGTGGTGCATACCAGCCTGAACCCGGCGCTGCAGGCGGCGGCCGAGAATGCCGTGCGCGACGGGCTTAGCAAATACGACCGGATTTATGACGGCTGGCACGGGCTGGTGACGCATGTCGACGATCCGGCGCTGGCCGATAACTGGCAGAAGGACCTTGCCAAGCAACCGACGCCGCCGGGCATGCGGCATAACTGGACTCTTGGCGTGGTGATAGCGGTCACCGATCGCAGCGCCAAAATCGGCTATTTCAACGAAACCGATAACGGCGCCGATGTCGGACATATCGGCGAGATCAGCCTGGCCAGCAGCCACTGGGCGCGCCCAGTGGTGAACGGCCAAGTCGGCGGGCCGCCTTCGGCGATGTCGCAGGTGCTGCACTCCGGCGACATGATCATGGTCTCACCTGCAAAGGATCCCGGTGCCCTCAATCTCGAGCAAATTCCGAATGTCCAGGGTGGGCTGATCTGCATGGATCCGCGCACCGGCCGGATATTGGCGATGGTTGGCGGCTGGAGCCATGATGTCAGCCCGTTCAACCGCGTGACGCAGGCAAAGCGCCAGCCGGGCTCGAGCGTCAAACCTTTCGTCTACCTCACCGCCATGGAGCAGAATATTCAACCGGACGCGCCGGTATTGGATGCGCCCTTCGTGCAGCAGATGCCGGACGGCACGGTCTACCGGCCGGGCAATTACGAGGATGGTTTTGAAGGCCCGGTGCCGATCTATCACGCTTTGGAACAATCGCTGAACCTCGCCACGCTGAACCTCGCGCGCACTGTCGGGCTTGATAACATCGCCAAGAATTTCGAAGGTTTCGGCATCATCAATCCGATGCCGCATTATTATCCGGCGGCGATCGGCGCGATCGACACCACGGTCTGGAACATGGTCACCGGCTATGCGGCGCTGGATAATTACGGCCGCCAGATCACACCCTCGATCATCGACAGCGTCACCGGCCCGGACGGCAATCTGCTTTATCAGGCGCCCAATCAGACCTGCGATAATTGCGCCAGCGGCGATCCAACCCAGCCGCCGCAGCTCGGCATGGCCGGCGCCCAGCTGGCCGATCCTGATAGCGTGTTTCAGATCATCACCATGATGAAGGGCGTGGTGCTGCGCGGCACCGGCCAGCCCGCCGTGATCGGCATTGCGCAGCCGGTAGCCGGCAAGACCGGTACCACGAATAATTTCAATGATGCCTGGTTCATCGGCTTTACGCCGGGCATGCTGGCGGGATGCTGGATGGGTTTCGATAAGCCGACCAGCCTCGGCAAGGACCAGACCGGCGGCCATACTTGCGGGCCGATCTGGAACGAATTCATGAAGGTGGCGTTGGCCGGCCAGCCGTCGCTCGACTTCGCGGTGCCGGCTGGGATGACCCTGATGCCCACCAGCTCCGGCAGTGCGACCGTCATGGAAGCCTTCAAACCCGGCCAAACGCCGGGGGCGCAGACAACCGACGGCCTGCTCGCCGGCAATTCCAGCCTGGATAGCGGGGCGACGCCGGCCAGCCAGCCAGTGAACGGCCAGCCCGGCGCCCCCAGCGCGCCGGCCAGCAGCCAGCCGGCCGATATCGATAAATCCCTGGGCGGATTATATTAGGGTGCGAAAGCACTTCTTTTTGTGAACAAAAAGAACCGGGCCGCCGGTGCGGCAAAAAGACTTTTTTACTCTAGGTCCTGGGCGCTGACGCCGCCAACGCCAAGGGCCTTAAATAACAGAAGTTTTTTGGTTCTTTTTTTCAAAAAAGAACCGCTTTCTGCTTAAACATTGTCCTTTGGCGGGAACAGCGCCGATGGCACGGTCATTGCCAGGATTTTGAAATCCTTCAACAGCGACCAATGCGTGATGTAGTCGAAGTCAAACTCCACGCGCTTGCGAAGTTTCTCTTCGGTGTCGGTGTTGCCCCGCCAGCCGTTCACCTGCGCCCAGCCAGTCATTCCGGGCTTCACCCGGTAGCGCAGCATGTAATCGGGCATGACCTCGGCATAGATGCGCTGGTCCGCCTTGGCGCGCGGGGCGTGCGGCCGCGGGCCGATCAATGACATATCTCCCAGCAGAACATTGATGACCTGTGGAAGCTCGTCCACCGAGTATTTCCGCAAAAACCGTCCTACCCGGGTCACCCGCTTATCCCCCTTGCTGACCAGGGTTTCGGCGCCGGCATCGTTCTGCGTTACCGTAAGGGTGCGGAACTTGAAGATGTTGAAGCTATGCCCGTATTGACCGATGCGGCGTTGAAAAAAGAACACCGGTCCAGGGTCGTCCAGTTTTATCAGTGCCGCGACCAGCAGGAACAGCGGGGTGAGCGGGATCAGCAGCACCAGCGCCGCAAGAATGTCGATACCGCGCTTGACCAACCCGCCAAGCCAGGAGAATGGCGGGAGCATCAATGTCGGCATCACCACGCCTTCGATTGCATTGCGCTTGGTTGATTGCAAAGCCGGCGGCTGCTGGTCCGGTATCAGATGGACCGTCAGCGGCAAAAAACGCATCCGTTCGATCAGCGCTGAAATCCGTGCCCCTGCCGACCAGGGCAGCGCCATGTAGACATCCTGCAGCTCGTGATCGTGAATGTAGCCGACGAGCTCGTCGATATTGCCGAGATACGGTATTTTGCCGATCAGCGGACCGCCGCGCTCGTAACGGTCGTCAAAGAAACCCACAATCTTTATCAGCCGCTGCGGTTGGTCTTGAATTTCCTGCAGCAACCGTGCCGCGGCCTCGCTGTTACCGATGAACGCAGCAGAGCGCATCGGCCAGGTGAAGCCCGGGATGGCTCCGACAATTTTCATCGCCTGCCAACGCCAAGCGCTGACCGCAGCACCTGACAGCAGAAACCACAAAGTCATTCCCGGCAGGCTTTGATAAATATTGCCTCTGAGCAACAGGGTAAGCAAAAAGGTAAACAGCAACACCCGCATGGCGGCGGGCCGGCGGCGCTCGAAGGGCGGCTTCACGAACGCGTTGCCCAGAACCAAAAAAACCGCGTAGACGAACGCCACCGCAGCCTGGTTTGGAAGCTGCGTGGTAATGCGCAGTTCCGGCATCACAAGAGCTATGACGATGCCGCTGACCAGCACCAGGCCCGCTTCCACGGCCAAGGCAAGTGCCTGCAAAAGTCTGATCAGCTCTGGTTTAACGCTCCAGGACTGACGTGCCGCCACTGGACTGGTGTGGGCCATTTCACTCACGGCTTCAGGTCTTTCTCGTTGAATTCAAGCGCAATATTTCCCCGGGGTCCGACTTGCCCGAGATTACATGCAAAAGACCGAGCCAATTGCCGCGCACGCGGCCTGCGCGATCGATATAGGATTCCGGCCGGAGCGATTTCACATGGTTGGCAAGCAGGTTTTTGACCACCAGTTTCAGTGCTTTTGCGGGCCGCATCGTGCCCTTTTTCGCCAGATAGACCGGGTTCACGATTTGTGAAAAGCCCAAGGCGAGGCCGGGCGTGCGTCCCCGGGTGACACCGCGGTGCACGCCCGAGAATGCGTTGGTTCTGACGATCCGCCCTTTTGTGAGCAGCTGACCCGCGAAGTCGACATCTTCCTGCCAGCCGTACAAAGGGAGTTTCTCATCGAATCGCAGATCCCGAACGGCGCTCATGCGAAAGGCCATGTTGCAGCCGTAGAGTTCGTCGGAATCAGGAAACGACAATGCGTCAGTGGGTGGGTTTGCATCATATGCTGCGAGGCAGGCGAGTGCGTCCTCATAAGACAGTCCGCCATAGGTGATGCCATCCTCCAGCACCCGTCCGCTGGCGCCGACGATCGCGTCATCGATCGCAAAAATGTTAGAAATTCCGGCCAGAGCGTCATCGCAGGGCAGGAAATCATCGTCGAAAAACACCACCACCTCGCAATCCGGCCGCACGGCGTCCAGGGCGCGGTTGCGCTGAGACGTCAAACCTTTGGGCCCGAGAATAATATCGAAGCCGGGGGCGAGATCAGCTGGCGCATCTTCGCGCTGTTCGAGCGACAGAATGATCTGCGCCGGTGCATGGGTCTGGCGCTCAAGTTGAGCTAGTAGCTGTCCAATTTCTTCGGAACGTTTTATCGAGGCTACGGCTATGGCGATCTTCACGGCACCCTGCAAAAAAATAGACGTTAGGTCGGAACGGTTTAATCATTTAATTCGTTCTATCAAAAGCTTAGCTTGGCAAACGCGCCGCTGTCCACCGGGGTTATTCTCAAGGGGGATCGATAGCCGGCCGGAACCAGCCGGCGTAACTAATGCCGGCGTTCAGGCCGCCGCGCGAAATGGGTTGGCGACGCGCAGGCTGGCATTGATCAGCAAACCGTCGTGCATATTCTCGGACCATAATAGGTCGCATCCGGCGCCGAGCGCCGATGCAGCGATCATGGAATCATATAGCGAGAGCCTGTAGCGTTCGGCAATGGCGAGTCCGGTCTGGTGGGTTTGAACGGTCAGCGGATGAACGGTGAGGAGCTCCCGGATCGGGTCCAGAAACGCATTGGTTTCAACCCAGGACAACTGCATTTTGCGTCGCGCCACATTGGCGACCTCGTTTAACACCTGCACGCTGATGGATCCGCCGGCGGCGATGACCGCTTCCGCCTTGCCAGCCTTGGACGCGTCATTTGAAGCAAGGTAGAGCAGAACATTGCTGTCGATAAAGCTACCGGGCATTGGCCTCATCGCGCTCGAACTTGAAATCGGCGGGCAGGCGGCCCCTGAAAGCGCGCAGGCGCTGCAGCAATTCTTCCCGTCCGGGTTTTCGGGCGATACCGAGGCTCCTTGCATCGGCGATGTGGATTTCGATTTCCTCGCCCTCGCGCAATTCCAGTGCTTCGACCACGGCGGCGGGAATTCGGACGGCTAGGCTATTGCCCCATTTTGCGACTTGCATCGATCTGCCTATGATATACGTACGAGTTTATGTATATCCAAAGCCGCCATTTTGCAAGTTGATTGTCCGTGGGCGGCCTAGGCGTACGTCCTTGTAGGCACCAGATTATCCAGGAACCGCGCGGCGCAGGCGGTCCAGGAATAGGTTTCTGCATGCGGGCGGCAGGCGGTGCGGTCCACCTTCAGGGCGTCGAGCGCCGCCAGCTGCAGATTGTCGTTCAGCGCACCGACAGGCAGATCGGATTCGCCGAGGATGTCTTTCGGGCCGGTGACGTTATAGGCGGCGACGGGAAGTCCGGCGGCCAAAGCTTCCAGGACGACAAGTCCGAAGGTGTCGGTTTTGGAAGGGAAGACAAAGACGTCGGCGCCGGCATAGGCGGCGGATAGTTCAGCGCCGAAGCGCGCGCCGGCGAAATGCGTGTCGGGGTATTCGCGTTCCAGGGTTTTGCGCTGCGGCCCGTCGCCGACCACCAGTTTCGAGCCCGGCAGTTGCAGGTCGAGGAAGGCGCGCAGGTTTTTTTCCACCGCCACGCGGCCGACATAGGCGAAAATAGGATGCGGCAGGTCCCAGTTTTCCTTCGGCTCCGGATGGAATGCGTCCAGATCGACACCGCGGGACCAGGCGCGGACATTGGTGAAGCCGCGGCTGACAAGCTCGTCGCGCAATGACTGCGTGGCGACCATCACGCCGGCGCCCTTGCCGTGAAAATTTCGCAGCCAAGCATAGGTGATGCCGGTTGGAATTTTCGTGCGGGCGGCGAGATATTCGGCAAAGCGCGTGTGAAACGCGGTGGTAAAGGCGATCTTGCGTTTGCGGGCATATTTCTGCGCGGCCATGCCAAGCGGGCCTTCGGTCGCGATATGCAGCGCATCCGGCGCGAATTCATCAATTAATCTGGTTAGTTTGCGGCCCGGAAACATGGCCAGCCGGATTTCCGGATAGGATGGGCAGGGGATGGTGTTGAACTGATCGGGCCCGATGATTTCGACGATCTTGCCCATCGCCCGGATTTCCTCGCTGATGGTGCGCAGCGTGCGGACCACACCATTTACCTGCGGTATCCAGGCATCGGAGACGATCAGGATGCGGGAGAGGCCGGGAAATGCGAGCAGCGCGTCAGGCTCTGGCTGATGCAGCACGGTCGGTGTCGATAGACGCTGCGACCGACTGCAGAACCGCAGCTTTGGAAGCGGTTGTTTTGGACGTGGGCGCCTGCAGCAGCGAGAGCTTGTTGCGCGCCACCCAGTCGACAAGTTCGAGCTTGCCGTCGGCATGTTCGGCAAGCGCCGTGCAGCTTTCCACCCAGTCGCCGTCGTTCAGATAGAGCACGCCGTTGACCATCCGCATCTCCGCGTGATGGATATGTCCGCAAACCACGCCGTCGAAGCCGCGGGCGCGCGCATCATCCGCGAGTGCGGTCTCAAACCGGTCGATTGCCTTTACCGCTTCCTTAACCTGCAGCTTCAGCCAGGCGGAAAGCGACCAGTATGGATAACCCAGGCGCACGCGCACGCCGTTGAAATAGCGGTTGATGCCAAGCGCCATGGTATAGGCCCAATCGCCCAGATGCGCGAGAATTTTGGCATGCCGCACGACCGAGTCGAAGGCATCGCCATGGGTGATCAGCAGGCGTTTGCCGTCGGCGGTTGTGTGCTCGGCTTCCAGCTGCAATTTCACGCCGGCGACTTCGAGATGCATCGGCACATATTTGCGCATCATCTCGTCATGGTTGCCGGGGATGTAAATCACGTTTACGCCGCTGCGCGCATGTTTGAGGATCAGCCGCAGAACTTCGTCGTGATGCGCGTCCCAGAACCAGGAGCGTTTCAGCCGCCAGCCATCGATAATATCGCCGACCAGATAAAGATTTTCGCAGGTGACCGATTTCAGAAAATCGGCAAGATATTCAGCGCGGCAACCTCGCGTTCCCAAATGGGTATCGGAGATGAAGACGCTGCGATAAGCAGTTTTATTCAAATGCCGGGCTTGAGTTTCTGCGTTCATGCTGCAGGGCAATAGGCTAGCTTTCAGCGTCGGTCACAGTGAAGATTTTGTGACGGGACCTGCAGTTTTTGCAAATAACAACGTCACGACAGTGTCACGCGTTCGTCATCAAATCGACTCGAATTTCGTGCTTTAGGACAATTTCGGCTCGGACTCCGGGGATTGCGTTAATGTTGGTTATTTTCAACCCGGTAGCGGGACGCAGGCGGGCGGCGGCGCTTTGGAAAGTGCTCGACCTGCTGGTCGAAAACGGCGTCAAGGTCGAAGTCGCCGAAACCCAGCATGCCGGCCATGCAACCGAGCTGGCGCGCGAGGCCGCGCGCGATGGCTTTGGCATGGTGGTCGCCGCCGGCGGCGACGGCACCATCGGCGAGGTGGCGAACGGGCTGCTCGGCAGCGCCACCGCGCTCGGCGTCATCCCGATCGGCACCGCCAATGTGCTGGCCAAGGAATACCGGCTTTCGACCGCGCCGCGCGCGATTGCCAATGCGCTTGCCTATAAGCGCACCGCATTGCTCTGGCCGGGGGTCGCGCGGATGCAGGGGAGCGAGCGCGTATTCGTGCAGATGGTCGGGATGGGGTTCGACGGTGCGGTGGTGCACGGCATGCGGCCCATGCTCAAACGGGCCATCGGCCGGGGCGCCTATATCTGGCAGTCGGTCTGGGAGTCGGTGGCGTATGGTTTTCCGAAAGTGCATCTGACGGTGGATGGCCGACCCTATGAGGCCGCCAGCGTCGTGATCAGCAAGGGCCGGCTGTATGGCGGCCCCTATTTGCTGGCGCCCAACGGCATGTCGAGCGAGCCTGGGTTTCAGGTTGCCTTGTTCGAAAATCCGGGCACCTTCGCGGCGTTGCTCTCGGGTGCTGCCCTGCCGCTTAACCTGCTGCCGCGCTGTCCGGGTGTTAAGGTCGTCGCCGGAACCCAAGTGGAATTTGCCCCCGGCGATGGCCCGATCATGACGCAATCCGACGGCGATGCGCTGAAGGAGACCCCCTGGATGGTCACCAACGCCAGCAGCCCGATCCCGATCGTTGTCGGCTGAGGCTATTCCAAAAGTCGCTCTGGCGGCCGCCTAGCGGCTATTTTCTGCGCTCCGGTGCTCACGTACTGATGTACGCTCCGCTCCGGTGCTCGAAAAATCACCGCTATCCGACTTACCAGAGCAAGTTTTGAAACAGCCTCAGACCTTTTTTCAAACCAAGGCTTGAGAGGGAGAGGAAGTACGGGGTAGAGGTGCAACCCAGGCATGACGCCGCCCTGCAATTTACCGCCTTTGGCATGAAGGAGTTCCCCAAATGAAACAACCCGTACGCGTCGCCGTTACCGGTGCTGCCGGCCAGATTGGCTACGCTCTGCTGTTTCGCATCGCCAATGGCGACCTGCTGGGCAAGGACCAGCCGGTCATTCTGAGCCTGCTGGACCTGCCGGTGGCGCAAAAGGCCCTGACCGGCGTCATCATGGAACTGAACGACTGCGCCTTCCCGCTGCTGGCCGGCTGTGAGCCGACCGATGACCCGAACAAGGCCTTCAAGGATATCGACTACGGCATCCTGGTCGGCTCGCGCCCGCGCGGCCCCGGCATGGAACGCCGCGACCTGCTGGCCGCCAATGCCGAGATCTTCAAGGTGCAGGGCAAGGCGCTGAACGAATCCGCCAAACGCGATGTCAAAATCCTGGTGGTCGGCAATCCGGCCAATACCAACGCCTATATCGCGATGAAATCCGCCCCGGACCTGCCGAAAGGCGCCTTTACCGCCATGCTGCGGCTGGATCATAACCGCGCCACCTCGATGCTGGCCGAAAAAGCCGGTGTCGCCGTGGCCGATATCGAAAAAGTCGCCGTCTGGGGCAACCACTCGCCCACCATGTACGCCGATTATCGCTTTGCCACCGTCAAAGGCAAAAAGATCTCGGAAATCATCAACGATGAGACCTGGTACAAGGACACCTTCCTGTCCGCCGTCGGCAAGCGCGGCGCCGCTATCATCGAGGCCCGCGGCCTGTCGTCGGCCGCGTCTGCCGCCAATGCCGCCATCGACCATGTGCGGGACTGGGCGCTGGGGACCAACGGCAAATGGGTCTCCATGGGCCTGCCATCCGACGGCGATTACGGCGTGCCGGAAGACGTGATGTTCGGCGTGCCCGTCACCTGCGCCAATGGGGCTTATGAGCGGGTCAAGGGCCTGCCGGTGGACGAGTTCTCGAAGTCGCGGATTGATCACACGCTCAAGGAACTGCTGGAAGAGCGCGACGCTGTCGCTGATCTGCTGAAGTAATATAAACGCAGGGGCTTCGCCCCCCAGGCGGGGCGCCCTGCACCCTACCGGGGGCTTTGCCCCCGGCCCCCACTAAGGCCTGAGGCCTTAGAACCCGTTACAATGGGCACCAAGCTTATACCGCCATAGTATTGCAATCCAGACCTTCCCCCTCTATAGGCCCGGCTTCGCTTGGCGACAGGCGAAACGCGTGAGTCCGGGCCCGTAGGCATGCCCGGCCGCCGTCCATTTTTCTCAGGAGATCAAAATGCCCAAACTAAAGACCAAATCGTCGGTCAAAAAGCGGTTCAAGATCACCGCGACCGGCAAGGTTCTCGCCGGACCCGGCAAGAAACGCCATAATCTGATGGCTCGCAGCCAGAAGTCCAAGCGCACCAATCGCGGCAGCCAGACCCTCACCCATGCTGACGGCATCACCGTCAAGCAATGGGCGCCGTACGGCATCGGTTAAGGGGGAGAAGAAATATGGCACGTGTAAAACGGGGTGTTACCACCCATGCCCGCCACAAAAAGATCCTCGATCAATCGAAGGGTTTTGTTGGCCGGTCATCCACCAATTACCGGATCGCGCTGGAACGCCTGGAAAAGGCGCTGCGTTATGCTTATCGCGACCGCCGGGTCAAAAAGCGCGAATTCCGCTCGCTCTGGATCCAGCGCATCAACGCTGCCGTTCGTGAACATGGCCTGACCTACAGCCAGTTCATCTTCGGCCTGAAGGCGACCGGCATCGAACTGGACCGCAAGGTCCTGGCCGCCATCGCTTTCGACGACGCTGCGGCGTTCTCGGAAATCGTCGAGGCGGTCAAAGCCGTTCAGACCTCCGCCTAAGGCAAGTAAGCGCTTCTTTTTCTGAAGAAAAAGAAGCAAAAAGACTTTTGTATGCTGGGGCATGGGCGTTGGCGCGCCAAAGCCCATGCCCCAGATTCAAAGAAGTTTTTTGGTTCTTTTTTTTAAAAAAGAACCGCTTAAAATCATCTTAACTTGTATGGCGCGGGATCGATGCTCATGTTTTGAGCATGAAATTCTATCAGCCCGTTCCACAGGATATCGCTGAAGCGTCGAGTTTCCTGACGGCGCATGAGCAGCAGGATTTGTGGCAGCACGCGATCCTGATGGCGGATTCGCGTGGTCTGATGATGCGGCTTACCGGCATGTTCGGCCGCCGCATTGAATCCATTCGCGGCCGCATTTCCAAAACCGGCGATCGGCTTGGCGGTCAGGCCTGGGCGGATCTTACCAAGCGCGCGCAGGATGCGGTCGAAGACACGCTTTGGAACAGCTATAACCTCGCCACCTTCGGCCTTGAGGCAACGCCCCGGGTGCTGCGTCCGAAGCGGCCGAACGGTAATAGCATGCATAGACTGGCGGCCACCGCCAGCGGCGTTGCCTCCGGCTTTGTCGGTCTGCCTGGCGTGCTGTTCGACATTCCTTTCACGACCACCACCATTCTGCGTTCCATCGCCGAGGTTGCGCGCGACGCCGGGGAAGATGTTTCTTCGGAAGAGACCAAGCGGATCTGCCTGGAGATTCTGGCGTTCGGCGGACCCAGCTCGGCGGATGACGAAACCGAGATCGGCTATTGGGCGACGCGCGTCGGCATCAACCATATCGCCGTCAACCTGCTCATCAGATCCGCGGCCTCGCGCTTTGGTTTTATGGTGTCCGAGAAGCTTCTGGCCCAGGCGATACCGGTTGTGGGCGCGGTGGCCGGCGGTGCGCTGAACTATGCGTTCACGGATTATTACCAGACCATGGCGCGGATCCAGTTCTGTCTGCGGGCGCTCGATCGCCGCACGGGCCAGCCGGCCGCCGTGCGCTCCAGCTTCGCCAGCATGGTGGCGGCGGCACGAAATCGCCGGCGGATTATGCGCCGCCCGGCAGATACGCTAACTGCAGCTTATCTGCCGCGAGAGGGTTGAAGCGTCCTCGCGATGCAACCTAAAATTATCCCATGCCGTGATACTGCATCGCAGCATTTTATGCGCTGACATCGCCGAATTTATCTTAGATATGCTTGCCGCGCCCGGAGGAGCATGGCACTCATGCTGCGTGGCAGTAATTCGCCATCCGCATAAGACGAAATGCCCACGCAGCGGGGCCATGAGGAGAGAATATTGGTAAAACCATTGCGTAAGGCCGTTTTGCCGGTTGCTGGTCTTGGCACCCGATTTCTGCCCGCCACCAAAGCCATGCCGAAAGAAATGCTACCGGTGGTGGATAAACCTCTTATTCAATATGCGGTGGATGAGGCGCGCGCCGCTGGCATCGAACAGTTTTGTATGGTGACCGGCCGCGGCAAGGCCGCGCTGATCGACCATTTCGACATCGCCTTCGAGCTTGAAGCCACCTTGGCTGAACGCGGCAAGCGCGAAGCGCTGGATTTGCTGCGCGAGGAGGCAATGCCGCCCGGCTCCATCACCACCGTGCGCCAGCAGGTGCCGCTTGGCCTTGGACATGCCATATGGTGCGCCCGCGCCTTTATCGGCGACGACGCGTTTGCGATCCTGCTGCCTGACGATCTGGTATTGAGCCAGACCCCCTGCCTGCAGCAGCTGGCCAATGTGTATAATGAAACCGGCGGCAATGTCGTGGCGGTTTCCGAAGTCCCGCATGAGCAGACCAACAAATACGGTATTCTGAAAATCGGCGAAGTCGACGGTAACCGCGTCGAGGTCAAAGGGCTGGTGGAGAAACCGGCGCCAGCGGACGCGCCTTCGAATCTCTCGATCATCGGCCGCTATGTGCTGTTGCCGGAAGTCGTCAAATTCCTGAGCGCCATGGAGCGCGGCGCCGGCAATGAAGTGCAGCTGACCGATGCGATGGCGAAGATGATCGGTCACGCGCCGTTTCATGGCCTGAAATTTGAAGGCCGCCGGTTCGATTGCGGCGATAAAATCGGCTTCCTGGAAGCCCAGATCGCCTTTGCGCTGGTGCGGCCGGATCTTGGGCCGCAGGTTCGCGAATTCCTGAAATACTACACCAACCTTTGAGGCATCATGAGTTTTTCGCATAAGTTCAACGCAAGCTCGCTGCGCGAATACGATATTCGCGGCATTGTCGGTGACACCCTGCTGGAGGAGGATGCCTTCGCCATCGGCCGCACCTTCGGCTCGATTGTGGCGGATGCCGGCGGCAAGCGCGTCGCGGTCGGCCGTGACGGCCGGTTGTCATCGCCTGCTCTGGAAGCCAGACTGATTGCCGGTTTGATGGAAAGCGGCATGGATGTGGTCTCCATCGGCCTAGGGCCGACACCGATGCTGTATTTTGCGGCCTTCACCGAAAATACCGATGGCGCGGTGATGGTGACTGGCAGCCATAATCCGTCCAACTATAACGGCTTCAAGATGATGCTGGGCAAGAAGCCGTTCTTCGGCTCGGCCATTCTCGATCTCGGCGCCCGCGCCGCCGCGGGCAAGGTGGTTAAAAAAACTTCAGGTACCGTCACCAAGAAAGACGTGAGCGCAGCCTATCTCGAGCGCATGATGCAGGATTGGGACGGCGGCGATAAAAAACTCAAAATCGTCTGGGATAACGGCAATGGCGCCGCCGGCGAAGTGCTTGAGAGGCTGGTGAAACTGCTGCCCGGTGAGCATACCGTGTTGAACGGGGTTATTGACGGTAATTTCCCCGCCCATCATCCGGACCCGACGGTTCCCAAAAACCTGGAACAGCTGATCGCGGCCGTGGCCGAGAAGGGCGCGGATATTGGCGTTGCTTTCGACGGTGACGCCGACCGTATCGGTATTGTCGATAATTCCGGCGGTATCCTGTTCGGCGATCAGTTCCTGATCCTGATGGCCCGCGACGTCTTAAAATCTTTTCCGGGTGGCACCATCATCGCGGATGTGAAAGCCAGCCAGGTGCTGTTCGATGAAATCGCCAAGGCGGGCGGCAAGCCGCTGATGTGGAAGACCGGGCACAGTCTGATCAAATCGAAAATGGCGGAGTTGAAATCCCCGCTCGCCGGCGAAATGTCCGGCCATATTTTCTTCAATGATAAATGGTACGGTTTTGATGACGCGCTTTATGCGGCCGTTCGCCTGCTCGGCATCGTCGCCCGCGGCACGGAATCGGTGGCGAGCTTCCGTGAGAGCCTGCCGCATGTCGTCAACACCCCGGAACTGCGGTTTGATTGTGCCGAGGACCGGAAATTCGAAGTCGTCAAGGAAGTCGCGGCACGGCTTCAGGCTGCCGGTGAAAAGGTCTCAGATACGGATGGCGTGCGCGTCAACACTGAAGATGGCTGGTGGCTGCTGCGCGCCTCCAACACCCAGGCGGTGCTGGTGGCCCGTGCCGAAGCCAGCTCCGATGCAGGGCTTGAACGGCTGAAAGCCATCCTCGCCGCCCAGCTCTCCGCCTCCGGACTAACCCCGGACTTCGACGCCGAAAACGCCGGCCATTAGGTGAGGAAGCAGTCGGTTTTTGAAAAAAGCGACGCAAAAACCTTTGTTATTCTGGACCCAGGCGCTTCGGCGCCGGTAGTCTAAGTCAATAGTTCTCGGACCGCGTGGACCATGTCCGCCATTTTATCGCCGGCGGTTTGTACGACTGTCTGCGCTAAATGCGCGGCGGGCGCTGTTGCAATCGGATGCCAATGGTAGTTCTGCGCAATCGCGATAAACGGCGAGAGGATGATAAAAGCCAGCATCAGCGATCGCATGATCAGGTTTTCCTTTCTCGTCAGTTAGCCAACGCGCTATTCCATTGGAATTAAGGCGTTTTAGCGGCCGGGTTTAATTCCAATTGCAACCGAATGTAATTTCATGCGGGTGCGGTTGAGGGTTTACCGGGCAAACTACTTCTGATGGGTTAACGCATTCCCGAAATTGCCATGATTTTCTACATCGCCGGCCGCCGCACATTTTTCGGGCAGCTGCGCATTAATCGGCCGCCGGCGCGAAACTATCCGCGAACGGCAGATTGGTGTTATATCGGAACGATGAGGCTTGCGGAATGAACCTGGCGAGGGGAGCCGCGCGCGGCGCGGCGTGGAACTTCGCCACGGTCCTGTTCGAGCGCAGCTTTGGCTTTGTCATCCTTGGGATACTGCTGCGCTACATCCCGGCCTCCGCGGTGGGGGTGGTGGCGATCGGCTCGGCGATAACCGATATGGCGCGGATGCTGGCGCTCGGCGGCGCCGGCGAGCAGGTGCAGGCGGCACCTGGGGACAAGGCGGTGGAAGCCGGCGCCTTCTGGTCGCAACTGCTCTCATCTCTGCTGTTCACCGCGCTGTTGCTGTTGGCGGCACCCTCGATCAGCCGGGTTTATCATCAACCGGCGTTGACCTTGGTGCTGCAGGCATTGGCATTCAATATTTTCCTCACCTGCTTTCTGGTGGTCCCGGCAGCGCGGCTCGCGAATCAGTTCCGGTTTCGGGTGTTGGGGCTGATCGCGCTGGGGAGCACGGTCTCCGGCGGGCTGGTGGCGTTGCCGTTTGCGCTGGCCGGGCATGGCATCGATGCGCTGATTTTCCAGCGTCTGGTGGGCGGCGCTTTCTTTGCGGTGCTGGTTTGCTGGGTGGTGCGGTGGAAGCCGCCGCTGCCGCCAAGATTGGCCGTGCTGCGCCATGCCTTCGCCGTCTCGCTGCCGTTGATGCAGGCGGCTTTGGTCGATTATTTTTCGATCACCGGCTATGTGATGCTGATCGGCTTGCGGCTGCCGGCGGCGGCGGTCGGGCAATTCCGGATTGCGCAAAGATTGGTAGAAGTGCTGCAGGAAATCGCATTCGCGCCGGCGCGCGCCGTGTTTCTCCCGGTCTTCGTGGCGGTGCGCATGGACCCGGACCGGCGCTTTGAGATGACGAAGCGCATGCTCGATTTATTGTCAGTGATTATTTTTTTCGTAGCCGCGGTGGCCGGTGCGGCGGCAAAACCGATCGTGCTGCTGATGTTCGGCCACCGCTGGATGGCGGCGGTGCCGGTATTCGGCATCATCACGCTGATGGCACCGGTGACGGCGTTTTACGGCGTCATCAATCCGCTGCTGACCGCGGCCGGAAAACCCAGGCTCGTCACTTACTTCGCCTTGGGAAATGTCGGGATTATTCTGGCGGCGGTATGGCTTGCCGCACCGTTCGGCTTGATTACGCTGGCCTGGGCTTTGGCGGGACGCGGTTTGCTCTCAATCCTGTTGTTCATCCCGGCGCTGAAAATAGGCCTGGAACGGCCGGTGCTGCCGCTGTTGCGGCTGTTGCTGCTGCCCTTGGCGGCCTTGCTGCTGGCCCGGGCGCTGGCATTCCTGTGCCTCGTAAGCCTGCCCGGCATCGGCCTGATAGGCCAGCTATGCGTTGGCGGCGGTGTGGCGGCTCTGGCGTTTGCCGGGGTGATGCTACTGGGGGCGCCGCGGCGCGTCATGGCGATGAGCGCGCAGCTTTACAAAGCGCTGTTGATGCCGTTGCCGGCAGCGGCCGAAATTCCGTAATCCGCCGAAATCAGATTTGCCTTGCTGGCAGCAGGGCTTGCTGGTTCAATAGGCGCATGCCGCCATCCCCGTGGACCATGGAACCGTTCGTGCTCAGCAGGCCGCAGGTTCAACTTGAGCCGGTGATTCTGACATCCCCGCATTCCGGGCGGTATTATCCCGCCGAATTTCTGGCCGCCTCGCGGCTGGATGCGCTGGCGATCCGCCGCAGCGAAGATAGTTTTGTTGAAGAGCTGTTCGGTTGCGGGCCGGAGCTTGGTCTGCCTTTGCTGGCCGCAACCTTGCCCCGGGCGTATTGCGACCTGAACCGGGAGCCATGGGAGCTGGACCCGGACATGTTCGAAGACAGCCTGCCCGATTATGTGAACGTGGCGAGCGCGCGGGTGAGTTCCGGCCTTGGCACCATCGCCCGGATTGTGGCGACCGGCGAGGCGATTTACCGGCGCAAGTTACGCTTTGCCGAGGCACAGGCGCGCATCCTTAATTGCTGGCAGCCCTACCACACGGCGTTGCAGGGCTTGATCGAGAGCACCGGCGAGAATTTTGGCGCCAGCCTGGTGATCGATTGTCATTCGATGCCGAGATCGCTGCCGTTTGGCTCAAGTTCGAAATCGGTCGATGTGGTTCTGGGCGATGGCTACGGCACCAGCTGTTCTCCGGGCATCACCGCCTTTGTCGAAGCCAGCCTGATCGGGCTTGGCTTTACAGTGCGCCGGAACGACCCCTATGCCGGGGGTTATATCACGCGCCATTACGGCCAGCCGCGACGTCAGGTGCATATCCTTCAAATTGAGTTGGCGCGCTCGCTCTACATGGATGAGCGGAGCATGGAGAAAAACGGCAATTTCGCCACGATCAGCCGGCGGCTGAAGCAGTTCCTGTCGGCTTTGGTGGCATCCGCGCGGCGTTTGCTGTCGACGGACGGCAGCTGGAATTTTGCATCCGCCGCCGAGTAACGCTGTCCGGCAGACCGCCAGAAGAAAGACCCCTCCAGAACCTAAAAACGAAAAAAAAGGCGGCGCCGAAGCGCCGCCAAGTTTAGGGAGGAAACGTCCAAGAATGTAGAGGAGCAAGCTCACTCTACGAGGAGATGTATATAAAAACCCCGGCAAAAAAGCAAGTTATTTTTTGCAGTGCAGCATTGTTTCTTTGCATAAAGGAGAAAAGCTTTATTAATCAGTTATTTACATTTTTCACCTCTATATGAGTGTGCGTCTTTCCACGTAGTCGCATTACTGTTTGTTAATCATTTTGGAGTATCCGCCGCGCATGGATGGCCGGATCTCCTCGTCTTTACGACTGCGCGCTGTATTTCTGGTCGTTGCGATCTGGGGTTTTGGCCTTGGAATGGTTCCGGCATGGGCTGTGGCCGTCGACGATACCGGTACGATTTCCGGTAGCTTTTTTGCCAATGATTTGCAGGCGCCGATGCAGGGTGGCGCCAATGCGGTTCAGACGGGCGCACTGCCGCAAGCGGGAGAGGGAATTTGCGAGACGGCGGTTGCGGGTGCCAGCGCCGGCCGCCAATTGCCGCCAGGCTTGCTGAAGGCCATCGCGCTGGTTGAAAGTGGCCGGCTGGATCCGCGAACCGGGATGACGACCCCCTGGCCCTGGACCATCGATGCGAACGGCACTGGCTATATGTACGATTCTGAACAATCGGCGATTCAGGCTGCTGCCGCATTTCAGGCCGCTGGCGTTACCTCGCTGGATATTGGATGTCTGCAGGTCAATCTGGCGCAGCATCCGGACGCCTTCAGAACGCTGGCCCAGGCGTTCGATCCGGCGGCGAATGCGGCATACGCTGCGGATTTTTTGACGAGCCTGGAACAAAAATTCGGCAACTGGCCACAGGCGGTGGCCGCCTATCACTCGCAGACGCCGTCTTTGGGCCAACCCTATGCGCAAAAGGTTTATGCAGCCTGGGAAGGCGCCGGGCCGCCGGGCGCCGGTTCGCCGATCGCCGGTACGTCGGTCGCCGAACCCATGGCGGCGGCGATGATCACGCCGATGGCCCGCGCTATGCCGCTGGCATTTGACCCATCCTCCCTGGCGCTGCCTCCCGCCACATTACTGCGCTCTGGCAGGCCGATGAATAACCGCGGTCTCACATCCTACCGCGCCGCCCCGGTTGCCATCGCGATAGCAAAAACACCTTATGCCTGGTTACAGGAAAGTATTATAGTGGCCATTTTAGCCGGTTATACATCTGTTATATTGGTGATGCTGATGGGGCA
>JAMFSE010000042.1 GCA_026225115.1 Rhodovastum atsumiense
AAAAAATTTTTTGGTTCTTTTTTTAAAAAAGAACCGCTTCCCTAATTGCTTGCCGGCACGTGGTCCCGTTCTCCGGGGCGGCCTGATGCCGGTTTGTTGGGATCATTGGGATCCCCGACCACGAACATCTGATGCAGGATATCGCCCATGCTTGGGTCGTCCGAGGTTCGCAGGCTGTTCGTGGCGTCCGAGCTTCCGCCGGTTGAACCTGCGGCGTGGCCTTGGCCGGTTTGTTTGCTGTCATCGCCGGGCAGGATGGGGGTTAGGACTCCGGTCGGGCCGAAAAGATGGACGACGATGCCCGAAGGCGGCGGCGTGGGGTTCCGGGCAGCTTGGGCGATCCCGGCGGTAGCCAGAACCAAAGCTCCGGCGGTCATGAGGCGACTAAAATTCAAAAAACTTCTCCGATAGCTGGCGGCAGCATAGTCCGGCCCGCAGCGCGGCGCAAAGCACGCTTGGCGGAGTTTGGTAAACTAGGTTAGACTTGGGCGAAGATGAACATTCTCGCACCTCTGCCGGTTCGTTTGTCGATTGAAATCGTGTTCGATTTCGTCTGTCCCTGGTGTTATCTCGGCGTCCAGCGATTGAATTTTCTGCTGGCGCGGCGGCAGGATCTGCCGGTGGAACTAACCTGGCGCCCGTTTCTGCTGAACCCCGACATGCCACGTCTGGGCATGGCGCGTTCGGATTACATGATCCGAAAATTCGGTGCTGAGGACCGGGCCCGGCGGCTATACGCCTCGATCACCAATCTGGGCGCCGCTGAGGGCATCATGTTCGATTTTGGCAGTATCCGCCGGACACCCAATAGCGTGGACGCGCATCGGCTGGTCCGCTACGCTGCCGGATTTGGGGTTGCCGACCAGTTGGTGAATGCGATTTTCCGGGCCCATTTCGTTGAGGGGGCGGATATCGGCAGCATCGACGTGCTGTGCGAGATCGGCACCCAGCACGGATTGGAGCCGATGGCCTGCCGGAATTTTCTGGTCACCGGCGAGGGCTCGGAGCATGTGCATGCGGAGAACCTGCACGCCCACCGACTCGGGATAAATGGCGTTCCATGCTTCGTTATCGATGGCGAGCACGCCATCGCAGGCGCCCAGGAGGGCGAGGTGCTGGAGCGGCTGCTGGAGCTTTCCGCCTGCACGCCGAGGTTAAATTAACGCCAACTGTCCAAATTTTCGGCGGAAATCCTAGGCTGAACTTCTGATTTGAACCAAAAATTAATGCAATCAGCCTAAAGAATGTTGCGGCGCAAAGCCCGGGCCCTTTTTTTTTGCTCCAACATACTGATATGGCGTCTGGGAAGCTACGGAGTGGTGGGATTGTGATCAGAATTAAGTACAAGGCGAACCGGCGCGATATTAGGCCGGCAATTAAACTAACGGCATTGTCTTCCGCCCTACTGATTCCACTCTTTATCTCTTCGAACGGGGCCAACGCCGCAGTGCCGGCGCCGGACCCGGACAGCATCGTCACTCTGCAGATTGAGAACGATTCTTTCTCCATTCCCAGCACCGACCGGTATTACACTTCGGGCGAAAGCCTGGGCTATGTGTTGCCAACCGGGAAAATGCCAGATTTTGTTTCCAGTCTCGGCCATGCGCTGTTCGGGGAGGGCTCGCAGCGGCTGGCGTTCAATGTGCAGCAGGTGATCTACACGCCGGTCGACACCCAGGTTTATGATCCAAACCCCTATGACCGCGCCTATGCCGGCCAGCTGACCCTGCATACAACACTGATCCAGGATACGGATTTCACCCGCAGCCTGGCGCAAGTGAGCGTTGGCGTGATCGGGCCGGATGCGTTGGGGCAGTCGATCCAGAATGGATTCCATCAGATCATCGGGGATAAGTCGACGAAGGGCTGGAGCTACCAGCTGCGCAATGAACCGACGCTGGATTTTTTCGGCGGCCGGATCTGGCGGTATAACTTTGGCAGCACGGAAGAGAATGCCGTCGGGTTCCAGCTGTTGCCGCAGGTTACCGCCCAGTTGGGCAATAGTGAAATCTATGCGCAAGGCGGAATGATCGCGCGGTTTGGCTCGGGCATGGATTCCGATTTCGGACCAGCCGTAATTCAGCCGATCATGAGCGGCACCGACGCCTATACGCCAACGCAGCCCGTCGTCTGGTACATTTTCGGCGGGGCGCTGGGGCGGTTTGTGGCGCATGACACGCTGGTGCAGGGCAATAATTTCCAGGACAGCCGCGGGGTGTCCCTACAGCCGTTGCAAGCGGATCTTGAGGTTGGCGCCGCCATTATCGTGTACGGCGTTCGGGTAACCGCAACCGAAGTGTTCACCACGCCGCAGTTCTACGGCCAAGTACCCGCATTCCAATACGGGTCCGTAGCGATCTCGGCACGTTTTTAAGGCCGCAAATCTAAGGGACTGTTTCAAAACGCGGTAGTCAGCTGGGGCGTCTGTCGAGAATTGGACCGGCCTGCTGGGCGTGAGCGCCAGGAGCGCAGACAGGTGCATCAGATGGCCAGCATGGCGCGTTTTGAAACAGTCCCGGTTGCCGCGGCGCGGGTTCGCGTGGCAGATAGGCGGCATGCTCAGACGCTCGATTCTTGCCGCCGTTCCCGCTGCTATACTGTTGCCCGGATGGGCGCAGGCGAGCGATTTCAATAGCTATCTGGCAAAGCTGCAGGTGCGAGCCGCGGCAAACGGGATTCCTGAAACGGTCATCGACAGCACCACCAGTGGGCTGGTGCCGAATGCCGACGTGCTGCAGCTCGATAAGCACCAGCCGGAATTCACCCAGACCTGGGCGCATTACAGCTCTCGCGTGCTGAACGCCGGCCGGGTAACGCAAGGCCGGGTAACGGCGCAGTCCGAAGCCAGCATTCTATCCGCGGTGTCGAGCCGCTATGGGGTCGATCCCGCGCCGCTGTTAGGAATTTGGGGGATCGAGACAAATTACGGCACCACCCAGGGAGATTTTGGCGTGATCGATGCGCTGGTGACCTTGGCCTGGGACCGCAACAGCAGCTATTTCGCAGGCGAGGCTATATCGGCCATGCGCATCATCGCCGATGGCGACGCGCCGGCGGACAAGCTGATCGGCTCCTATGCGGGGGCGATGGGCCAGCCGCAGTTCATGCCGAGCGTGTATTTGTCGACTGCCGTGGCGTTTTCCGGCTCCGGCCGGCCGGATATCTGGGCCAGCGATGCGGATACGCTGGCCTCGATGGCGAATTACCTGCTGCGTGACGGGTGGCAGGCGGGCGCGCCTTCGAGCGAGGCGGTGCTGGCGCCGGCCGGGATCGACGTGTCGCAGACCGGCCGGGAGCTGGTGCGCACGATTGGCTATTGGGAAGGCATTGGGGTGCAGCGCCTGCCGGGCGCCCGGGTTTTGCCGGCAAGCACGCCGGCGGCGCTGCTTCTGCCGGATGGGGCGGGCGGCCAGGCGTTTCTGGTTTACAGTAATTTCCGGGTGATCCGGCGCTATAATCCCTCGGATTATTACGCACTGGCAGTTGGCGCTTTGGGCCGCATGGCGCTGCAGGCGTGAATTTTTTCGCCCGCCTCATCAGGCGTTGCCTTTGAGCTTCCGGGCGAGCCTGCTGGCGGTTTTGCTAGCGTTCAGCAGCTGCATGCAAAAGCCGGTGCCGCCGCCATCTGGTCCGCCAAAATTTTTCCTGGGCGATCCGTATCAGCTGCAGGGCGAGTGGCAGTATCCGCAAAATTTCACCAGCTATGACGTCACCGGTCTTTCAGCGCCAGCCGCCGCCCTGGCCGGGCAGATCACGGTGGATAACGAAAGCTACGATCCGAACGCGCTGGCGGCGGCGAGCCCGGTGCTGCCGCTGCCGTCAATTGTAACGATCACCAATCTCGTCAATGGCCGTAGCCTGGAAGTGCGGGTGAATGATCGCGGCCCGGCCGATCCCGGACGGGTGATTGCGGTTACGCCGAAAGTCGCCAGCCTGCTGGGATTCCCCGGCGACGGCGTGGTGGAAGTTGAAGTGGTGCTGAACGTGCAGAAGACCGCGGCGCTGGATAGCACCCTTGGGCAAGGGTTGAAGCTGACGGCAGCGCCGGAGGCGGGCATTCAGGCACAGTCCCTGGCACTGCCGGGCGGCGGCCCCAATGGTCCGAGCCAAAACCTCTCGGTGCAGACAGCCGATGCCGGGGCAGGGGATCCGGGAGCGCTTTCGGGCGTGGTGACGGTTGGGCCGCCTTCGCCCGGGCCGCTCTATGTCCAGGTTCCGGGGTTCGGACGCTCCAAGGATGCGGATAGCACCTTACAGCAGCTCTATGGCCTGCCGGCTTTCGTGGTTCCGGTGTTTGGCGGTAACCGCACGCTGTACGCGGTGAAGATCGGACCTTACCGTTCGGTGGCGGATGCGGATTCCGCGTTGCGCGTGGTGTTGCAGCGCGGTGTCGTTAACCCGGAAATCGTCGTAAGGTGAACACGCGGGCCCGCGGGGCGTTCCTTACCATTGAGGGTGGCGAGGGCGCAGGCAAGGGCACGATCCTGAAGGATCTTGCCAGCCGGCTGACAGGTGCCGGTTATAGGGTTTTGGAGACGCGTGAGCCAGGGGGCACGCCGGAGGGGCTGGAGCTCAGGCAATTGATGCTCGGCACGAAGGGCAAGGTTTGGGATTCTTGGGCGGAACTGCTGCTGATGACCGCGGCCCGGGTTCAGCACGTGCGCCGGGTGATCGAGCCGGCGATTGCGCGCGGCGAAATCGTCATTTCGGATCGTTTTGTTGGCTCAACAATTGCCTACCAGGGCGCGGGGCAAGGCATTCCGGCGGCGGAGATTGAAGACCTGCATCATAAAGCCGTGGGCGATCTGTGGCCGGATCTGACGGTGTTGCTGGATATCGATCCGCGGATCGGCATCCAGCGGAGCCTGGCGAGGCTCGAACAGGAGAATTTGGATGAGGGGCGGTTCGAGGCGATGAGCCTTGATTTTCACAACCGCGTCCGTGAATCGTTTCTGCTTCAGGCCGCCGCAAAGCCCGGGTCGCATGCAGTGATAAACGCCGAGTGGCCCCTGGCGGATGTCGCATCTGCCGTCGCCGATGCTGCATTCGCCTGGCTAGGGAAAAACGGCAAAACACCGACAAAAACCTAGGGATTCAAATTTTTACATCCGCCTTGAAGGCGCCGCGCTGGCCCGGCGGTTTCTCGGGCCCGACGGTGGAATCCATTTCCGTCTGCTGTTCGAGCTCGGCATTCAGCTCCCCGCCCATCAATACGATAATGGTGGAGATCCAGATCCAGGTCATGAAACCGATGACGGCGCCGAGCGAGCCGTAGGTTTTATTGTAATTAGCAAAATTGGCGACGTAGAAGGAAAACGCCAGTGAAAGTAGGATCCAGAACATTGCAGCGAAGGCGCCCCCCCAGCTTACCCACCGCCAGCGCGCCCAGTTGCGGCTGGGCCCATAGCGGTAAATCACCGCGAGCATGACGGCGACCACGGCCAGCATCGCCGGCCAGCGCAGCAGGCTGATGAGCACCGCGGTGGCAAAGCCGAGGCCGAGAAAATTCAGCAGGATCGGGATGGCGACCACGGTAAACAATGCGAGAATGCCGAAGATGATGGTGCCGATCGTGAAGGCGAAGGCGACCAGCGTGAGGCGGACGTAGCTGCGCTTTTCATGCTCGTGGTAGACGACGTTAAGTGCGCCGATCAGCGATTTGATGCCGTTATTCGCACTCCATAACGAGACCAGCAGGCCGATGATTGCGGCAAAGCCCAGGGTGCCGGAGCCCTTTGCGGTGAGCGCCGTGATCTGCCCCTGGATGATGTCCATGCCGTCGCCGGGGACGAAGCTGGCAAGGCTTGCGAGTTCGGTGCCGACGCTCGCGGGGTCGGTGAATAGTCCGTAGATCGATATGAAGGCGGCAAGTGCTGGAAACAGCGCCAGCAGCACATAGAAGGTGACACTGGCGGCTTCCGCCATGATGCGGTCCTGCACGAAGCCGGCGCCGGCGCGTTTGGCGACCGTCCACCAGCCTTTTGGCGGAATTTCATGCGGGGATCTGGCATAACGTCCGGCATCTCGCGCGGCGGGATCGGCCTGGACCTTGTCCTTGCGCACCGCATCCGGGGCCGGCGTTCCGCCTTTCGGCGGGTCGACGCCCGGCGGCGGCATTTCCGTCGGTGGCGTTGGGGACTGGTTTGCGGCCTGCGGGGTCAGGTTTTCAACGTCCGGCATATATCATTCCGTTTGACAAATAAATGGCGTGGGGTCGGAACAACAATCAAGGTGGAGAGATAGGTACCAGGCGATGATGCGGGCGTTACAAAACCATAAGCTTTCACGATTAACATGAAACATAAACGAACTCGCCAGAACTGGCCGTGTAGATGCCGCGCGTCCCGGAGATAATTGGGATTGCAACCTAACAGTTTGGCGATTGCACCATAGATATATGAGGTTGTTGCCGACGAGCCGATTGGAATTATGAATGGTTTTTCAAATTGTCTTTGCGTGTGCTGAAAAAATGGGTGCGCGGTCATGAAGGTATTCCGTTGCCAGTCCTGCAAATCGGCCATCTATTTTGAAAACCGTTTTTGCGGCGCCTGCGGGCATGACCTGGGTTATCTGCCGGTAGCAGGTATTTTGAGCGCCCTGGAACCGGAAGGTGACTATTTCGTTGCGTTGACCCCGGAGAAACCAAAGGTACGGTTTTGTCAGAATGCCGGGCCGGATGCCTGCAACTGGATGATCCCTGCTGATCAGGAAGATCCGTTTTGCCTCGCCTGTCAGCATAATCGGATGATCCCGGATTTGAACCTCAATAATAACCTGCAGCATTGGCGGGATATGGAAATTGCCAAGCACCGGCTGTTCTATAGCCTAATGGCGCTGCGGTTACCGATTCAGACACGGACCCAGAATCCCGAGCACGGGCTGGTGTTCGATTTTCTCGAGGAGGCGCCGGACCTCGGCACCCCGAAAGTGCTGACCGGGCATGATGAGGGCGTCATCGTCATCAATCTCAACGAGGCTGATGATGTGAAGCGGGCGAAATTCCGCGCCGCGATGCATGAGCCCTACCGCACGCTGCTGGGGCATTTCCGGCATGAGGTCGGGCATTATTTCTGGGATGTGCTGATCCGGGACAAAGGCAATATCGACGCCTGCCGCGAAGTGTTCGGCGATGAGCGCGCGGATTACGCCGAAGCGCTGAAGAAGCATTATGAAAATGGGCCGCCGGCGGATTGGCAGGAGCATTTCATCAGCACCTACGCGACCTCCCACCCCTGGGAGGATTTTGCGGAAACCTGGGCGCATTATCTGCACATTGTCGATACGTTGGAGACGGCAGCCGCATTCGGCCTGCGGATCCATCCAACCTTTACCAAGGAAGACAGCCTGCATGTGGAGATTGATTTCAATCCATACCGAGTGAATTCGATCGACGATCTGGTGACTGCCTGGCTGCCGTTGACCTTTACGATGAACAATCTAAGCCGCAGCATGGGGGAGAAGGATTTGTATCCGTTTGTGCTGACACAGCCGGTGATCGAAAAGCTGGGATTTATCCATCATATGATTACGGACGCCCGGTCGGCCGGGTGACACGTACCGAATGAGAAACAACAAGCCGAAAAGGCACGCGTATGAGCGTAACGCCGCCGACTGATTCCGCGCAGCTTGCGGCAAGGCCGAAGCGCTCCGACCCCACGCGGGCGCGGCCCGATGCGGCGAAGGTGATGACAGTGTTCGTGCTGATCGTCGTCACTCTGTATTTCGGCCGTGAGGTGCTGGTGCCGGTAACTTTGGCGCTGCTGCTGACGTTTTTGCTGGCACCGGCGGTCGACTGGTTCCGGCGGATCTATCTCGGCCGGGTACCGTCGGTCGTGCTGGTCGTCACGCTGGCGCTGGGCGTTTTAATCGTGATCGGCGGGGTGATCGCTGGGCAACTCAAGCAGTTGGCTTCGGATCTGCCGAACTATACCTCGACGATTGAAGCCAAGGTGGCGGTGATAAAATCCGATACGATGCAGCGTTTCTCGCATGTTGTGAATTCCGCCTCACCGCAGAACCGGCCGGCGGTGCCGGCGCCGAAGGTGGCGCAGCACCAGGCCGGCAACGCTAATCAGAGCGTTTCCGCGGCACCGCTGCCAGCCCCAACGCCGGTGGCATCTGTCGAACAAGCGCTGCCCTCGCCCTGGCAAATTGCGGAGGAATATATTTCCCCGATTATGTCGCCGCTAGCAACCATCGGCATTGTGTTCGTGGTGGCAATTTTCGCGCTGCTGCAGCGTGAGGATCTGCGTGACCGGCTGATCCGGCTGATCGGGCCGGATGATATTCACCGCACGACTGTGGCGATGGATGACGCCGGGCGGCGGTTGACGCGGTATTTTCTGACCCAGCTTAGCGTGAACACCGCCTTTGGCGTGATCATCGCGATCGGGTTGTATTTTATCGGCGTGCCGCGGCCGATCCTCTGGGGCGTGATGACGGCGATTCTGCGGTTCATTCCCTATGTCGGCTCGTTCATCTCGGCCGCACTTCCCATCGCATTGGCGGCCGCGGTCGAGCCTGGCTGGTCGATGGCGGTCTGGACGCTGGTCTTCTACGTGGTCGCCGAGGGCGTGACCGGGCAGTTGGTCGAGCCGCTGATCTATGGGCAAAGCAGCGGGCTTTCGCCATTTTCGGTGATAGTGTCGGCAATTTTCTGGTCCTGGGTATGGGGGCCGGTGGGGCTGCTGCTGTCGACGCCGCTTACTGTCTGTCTGGCGGTGATGGGGCGGCATCTGAAGGGGTTGGAGTTCCTGGATATCCTGCTCGGCGACCGGCCGCCGCTGACGCCGACCGAGAGTTTCTATCAGCGTATCCTGGCCGATGACGCCGATGAGGCTTTGGACCAGGCCGAGGTGTTGCTGAAGGAAATGCCGATCGCCCGGTATTACGATGAGGTTGCGCTTCCCGGCATGCAGCTGGCGGCGCAGGATGCCGACCTTGGCATTCTTACCGAGGATCAGCAGGAGAACGTCAAGAACACGATCTACGAGTTGGTGGAGGGCCTGTCCGAGCACCAGGAGCGGGCGGATAAAAAGCGCGGCGCAACCGATGTGTCTGAAGTGGATGCGCTTTGCCAAGTGCCGTTCGAGGTGCTGAGCATTGCCGGCCGCGGGCCGCTGGATGAGCCGGCGGCGCGCATGCTGATGCATCTGTTTGAACAGCTCGGTATTGGCGGCAGAATGATCAAATACCGGGACGTGTCGCGCTTCAGCGTTGAGGGGCTGGATGTCTCGAAGGTCTCCATGGTGTGCGTTGCCTACCTGAATATCAGCGGCAGCCCGGCGCATCTGCGTTACTTGATCCAGCGGTTGCGCAGGCGGCTGCCGGCGGGGACTCAGGTGCTGGTTGGGCTATGGCCGCAGGGCGGGCTGGATGAGGCGTCGCGAGCGGCAATTGGCGCGGATTATTTCGCGAGCTCGTTCGAGGAAGTGCTGAAATGCTGCCAGGCAGTCCGGGCAGCATCGGCCGTGCATGAGACCGCGCCGATTCAGGCTTGAGCCTTAGCGACAATGGCGGCGGCAGCGGCTAGAATGCTTGGGACGGATTGAAGGAGTTCCATGTCGTTCGATTGCGAAATTGATTTCCTCGGGTCGCGGCTTTGACGCTGCCCCGCGAGAATCCGCTGTTCGTCGGACACCAGGCGGCTGTGCACGCGTTGCACAATGCGGCAACGGCCGGGCGGCTGCACCATGCCTGGCTGATCGGCGGGCAGCATGGCATTGGCAAGGCGACACTCGCTTACCGGTTTGCGCGCTGGCTGCTGGCCGGTGGCACGGCTGAGGATTTGTCAGTCGCCCCGGACCTGCCCACGGCGCGGCGGGTGGCGGCAAACACCCATGCCGATCTGCTGACGATCGAGCGGCGCTTCGATGACAAGCGCAAAAAGATGCAGAGCGAGATCGTCATCGATACGGTGCATGAGGTGGGGAAGTTTCTGCGGCTGACGGCGGGCGAGGGCGGCTGGAGGGTCGTGATTGTGGATGGCGCGGAGCAGATGAACCGCAATGCCGCCAATGCGCTGCTCAAATTGCTGGAAGAGCCGCCGAAGCGGGCGATTCTTCTCCTGGTCAGCCACGCACCGGGGCGCCTGCTGCCGACCATCCGCAGCCGCTGCCGCAATCTTAATTTGGCACCGTTGGCGGATGCCGATGTGGAGACCCTGCTTGGGTTTTATACCCCCGAACTGAGCATGCCCGAGCGGGGGAAGCTGGCGCGGCTGAGCGAAGGCAGCATCGGCACCGCCATGACCTTGGCAGCCGAAGACGGCGTGGCGATTGCCGGGCTAGTGGATGAGGCGCTGGAGGCGGACAAGCCGTTGCCGCCGGCCCGCGCGCAGGCGATCGCCGATGTGCTGGCGCGCAGTGAGGACGGATATACCGTGTTCATGGATCTGCTGCGGGCGGGCCTGGCGAAGGCAACGCGGCGGGCGGCGCGCGCTGGGACCGGTGGCGCGGGCCGCGACGCGTCGCTTGCAGCAAAAGTCTCGCTCTGGCAGGAATTCGCCCGCATGGAGCGCGAGGTGGTCGGCCTCAACCTCGATAAGCGCGCCGCGATCATCGTGGCGCTCAGTCAGTTACCGAACGGATCATGAAGCAAAGATATTACATCACTACGCCGATCTACTACGTCAATGGAGCGCCGCATCTGGGGCACGCCTATACCTCGACCGCCGCCGATGTGATGGCGCGGTTCAAGCGGCTGGACGGCTACGACGTGTTTTTCCTCACCGGCACCGATGAGCACGGGCAGAAGGTGGAGAGTGCAGCGCGCGCCGCCGGGATCGACCCGCAGACCTTCACCGATCAGGTGGCGGCGGATTTTATCGACATGGCGAAGCGGATGAATATCTCGAACGATGATTTCATCCGCACGACCGAGCCCCGGCATAAACGCGCCTGCCAAGCGCTGTGGCTGCGGCTGGTTGCGTCCGGGGCCATCTATCTCGGCAAATATGAGGGCTGGTACGCGGTTCGCGATGAGGCCTTCTACGATGAGGATGAGCTGATCATCGCGGCGGATGGTTCGAAGAAAGCCCCCAGTGGGGCGCCGGTGGAATGGGTGATCGAGCCGTCTTATTTCTTCAAATTGAGTAAATTCCAGGAACCTCTTCTAGCATTTTATGAAGAAAATCCGGGCTTCATCGCACCGCCGGCCAAGCGCAATGAGATTTTGAATTTTGTGCGTGGCGGGTTGAACGATCTGTCGGTCAGCCGCACCAGCTTTACCTGGGGCGTGCCGGTACCGGGCGATCCGGATCACGTAATGTATGTCTGGCTGGATGCGTTGACGAATTACCTGACCGCTACCGGCTATCCCGATGCAGTCGGCGCGCGGACAGATTTCTGGCCGGCGAATATCCATCTGGTAGGCAAGGAGATCATCCGCTTTCACGCCGTGTACTGGCCGGCATTTTTGATGGCGGCCGGCCTGCCGTTGCCAAGCCGGGTCTATTCCCATGGCTGGTGGACGGTCGAGGGCGAGAAGATGAGCAAGTCGCTCGGTAACTTCATTGATGTCCGGCCGTTGATCGAGGAATTCGGGCTGGATCCGGTGCGGTTTTTTCTGCTGCGGGAAGTACCCTTCGGCGGCGACGGAGATTTCTCGCGCAAGGCGCTGATTTCACGGCTGAATGTCGAGTTGGCGAATGATCTCGGCAATCTCGGGCAACGCACCCTATCCTTCATTGCCAAGAATGCCGGCGCCGCGGTGCCGCCTTTGGGAAGGCTTGCGGAGGCCGACGAGACGATGCTGCAGAGCGCAGCGGTGCTGCCGGACAAGGTTCGCGACGCGCTGGATCGGCTGGCGTTTAACGAAGCGCTGGAAGAAATCTGGAGACTAGTGCGCAACGCCAACGCCTATATCGACCATCAGGCCCCCTGGGCACTGAAAAAGACGGATCCGAAGCGGATGGCGACGGTGCTGCGGGTGCTGCTGGAATCGATCCGCAGCGTCGGTATTTTGTTGCAGCCGTTTATGCCGGAGACCATGGCCAAGCTGCTGGATCAGCTAGGGATCGCGGCAGAGGATCGGGACTGGGCAGCGTTGGCGGCGCCGATGACCGCCGGTGCGGCGCTGCCCGCGCCGTTCGGAATTTTCCCGCGATATGTGGAGGTTGCGGCCTGAACATGCTGATCGATTCACATTGCCATCTGGATTATTTCTCGGATGCCGAACGCACCGATGTCATTGCCCGGGCGCGCGACGCCGGCGTCGGCGAGATGGTGACTATCGGGGTTACGCTGAGCCAGTCGCGCGCGATCCGGGCGATTGCCGAGGCTGCGGGCGTGTGGTGTTCGGTGGGCGTGCATCCGAACCATGCGGCTGATGAAGGCCCGGTGCCGGCGCCGGAGGTGATCGCGGAGATGACGAACCATCCTTGCGTCATCGGCATTGGAGAATCCGGCCTGGATTATTTCTACGACAAGGCGCCGAAGGATGTTCAGCAGCAGAATTTCCGGGCGCATATCCGCGCGGCGCAAATGACCGGGCTGCCGCTGGCGATCCACGCGCGGGATGCGGATGAGGATGTGGCGCGGATACTGGCCGAGGAACGGGCAGGGGGCGGCGATTTCAAATTCCTGCTGCATTGCTTCTCCTCCGGTCGAGGATTGGCGGAAGCGGCGGTGGCGATGGGCGGCTATATCTCGTTCTCCGGCATTCTGACCTTCCCTAAATCGAATGAATTGAGGGAAATAGCGGCGGATGTTCCGTTGGACCGGCTGCTGGTGGAAACGGATTCGCCCTATCTGGCGCCGGTGCCGTTCCGTGGCAAGCGCAATGAACCCGCGCATACCGTGCATACCGCCAAAGTATTGAGCGAAGTCAAAGGCTTGACGCCGGAGGCTCTGGCGGAGCTGACGACCCGGAATTTTCGCACGCTCTACGAGAAAGCCGTTTGAAGCAGATAAAAGTCACATTCCTCGGAACTGGCGGTTCTTCCGGCTCGCCGCAGATCGGCGGGTTGGATGGCGGCGGCGAATGGGGTGCGCTGGATCCAAACGAGCCACGAAACCGGCGCTCACGCCCCAGCATCGCGATCGAGGCGCCGGATGGACGGCGCCTGCTGGTAGATACCGGGCCGGATCTGCGGCTCCAGCTTACGGGATGTAAAATCCCGAAAATTCATGCGGTTATCTACACGCATTCGCATGCTGATCATATTGCCGGGCTGGATGAGGTGCGCATCCTCAACCGGCTCCTCGGCGCGCCGATGCCGGCATACGCGACGGCGCTGAGCTGGACGGAGCTGGAACAGCGCTTTGATTATGCTTTCAGGCCCTGGACAACCAGCCCGGCATTCTTCCGTCCGGTGTTCGACCGGCAGACGGTCGAGGCTGGGCAACGCGTTGAAATATTAGGATTGCCGGTTCAGTTGATCGGCCAGGACCACGGGCTCACAACGTCGTTGGGTCTGCGCATCGGCGGCTTTGCCTATTGCACGGATGTGGTTCGGCTGGACGAAGCGGCGCTGGCCGCGCTCGAAAATCTTGACGTCTTCGTGGTGGATTGCTTTACCCGCGACACCCCACATCCGACGCACGCCAATCTGGATCAGGTTCTGGCCTGGGTTGAACGGCTGCGGCCAAAGCGGACGGTGCTGACGCATATGGGCCCGAATATGGATTACACTTGGCTAATGGCGAACCTGCCGGACAGCGTCAAACCGGCGTTCGACGGCATGTGCTTGCAATGCGAATTCCCAACAACCCCTCGTTATTAAATGAAATATTTCGACGCCGCCGTAATCTGCCCGGGTGGCGACACGGAGTGTTCGGGAAACACATTGCGGCGGAAATGGCCACAACCCTGCCGCACTGCAACATTTAATTTGCCGGGAAGTGCGAAGCCACGTTACGTTGCGCAGGCAAGGGGTGAATAATGGGAAAACAGCATAACGCCACCCTCGACGGCCTGCGGGGAATAGCGGCAGCGGCGGTCGTGATCTACCACGAAACCCATATAATCCATGTTGCTCCCGCCCGCGGCTATCTCGCGGTCGATTTCTTCTTCCTGCTGAGCGGCTACGTGATCTCAAACGCATATGAGACCCGGCTGCTGACCGGGGCGATGGGGCTGAAGGCCTTCCTAACTGCTCGGTTAATCCGACTTTATCCACTGATTCTGCTCGGCGTTCTTTGCGGGCTTACCTGGCAGATTGGCGAAGGCCCGAAGCCAGACCATCTGGTCGCCGGCGCCGCCTTCGGGCTGCTACTATTGCCACCCTGGTTCGCTGTCTCAACCAACCTCCTGGTGCCGCTGGATCCGCCTCTCTGGTCGCTGATGTTCGAACTCTGGGCAAACGTCGCCTATGCCGTGCTTGTGCGTTCTCGCCGCTTCGCCTGGATTGCCGCGGGTTGTATGATAGTTGGCTTTGCCGGGATTCTGTACACCACCTATAACCTCCGCCTGGTAGGTGGCTCGACCTTCCCGACCTTTGGCACCGGCGCCGCCAGGGTGCTGTTCTCGTTCTTCGCCGGCATCTTGATGGCGCGCATTCTGACGCCGGCGCGGCTGGACGCGCTTGCGCCGGCGGTGCCTTTCCCGGTCCTGGCGATCGCGCTTTTCGCCGCGCTATGCGTGCCCTGGAAGTTTGGAACCATATACGATGCGTTCGCTGTCGCAGTGATCTTCCCGGCGATAATCGTGCTGGATGCGAAGGATCGCGCTTCGGAGGGATGGCGCCGCGCCGCGCTCTTTGCCGGTGGCCTCTCATATCCGGTTTATGCGCTGCATTATGTGACGGTGATGCCGCTGGTCGACCGGCTGCAGGGTCGGGCGCCGGCGCTACTCTTGCCCATGCTTGCGGTGGCGTTCCTGGCGTGTCTTGCCGTAGCATGGGCCGCCTGGAATTGGTACGATGAGCCGGTGCGCGCGTGGCTGGGGCGCAAGGTGCGCCGGCGACCTGCCGAAACGATGGTTATCGGAGCGGGTGACTGAACCGGGCGAAGCGGCCGACCGAGGACGCTGAACGATCCAGGCCGTCGCAAAAGGGTATGGCAGTCCAGCATGTAGCGCCATATTTAATTTAAGGCTGTATCACTTTCCATAATATATATTCTGCGATTAACGGAGATGCGCGGATGCTGGTCATCCGGCAGTCAGTCGGCCGAAATATCCCCATCCCCGGCGCATGGTCCAATATTCGAAAATCGCCATTTTCCAGTTCTGCGGATTGAGTCCCACTGCACGGATAAGCGGGCCATCCTTTGGCCAACCGCTGCGGCTGCCCGGCGTCCGGGACAAAGGTTGGTGACGCCAAGCCGGGCTACGCCGCGGCAGGCATAGTCGGACCGAGCCAATGCGCGATCGCGGGCCGGCCAAAGCTATTGTTCACCCCCTAAAACCCCCGCCCGGTAACGAATGCCTGGATGGCAGCGGCAGTCGGCCATAGTATACCGGCGCATTGATTGCTTTCGGCGTTACGGCCCTTCTTCCTGATCAGAAAGCATTTCAGTCCAAGGCCGGGAAAATTATCGAGAGCCGGCGCCTTCTCGGCAATCCAGGTTCGGATGATCCGCAAGTCGTATCAGCCGGCAGGGAAATGACATATTGCTTCTGGATCATAGGGTTCGCTTTGCCTATTTTCGCCGATCCTCGATCGCCAGCAGTTGATCCGCCAGTGTCTGGAACTGCGCATCCCAGTATTTGCTGTAGCGGTTGATCCAAACCGCGGCTTCGGCAATCGGGCCGGCTTCCAGACTGCAGCGGCTAATGCGCCCGGTGCGCGCCTGGGTGATCAGCCCGGCATGCACCAGGACCTGAATATGGCGGGAGACCGCCTGCAGGGTTACCGCATAGGCGGCGGCAATTTCAGAGACAAGCAGGCTTTCCCCATCCAGCCGCTCCAGGATCGAGCGGCGTATCGGATCGGAAAGTGCTGCGAAGACCAGGTCCAGCGGATCAGGCGCGGCTGCCGCCTCGCCATCCATTCGGGGTGAAACCCCTGCCCGGCCTGCCATCAATAATTGTAGCGCGGGCGCCAGCCATCCGTACCGGCGGGCAGCAGGTCGAGAAAACTCCAGACGACACAGAATTCGTCATCCGGCCCAAGCTCGGCTTCGGAAATGCGGACGATGCCATCCTCCCGCTTCCGGAACACCGAAACCCCTGGATAAAATTTTCCCTCCGGACGGTAGCCCATATCCTCGGCGAAGCTGCTGCCCTGATGCGAGACCATCGGGAACTTCCAGCCGCGCGAGGCTGCGAATTCCTGCTGCGCCTGCGGCGTGTCCGGCGAGCTGACAACAAAGGCGGCCCGGTCCCGCAGATGGTGCTGCACGCCGTTGAAACCGTCAGCCCAAAGCGTGCAGTAAGCGCAGCCCTTGCCCATGTTGTGGATGACAAACAGCTCCTGCTTGTCGCCGAACAATGCCGACAAAGTGACAGAGCCCTCAGGGGTCGCAAATATGTAATCCGATACCGGCTCGGGCTCGATTTGCCCCTGTAATTCCCGCATCTGCGACTTGATGCCGGCAATTTGCTTACGATAGTGGTTTAACTGAACGACCGTGTCACGATAGCCCATCAGATGCTCCCATGGCTGTGCGATGCCATAGAGTATCAACCATTCGATTGATAGTCAATCAAATGATTGATGGTTGGTGCTAATTTCCGATCTGGATAAGCACCCGACGGCTGAACTGCGCAAAACTGCCGGCGGAGACACCCGGCGAAGAAACTTCCCCGGCCGACACAACGGCGATGCGCGACGCCGCGACACCGTCAGCCGTGAGGGCGTCGGCGACGACCTGGGCGCGGGTCAACGCGAGATCTTTATTAGCGGTCGCGCCGCCGACCGTATCGGCCGAGCCGGTAACGACAATCGGGAATGTCGGATTTGCCTGAGCAGCTTTCGCGGCAATGGAAATGGTGCTGGTGGCATTGGCGTCGAGCCCAGCCGACCAGGGCTGAAAAAATATCGGATAGGCAACGGGACCGGCAATCGCAGCCGGAGCCGCAAAGGCTGTAAAAAGCGCAAACGAAAGCGAGGCGGCAAACCGATTCATTTTGATATCCCCTGTTCTCCCGCCTTTGCACCACATCCCCACATTCACCCGCAAGTCCCTGAGGCTGCGTTAAAACGCGCTGAGTCGCGTAAGCTGGCGTGTTTTTTGAGAAAGCGCGTCAGATGACCGGCATAGTGGCGTTTTCAACCAGCCGCGCGCTATTGCCGGATGCGGCACACTGGGCAATACGGGGCCCATGCAAATGCGCCACTTGCTGGGTATTGAGGGTTTGAACCCCGTTGCGGTCACGGCCATGCTGGATTTGGCGGAAAATTACGTATTGCTGAACCGCTCGGGGAAAACCCAGCGCGATCTGCTGCGCGGCCGAACCCTGATCAATCTGTTCTTCGAGGACTCGACTCGCACGCGCACCAGTTTTGAGCTTGCCGGCAAAAGGCTGGGGGCGGATGTTATCAATATGTCGGTCTCGACCTCATCGGTCAGCAAGGGTGAGACATTGCTGGATACCGCAGCAACTCTGAATGCGATGAACTGCGATCTGCTGGTGGTGCGGCATAACCAGTCGGGCGCGCCGGCGCTGCTGGCGCAGAAAGTCGAGGCGGCGGTGATCAATGCCGGCGACGGCATGCATGAGCACCCAACCCAGGCGCTGCTGGACGCGCTGACCATCCGCCGCCGCAAAGGCCGGATCGATGGGCTGACGATCGCCATTTGCGGCGATATCGCGCATTCGCGGGTGGCGCGCTCGAACCTCCTTCTCCTGAGCATGCTGGGGAATCAGGTCCGGGTTGTTGGCCCCCCTACTCTTATTCCGGCGGAAATCGCTTCCCTCGGCGTGCAGGTTTACCACGATATGGAAGCGGGCTTGGCCGGGGCGGATATCGTGATGGCGCTGCGGCTGCAGAAAGAACGCATGAACAAGGGGCTGGTGCCGAGCGCGCGGGAGTTTTTTGCCTTCTACGGCGTCAGCGCCGAGAAGCTGGCTTTTGCCAAGCCGGACGCGCTGGTGATGCATCCTGGGCCGATGAACCGCGGCGTCGAGATCGACAGCGCGGTTGCCGATGACTCGGTTCGCTCGGTGATCAAGGAGCAGGTGGAGATGGGGGTCGCCGTGCGGATGGCAGTGCTGGACACGTTGGCACGGGGACCGATCTGGAATGGCTGACACCTTGTTTCGAAAAGTCAGCTTGTCGATGCCAGAGGGTCTGGTCGCTGGCGAGCTATTGGTTCAGGACGGCAAAATCGTGGATTTTGGCGCCGGGTTGGGCGTCCCGGAGGGGGCCGCAATCATCGAGGCTGAGGGTGCTATTCTGGCGCCGGGCCTGGTCGATATCCGGGCATCGTTGGGCGAGCCGGGCTATGAATACCGGGAGACCTTTGCCTCGGCGGCGCGGGCGGCCGCCGCCGGCGGCATCACCTCCATCGCCGTATTGCCGGACAGCAACCCTGCCATCGATAATCCGGCGCTGGTGCGGCTGATCACTTCGCGCGGAGAGGAAACCGGGTCGGTGAGCCTGATCCCCTATGCGGCGGCGACGCGCGGCTGCCAGGGCGAGGAGCTAGCGGAATACGGCCTGCTCAAAAGGGCCGGGGCCGTGGGTTTCAGCGATGGCACCAAGGCGATCGGCTCCGCCCGGCTGATGCGCCGCGCACTCTCATATGCCAGCGGGTTCGGCATGAGAATCGTGCAACATCCGGAGGATACGGAGCTGAGTGCAGGCGGTGCCGCAACAGAAGGCGCGCGGGCGACACTGATGGGACTGCCCGGCATCCCGGCGGCGGCGGAAGCTATTATGGTGGCGCGCGATATCCGCCTGGCGGAGCTGACCGGCGGCGCCGTGCATTTCGCGCATGTTTCAACCGGCGAGGCCTGTACCCTGATCCGCCGTGCCAAGGATCGCGGGCTGAAGGTCACCTGCGATACCGCGCCGCCTTACTTCGACCTGAACGAGACCGCGATCGGCGATTTCCGGACCTATGCGAAATTCTCGCCGCCGCTGCGGGTCGAAGCCGACCGGCTGGCAATATTGGCGGCGCTGGCGGATGGCACGATCGACGCCATTGCCTCCGACCATCAGCCGCGCGATGCGGACGACAAGCGCCTGCCCTTTGCCGAAGCAGCCCCCGGCGGCGCCGGATTGGCCACCTTGCTGGCGGTGACCCTGGCCCAGGTGCATGCTGGCGCCCTTACGATGGCGCAGGTACTCGCACTGCTGACCGCGGGACCGGCCGCGTTTCTCGGTATTGAAGCGGGCAGGCTTGCGAAGGGCGCGCCGGCGGATTTATGCCTGTTCGATCCACATCGCGCCTGGCTGGTAGAAGCCGGAAAACTGCCTGGCAAAGCACAGAATACGCCGTTCGATGGCCGGCCTTTGGAAGGCAAAGTCATCGGCACATGGAAAACCGGGCGGCGCTTCTTCGGATGATCGTTCTGGTTGTCATAGTATGTTATCTTTTAGGATCAATTCCTTTTGGGCTATTGCTAACCCGGGCTGCGGGGTTGGGAGACATAAGAGAAATTGGTTCGGGCAATATCGGCGCCACGAACGTCCTGCGCACCGGCAATAAGAAGCTGGCGGCAGCGACGTTGTTTCTGGACGGGCTGAAGGGCGCTGCGGCGGTGCTGCTCGCGCAGCATTTTGCGCAAGCGGCAATTTTGGGGGGCTTGGCGGTGTTCCTCGGCCATTTGTTTCCGGTTTGGCTGAAGTTCAAAGGCGGCAAGGGTGTTGCCACCGGACTTGGCATTTTCCTGGGCGGCTGTTTTCCCGTTGGATTGCTGGCTTGCGCAGCCTGGCTTCTGGCGGCTGTTGCCCTGCGCTTTTCCTCCGCCGCGGCGCTGTCGGCCTTTGCGATCGCACCGCTCGCGGCATTGGCGCTGGGGCATCAGAACTTCGCGGCATTGGCTTTTTTAATCGGGCTCATGGTCTATTGGAAGCATAGCGCGAACATCACCCGGCTACGGCTCGGGACGGAGCCGAGGATCGGCCAGAAAACGTGAATGATCCCGTCGACCGGCTGCGGCTGATCCGGACCGAGGGCGTTGGACCCCTCACCTATCGTCGCCTGCTGGCGCGTTTTGGCAGCATCGCCGAAGCCATCGCTGCGTTGCCGGATCTGGCCCGTGCCGGCGGCCGCACAGCCCCGTTCAAGCTCTCTGGCCGCGCCGATGCGGAGCGTGAGATGAAGCAATTACAAAAACTTGGCGGTAAGTTTTGCTTCCTCGGCGATGCCGAATATCCGGAATTTCTGGCGAATACCGCAGATGCGCCGCCGGCTTTGGCCGTGCTGGGAGACGTCAAACTACTTTCCGCCCGCAGCGTGGGCGTGGTCGGTGCGCGCAATGCGTCGATCAACGGCATGCGGATGGCCGAACAACTGGCTGAGGATTTGGCCCCAAACCTGGTAGTGGTCTCAGGCTTGGCCCGCGGCATCGATGCCAGCGCCCATAAGGGGGCCATGCGGACAGGCCGGACGATCGCCGCAATCGCCGGCGGGATCGATATCCCCTACCCGCCGGAGCATGACAAATTGCAGGCTGAAATCGCCGAAAATGGCGCCGTCGTCGCGGAGGCACCGCTCGGCACGGCACCGTTGGCTCGGCATTTCCCCAGGCGCAACCGGGTGATCGCCGGCCTATCGCTGGGCCTGGTCGTCATCGAGGCGGCAGTCCGTTCGGGCTCGCTGATCACGGCACGCCTGGCCAATGAGGCAGGCCGGGAACTGTTCGCGGTACCGGGCTCGCCGCTCGACCCGCGCTGCCGGGGGTCCAACGATTTGCTGCGCCAGGGGGCCAACCTCACCGAGACCGCCGCCGATGTACTGGCCAACCTGCCGGATCATCCGGCCCGCCAAGGACTGGCCCGTGACCCGATGTTTCTGCATGACAAAAGTGGCTTTGCCGAGCCATCTATACCGTCTCGTGAACCCGACGCCGGCACCGCTGAGCTTGCCAAGGCCCGACATTTGGTGCCAAGCCTGATAGGTGTGGCACCTGTTGCGGTTGACTGGATTGCGCGGCACTGCCAGTTGTCCACCGCCGCCATCCAGGCGGTTCTCCTTGAACTAGAACTTGCGGGCCGGGTGGAAACCTTGCCTGGAAACCGGGTTGCACTGCTCGCAAACCCCAATTGAAATGATGAATGGAACGATTGGTTGACTGATATCGTCGTCGTCGAATCGCCCTCCAAGGCAAAGACGATCAATAAGTATCTGGGTGACAAGTTCACCGTGCTCGCCTCCTACGGCCATGTGCGCGACCTGCCCGCCAAAGACGGTTCGGTCCGGCCGGACGACGATTTCTCGATGTCCTGGGAGTCCGACGACCGCGGCACCAAGCAGATGGCGGCGATCGCGCGCGCCCTGAAGGGTGCCAAAACGCTGTATCTTGCCACCGACCCTGACCGTGAAGGCGAGGCGATCTCCTGGCATGTCCGCGCCATGCTGGAAGACCAGAAGGCGCTGAAAGGCGTGCACGTGCTGCGCGTCACCTTCAACGAGATCACCAAAACCGCGGTGAAGGCGGCGATGGCCGCGCCTCGCGAGCTGGACCAGCCGCTGATCGAGGCATACCTCGCGCGCCGGGCGTTGGATTACCTGGTGGGGTTCACGCTCTCCCCGGTGTTATGGCGGAAATTGCCGGGCAGCCGGAGTGCCGGGCGCGTGCAATCCGTCGCCCTGCGGCTGATCTGCGAGCGCGAGGCCGAGATTGAGGTTTTCAAGCCGCGCGAATACTGGACCGTGGAAGCCGGGTTCGCCACGCCGTCCGGCGCACCGTTCAACGCCAAGCTCACCCATTTCAACGGCAAAAAACTCGACCAGTTCGACCTCAATGACGAGGTCAAGGCGCTGGCTGCCAAGGCCGCCGTGCAGGCCGGCAGCTTCGAAGTCGCCACCGTCGATAAAAAGCGCACCAAGCGCAACCCGCCGCCGCCCTTCATCACCTCTACTTTGCAGCAGGAGGCTAGCCGCAAGCTCGGTTATTCCTCCCAGCAGACCATGCGTCTCGCGCAGCAGCTGTATGAAGGTGTCGAGATCGACGGCGAGACGGTCGGGTTGATCACCTATATGCGAACCGACGGCGTGCAGCTTGCGAAAGAAGCGGTTACCGCCATGCGGGCGCAGATCAAATCCGATTTCGGACCGGACTATCTGCCCATCGCGCCGCGCGAATATATTTCGAAATCGAAAAGCGCGCAGGAAGCGCATGAGGCGATCCGGCCGACCGATAGCGCACTCACCCCCGCCAAGGTCGCGCGCCGGCTCTCATCCGAGCAGGCGAGGCTTTATGAACTGATCTATAAGCGTGCGCTCGCCTGTCAGATGCAGTCGGCGGAGCTGGACCAGACCAGCGTGGATATGACCGACGGCAAGGGTCAGACCCTTCGCGCCACCGGCTCCGTGCTGGCCTTTGACGGGTTTTTGAAGCTGTACCGCGAAGACCTCGACGATGCCTCCGACGATGACGACGCGCGGATCCTGCCGCCGATCAACAAGGGCGATCCGCTGAAGACCGGCAAGGTCGATGCCAGCCAGCATTTCACCCAGCCCCCGCCGCGCTATTCGGAAGCCTCGCTGGTGAAGAAAATGGAAGAGCTCGGCATCGGCCGGCCTTCCACCTATGCCTCCATCCTGACCGTGCTGCGGGACCGCAATTACGTCCGGCTGGAAGCCAGGCGCTTCATCCCCGAGGATCGCGGCCGGCTGGTTACCGCCTTCCTCACCAGCTTTTTCTCGCGCTATGTCGATACCGGCTTCACCGCGTCGCTCGAGGAACAGCTCGACGACATCGCCGAGGGCAAGGCCAACTGGCGCGACGTGCTGCGGGCGTTCTGGACGGATTTCTCGGTCGCCATCGGCGATACCAAGGATCTGAAAATCTCCGACGTCATCGACGCGCTTGACGCCGATCTCGGACCGCATTTCTTCCCGGCGCGCGATGACGGGTCCGACCCGCGACTCTGCCCGGCCTGTAATACCGGTCGAATCGGGCTGCGTCTTGGCCGCTACGGCAGCTTCATTGGCTGTTCGAATTACCCCGCCTGCCAATATACCCGCAAACTGATCATCGACGGCGGCGAAAGCCCGGACGATACGCTGAAGGATGGGATGAAGCTGCTCGGCGAGCACCCTGGCACCGGCGAAGAAATCACCCTGAAGCGCGGGCCCTACGGCCTGTACGTGCAGCAGGGCGAGCCCAACCCGGACGACAAGAAAGCCAAGCCGAAACGCGCCTCGCTGACCCGCGGCATGGATGCCGAAGCGCTGACGCTGGAAGCGGCCTTGGGCCTGCTCTCTCTGCCGCGTCTGGTCGGCATGCATCCGGAATCCGGCGAGAAAATCGAGGCCGGCGTCGGCCGGTTCGGGCCCTACGTTAAGATGGGCGCGATCTTCGCCTCGCTCGACCGCGATGACGACGTACTCCATATCGGCCTCAACCGGGCCATGGATTTGATCGGCAAGAAACAGGAATCCATCCGCAACCTCGGCCAGCATCCCAAGGATGGCGAGTTCGTGGTGGCGCGCAAAGGCCGGTTCGGCCCCTACGCGCAATGGGGCAAAATGGTCGCCAACCTGCCGCGCGGGGCCGAGCTGATGGAATTCACCCTCGACCAGGCGGTGGCGCTGTTGGCGGAAAAAGGCAAAGTGCTGGTGCCGAAGGGCAAAAAAGGCGCGAAGAAACCCGCCGCCAAGGCCAAAGCCCCTGCCCCGCCCAAAGCACCCACGGTGAAGGCAAAGCCTAAGGCGAAAGCAAAAGCGAAAGCGAAGGCTAAACCGAAAGCTAAACCGAAAGCTAAGGCGACGGCGAAGCCGAAAGCTAAGGCTTTAGTCGAATCCTAAGCAGTTCTTTTTCTGAAGAAAAACCGGGGACGCCCGGCGCGAACCAAAAAGACTTTACGACTCTGGGCCATGGGCGTTTGGTAAATCGCGCCCATGACCCAGCATAACAAAAGTTTTTTGCTTCTTTTTTTTCAAAAAAGAAGTGCTTCCTAAATAGAAAATTCAAACAGGGGAAACCAATGATCCATATACCGGTGACGCTTTTTGCCAGCGGGGTGCTGGGGATTTTATCTGTTGTGCTGGCGTTTTCCGTCTCGTTGGTTCGGAACCGGATCAAGGTGCTGAATGGCGATGGGGCCGGTGCGCCAGGCACGCTGCCACTGCTCATTGCCATTCGCCGGCATGGGAATTTTGTCGAATACGTGCCGCTGGCGTTGATCCTGCTGGGCGCCGTTGAAGTCTCGGGCGCGTCGCGGTTCACCTGTGAAATCTTTGCTGTGTTGTTGATTGCAGCCCGGCTCATGCATGCGGCGGGTATCACCCACGGAGGGCCGCGCGCGCTAAGAGCCGGCGGGGCGATGCTGACGTGGCTGGTGATTTTAGGGCTGGGGATCGAGGCGCTGGCCTTGTCGATCTGACCGCGTTTCTTCCTTTGTCCGGCGTGGCGGAAGGCCCCATACTGGATGAATGAAGACAGTCCATAAAAAGCCTAAAGCGAAGCCTGAAGATAAAACCGTAAAGCCGCCCGCCTTGCCCAGCCGGGAGACGATTGCCGCCTACCTCGCCGATGCGAAGGACAAGGTTGGGCTGCGCGAGATTGCCCGTGCCTTCAATGTTGGACCTGATCATAAGAAGGGCTTGCGGGTCCTGGTGCGCAGCCTGGAAACCGATGGCTTGCTGGAACGGGCCGGCCCGAAGCAGTTTCGGGATGCCAACAGCCTGCCAGAGAATGCGATGGTGCAGATCACCGGCATCGACCGCGATGGCGAAGCGCTGGCGCGGCCGGTGAACTGGAACGGCCAAGGCCGGCCGCCGATTATTTTTATGCTCGCCGAAGCACGCGGCCAGGCGGCCTTGGCGCCAGGTGCGCGGGTGCTGGCGCGGTTGCGGAAAATCGGCGCGGATAAATATGAAGGCCGGACGCTGAAGCGGCTGGAGGAGAGGACCGGCAGCATCGTCGGCGTGTTCCGGGCGGAGGGCGCGGGCGGCCGGATTGAACCCACGGACCGGCGGCAGAAATCCGAATGGCTGGTGCAGGTAGCCGATACGATGGGCGCCACCAATGGCGAGATCGTGCGGGCCGAGCCGGTACCGGGCAGTGGCTACGGACCAAAGCCGGCGCGCATCACCGAATTGTTGGGCCAGGTGGGCGATGCCCGCTCGGTCAGCATGATCGCGATCGCAACGCATGAGATCCCCATCGATTTCCCCGAAGCCGCGCTGAAGGAGGCGGAGCGCGCGCGGGTCACCCCGCTGGGCGCACGGGTCGATCTGCGGGATGCCGGGCTGGTGACGATCGACGGCGCTGATGCGCGGGATTTCGACGACGCGGTTTTTGCGGAACCGGAAAAGGATGGGTTCCGGCTGATCGTCGCGATCGCCGATGTCGCGCATTATGTAAAACCGGGTTCGGCTCTGGATAAATCCGCATATGAGCGCGGCAACTCCTGCTATTTCCCGGATCGGGTGGTGCCTATGCTGCCCGAGGCGCTCTCCAATGGCTGGTGCAGTTTGAAGCCGGACGAGGATCGCGGCTGCCTGTTTGTCGAGATGCATATTGATAAGGATGGGCAGAAGCTGCGGCATCAATTCGGCCGCGGCTTGATGCGCTCGGCGGCAAGGCTGACCTATGAGCAGGTCCAGGAAAGTCAGGAAGCCGATCCGCGGCAATTCGCCTCCCTCTACGCCGCATATCGGGCGTTGCTGGCGGCAAGGCAAAAGCGCGGCACGCTCGATCTGGATTTGCCGGAGCGCAAGGTGGAATTGGGACCAGATGGCCAGATTTTGAAAATCTCCCCCCGGCCGCGGCTGGATA